>PXRR01000039.1:0-28204 GCA_003021975.1 Halobacteriales archaeon QS_5_70_17 | reverse complement strand
CCCAGCGCCTCCCGGCGCTCCTCGTCCATCTCCGCCAGTTCGGTCTCGAGGTCGTCGAGCTCGGGGTTCCGGGGCGGCTGGGGGACCGACGCGGGGTCGGTCTCGACGTGGTCGGTCCCGGCGTAGCCCTCGGGGGCGCGCCCGCCGTCGTCGAACCACTGGTGGAAGGCGTTCTGGAGGAGGCGGCTGCCGGCGAGGTCGCTGCCGTCCTCCTCGCGGAACCAGTAGAGGAAGGCCGGTTCGTGCTCCTCACAGAGGACCACCTCGCCGAGCGGTTCGCCGTAGACGATCCGGGCCTGGTTGCACTGTCGCTTGTTCTCCTCGCCGTGGATCAGCCAGCAGGCGTCGCAGGGCTTGTCCACGAGCGTCGCCAACCGCGCGATGCGCTCGCGGGGCTCGTCGGGGATCATCCCCAGCGGCTTGAGCGACCCGTCGTCGTCGAGGACGGCGTCCGCCTCGAACCGCCACCCCCGGAGACCGATGCTCACCTTCGCCATGTCCGGCGGTACCCGGCGCGGAAGGAAAAGCGACGCGTTTCTCTCCCCGGTCGGGCTCGCCGCCCGGAATCCGGTCGCGGCTCCGGTCGCGTCCGGGGCGTCTTCCGGCCGCACCATTTTTCGTGAGGGTGTCGAGTACCGATTACCTCGCGTCCTGCGGGGACGGCGCCGCGATCAGGGCGGTCCTCGACGGCGAGGCGACGTCGGCCGCTGTGACGCCCGAGCCCGACGACGTCGCGGCGTCCGACCGGGACCGGCGTTCCCCCGACCGCGCCCGCCTCCGGATCCGGTCGTTCGTCCACGACGGCGAGCGCCACGCGCTGCTCGTCCGGCGCGCGGACGGGCCGGCGCCCGGCCAGCGGGTCCGCGACACCGAGGCGCTTGGCGCGATCGGTCGGCTGGCCGCCGACCTCGCCGGATCGCTGCCCGAGGTCGGGTCGCGGGCCGCCATCGAGGAACTCGTCGCCTCCCGGATCGCCGACCTGGCGGTCGACGAGGCTGCCTGGACCGTCTCCGGGACCCCCGACGACTTCGAGGTGCGAGCGACGGCCGGAACGGCCGACCCGGCGCCGGGACTCCCCGCGGACCTTCCACCAGCACCTCCGGGTCGGCCTCGAGAAACTGCTCGGACCGGTCTACGGCTCCGAGGAGAAGCCGAAGAGACAGCCGGAGGACCAGGGCGAGAGAACGGGGACCGGATAGCGGCCGGCCCCGCTCGCCGACCGCGGCTCGCGGACCGGACCTGTCGGCCGCGGAGACTCGGCGCCGATCGGGCCTGCTTTGTGGCTCCCGTCCTACCGGCCGGTATGCAGAACGTCGACGCCGCGGGGCTCGGAATCGGCGACGACTACCCGCCCCGGATCATGGGCGTGCTCAACGTCTCCGAGGAGTCGCCCTACGAGCCGAGCGTCTTCGATGACCCGGGAGAGGCCGCCGAGTACGTCGACGAGTCCCTCGTCGGCGAGGGCGCCGACATCGTGGACGTCGGGCTGGAGTCGGCCAACAAGAAGTTCGGCGTGCTCTCCGCGGAGGAGGAACTCGACCGCCTCGAGACGGCCGTCGAGGCGATCCGATCGGTCTCGGCAGACCCGGTCTTCTCGATCGAGACGCGCTACCACGAGGTCGCCGCCGCGGCGCTCGACCGCGGGTTCGACATGGTCAACGACATCTGCGGGTTCGCCGACCCCGAGATGCCCCGCGTCTGCGAGGAGCGCGGGGCCGCCGTCGTCAAGATGGCCTCCCCGCCGGACCTCGAGCGGCCCGGTGCCGTGGAGGCCGTCGACTGGGGGAGCCGGCGGGCGGACGACCGCGGCTCCGCCGACCGGAGCTACGCCGACGACGTCTACGACGCGCTCCGGCGCGCCGGGTTCACCGAGAAGACCATCGTCGATCCCGCCTTCGGCGGCTGGTCGGAGGCCAAGACCCTCGCGGACGACCGCGAGACCTTCCGTCGGCTCCGGGAGTTCCGCGCCCTCGACCGACCGATCCTCGTCTCGATCAACCGGAAGAACTTCCTGCGGGAACTGGCCGGCCGGTCGACCGAGGCGGCCCTGCCCGTCTCGCTGGCGGCGACGGCGATGGCGGTCGAGCGGGGCGCCCACGTCGTCCGGACCCACGACGTCGCCGAGACGCGGGACGCAGCGCTCGTCGGCGACGCGTTCACCGCCCGCCGGGTCAGCGAGCCGACCGTCGAGGAACTCGACGTGACCGCCGAGCGGGAGGCCGGCCGGCACCTCGACCGGGTGGGGGGCGACCGGGAGGCCGCCGGCGCGGCGCCGACCCGCGTCTTCGAGTTCCGCGGACTGGCGGCGCCGGCCGCCGACCGACTCGCCGCGCTGGCCGACGAGCACGGCGCGCGCTACGCCGCCGGGGGGGACGCCGACCTGCTGTTCGGCGCGCCCGCGGCGCTCCGGGGGATCTGTGGGGGCGCGGAGGACGACCTGGCGGCCGCGCTCGCGCCGGTCCGAGACGCGCTGGACCGGAAGCCGAACCGGGAGTGATCGGCTTCGGGTGACCGACGACGACCAGCGACTGACGGCTGACGTCCGTCGGTCATCCGTCCGACTCGCCCTCCCCGGACACGAGAAAGCTTATACCAGCGCCGCCGAAAGGCGCAGGTGCGAGCCGGCCGGTCGCGTGGGTAGGGGTACTCTGTGACCGGTCGGCCGACATCGTTATCGGGATGCCAAAGCCCATAGCGTCAGCCGTCGGTAGTTCCACCGACATGGAGTACGCCGAGTGGGAGCCCGTCTACGAGGCGATCCTCGCGGACTTCGGCTTCGACCCCGCCGCCGACCGCGGGATCCGCGACCGCCTCGCGGCGCTCTGTTCGCCCTTCGACGACCGCCGACTGGACGCGCTCGCCGGGGGAACCGTCGCCGTCGCCGGCGCGGGGCCGTCGCTACCCGACGAGGTCGCACGCGCGCGCCGGGCGGACGCCGTCGTCGCCGCCTCCAGCGCCGCCGACGTCTGCCGGGCGGCCGGCGTCGACGTCGACCTCATGGTGACCGACCTCGACAAGAACCCCGAGACCGCAGTCGATCTCACTCGCGAGGGGACGCCCGTCGCCGTCCACGCACACGGCGACAACGGGGCCGCCGTCGAGGAGTACGTCCCGGAGATGGCCGGCCGGAACGTCCTCCCGACGACCCAGGCCGAACCCGTCGGACCGGTCGCCAACTACGGCGGGTTCACCGACGGCGACCGCGGGGCCTTCCTCGCCGACCACGCCGGCGCCGCCGCGCTGGTCTTCCCGGGGTGGGACTTCGACGACCCCGCCGTCGGCCCGGCCAAGCGAGCGAAGCTCGCGTGGGCCGAGCGACTGCTCTGCTGGCTCGAACGCCGCCGAGGCGAGCGGTTCGCGGTCCTCGACGGTCGCCGCGGCGACGTCGAGACGGACGCGCTGCCGATCTAACGGCGCTGATCGCGGTCTGACCGATCGATCCGGGCCGCGGGGGGCCAACGGCGAGCGGCCGGCCGGACCGCGAGTCGCGAAGACTTAACCCGTCCGCGGAC
This sequence comes from Halobacteriales archaeon QS_5_70_17, assembly GCA_003021975.1. Lineage (GTDB taxonomy): Archaea > Halobacteriota > Halobacteria > Halobacteriales > Haloarculaceae > Halomarina. The sequence goes on along the minus strand of PXRR01000039.1, from coordinate 24,692 downwards.
CGGACGGTATCGCATGCCACACGACTGCTCGTTCCTCGAGGACCTCGGCGTAGGGGTCTCCTTCGAGGACGCCGACCGGGAGGAACACTCCGCCGACTGGGGAACCGAGGGCAGCGACCGGGCGGTCGTCCCCGACGCCGTCGTCCGCCCGGAGTCGACGGCGGAGGTGTCCGCAGTCCTCTCGGCGGCCGACGAGCGCGGCGTCCCGGTCACGGCCTACGCCGCCGGGACGAGCCTGGAGGGCAACCCCGTCCCCGCCCAGGGCGGGATCAGCATGGACCTCATGGAGATGGACGCGGTGCTCGACGTCCGCCCCGAGGACTTCCAGATCGACGTCCAGCCGGGGGTGATGGGATCGGCGGTCAACGAGGCCGTCGCGAGCGAGGGGCTCTTCTTCCCGCCGCTGCCCTCCTCGGGGGACCTCTCGACCATCGGGGGGATGATCGCCAACAGCGCCAGCGGGATGCAGACGGTGAAGTACGGCGAGGTCGGCGACTGGGTGCTCGAACTCGAGGTGGTGCTGGCCGACGGGTCCGTGATCGAGGCCGGCAGCAAGGCCGTCAAGACCTCCAGCGGCTACGACCTCAAGCGCCTCTTGATCGGTAGCGAGGGGACCCTGGGAGTGATCACGCGCGCCACGCTCGAACTCGCCGGGCGCCCCCAGCAGATCCGCGGCGGGCGGGCGATCTTCCCCACCCTCGACGACGCCGCGGAGGCCGTCGCCGACGCCGTCCGGTCGGGCGTTGACGTAGCGAAGATCGAACTCATCGACCCCACCAGCGCCGCCATCGCCAACGAGTACCTCGACACGGGCCTGCCCGACGCGCCGATGACCTTCCTCGAGTTCCACGCCGACCACGGCATCGAGGAGGAGATCGACTTCTGCCGGGCGATCTTCGACGCTCACGGCGTCCAGCGCTTCGAGATGGCCGACCAGGAGGAGATGGACGCCCTCTGGGAGTCCCGCAAGGAACTGGCCTTCGCGCTCCGGGCGTACGACGACGACCTCCACCCGCTGCACCCGGGGGACATCACCGTCCCGATCAGCAGACTCCCCGAGATCATCCGCTACGCCAAGGACCTCGAGGAGGAACACGGGATAATGGTCCCCTGCTTCGGTCACTCGGGGGACGGCAACGTCCACTACACGGTGATGGTCGAGAAGGGCGACCTCGAGAGCTTCGAGCGCGGGGAGGAGATCTACCGGCAGGTCGTCGAGAAGGCCATCGAGTTCGGCGGCACCTCGACGGGCGAGCACGGCATCGGCCTCGGGAAGCGCAAGTACATGACCCTCGAACACGGGGAGGCGGGCGTCGCGGCGATGCGCCGGATCAAGGACGCCCTCGACCCCAACGACACGCTCAACCCGGGGAAGATCTTCCCCGAGACGACCGAGCGAGACGAGCGCGCGACCGTCGAGGCCGACGACTGAGGCGTCTCCGATCGCCGGGCTGCGGTCCCGTCAGTCGTGGACGAGCACGTCCAGCACGTGTGGACCGCCCGAGGCGATCGCGTCGGCGACGGCCTCCTCGATCGCCTCGGGGTCCTCGACCAGACGGCCGGTCGCCCCGTGGCTCTCTGCGTTCGTCGGGATGTCGACTGGGGGGTCGAAGTCCATGCCGACGTAGGTGTGGTCCTCGTCGGTGCCGCCGAACATCGCCGTGGTGTTGTCCTTGAGGATGCGGTAGTTGCGGTTGTCCGAGACGACGACGGTGAGATCGAGGTCGTGGCGCGCGGCCGTGTACAGCGAGTGGGGGTAGTAGAGGTAGGAGCCGTCGCCGACGTAGCCGATCACGTCCCGAGTCGGACCGCCGTCCGCCCCGCGCTCGTGCTCGGCGAAGGCCGCGCCCACGCTGGCCGGCAGGCCGTAGCCCAGGCCGCCGCCCTTGTTCGAGACGAACTGCTCGGGCTGGAGCGGCCAGCGCATCATCAGCGGGTACTTCGAGGTGACGCCCTCGTCGACGACGTAGGCGTCGGGGGCGGCCGCGCGGATCGAGTCGACGAGGTCGGCCTTCGAGGCCCGCGGGTCGTCCTCGGCGTCGCCGGTGCCGATCCCCTCGATCACTCCCGCGACCGCCTCCTTGCGGTCCCGGACGGCGGCGAGGCGTCGCTCCCGTTCGCCGTCGTCGACGCGCTCCCGGACCCGGTCGGCCAGGTCGGCCAGCACCGCGTCGGGGTCGCCGACGACGGCAGCGTCGGTGGGGTAGAGCCGCCCGACCTCGGAGGGGTCGTCGCTGACGTGGACGCAGGTCGCGTCCCCGGAGACGAGGTCGCTCTCGTGGGGAAGCAGCGTCGTGTTCGTCGAACACCCGGCGAACAGCAGGGTGTCGGTGTCCATCAGCGTCGCGGCGAACTCCTCCCGGGGCGGGATGAACGAGAGCCACTGCTCGTGGTCGCCGGGGAAGCTGACCTCGCAGGCCAGCATCTCCCCGTGGACCCGCGCGCCGGTCGCCTCCGCCAGTTCGACCGCGGAGTCGGCGCCGCCCGCGCGGGCGACGTGGTCGCCGAGGACGAACACCGGTTCGTCGGCGGCCGCCAGCAGGTCCGCCGCGCGGTCGATCTGGGCCGGGTCGCCCCGCCCGGCGGTGGGGATCGGTCCCAGCGGCTCGACGCTCTCCTCGGTGGCGTCCATCATCACGTCCGCCGGCAGCGCCAGGAAGACGGGGCCGGTCGGCGGCGTCAGCGCCTCCCGGAACGCCCGCCGGAGGACGCTCGGCAACGCGTCGACGTCGGTCACCTCCGTCGAGAACTTGCAGAACTGCTCGGCGAGTTCCAGCAGGTCCCCCGAGAGGATCGGCTCCTCGTGGCGGAAGTGGAGTTCGTGGTTGCCGGCGGTCACGACCATCGGCGCGCCGGTCATCTTCGCCGCGTAGACGTTGCCCAGCCCGTGGGCCAGGCCGGGCGTCACGTGGAGGTTGACGACGCTCGCGGGCATCACGCCGTCGTGGTGAGCGTGGTAGCGCCGCGTCTGGGCGTACCCCCCGGCCATCCCGACCGCGATGTCCTCGTGGAGGCCCAGAACGTACTCCAGGTCGCTGTCGCCGATCGCCTTCAGGACGGGGAGTTCGGTCGTCCCGGGGTTGCCGAACACCCGCGAGACGCCGTACTCCGAGAGCGCGTCGACGAACAGGTCCGCACCGGTGTACTCGGTCATCGTCCGTGGTAGCTCCCCCCACGGCGATAAAAGTAGGTGGGTCGACCGTTCCCGCCGGCGGTCTCGGAATCTGTCCGAGAGCAGGGACGGACCGCCGATCACGGTCGGCGGTCGGCGACCCGTGGTCGGGTCACTGAGCGCCGGTCAGCGCCCCTCGGCCGGCGAGGGCGTCCCCTCGCCGCGTTCGAGTTGCGCGATCGCGAGTCCCGCGGCGATCGCCAGCGCCGCTCCCGCCTGCACGACCGTCATCGGCGCGTACAGCGCGATCAGCGAGAGCGCGAGGTACGCCAGCCGGCGGGCCGGTCCGAGGACGGCCTCGCCGTCGTAGGCGGTCGTCGCGGCCACCAGCGCGACGACGCCGACGAAGACGACCGCGGTGTGGACGAGCGTCGCCGGGAACGACCAGTAGATCAGACTGGAGTTGGTGACGAACGCGAAGGGGATCAGGAACCCCGGCGCGCCGATCCGCAGCGCCTGCTTGCCGGTCCGCATGAAGTTCGCGTCGGCGATCCGCGAGCCGACGGCGACGGCGACGGCGACCGGCGGGGTGATCGCCGACAACATCGCGAAGTAGAAGACGAACAGGTGGGCGGTGATCTCCGGGATACCCACCTCGATGATCCCCGGAGCGACGAGGATGACCACGAGGATGTACGCTGCGGGGGTCGGCATCCCGAGTCCGAAGAGGATGCTGAGGAACATCGCCATCACGAGGACGGCGACCAGTACGCCGCCGGCGAGGCCGACCATCCGGAGCGATATCTTCTGGGCGAGTCCCGTCTGGGTGAGCATGCTGATGATGATCCCCATCGCGGCGAGCACGCCGACCAGCGGCGCCATGTCGATGGCCCCCGACCGGAGGCCGCGGACGGTCTGGAGGAGCCACTCCCGGAGGGCCGCCGCCGGCGAGTCGTCGACGAACAGCCGGCGGACGAAAATCGTTCCCATCAGCGTGAGTGCGGTGTAGAGCCCCGCCGACAGGGGTGTCAGCCGCATGACGACGAGGGTGTAGACCAGCACCCCCATCGGGACGGCGAAGTGAGTTCCGCCGAAGAAGCGCTCGACGCTCCCCTCGAAGTCCGCCCGGGCGGCCTCTCCGCCCGACCGCGTCGCGACCGACTGGAGCCCCCGGACGACGAGGACGACCGCGAGTGCACCGACGCCCGCGGCGACTGCCGACGTCCTGAGGACGGATCGCGCGGCCGCGAACGCGCCGATCGCCAGCGCGGCGTAGCCGACGGTGACCAGCGCGCCGGCGGTAAAGGGGCTCGGCCCCGAGAGGTCGCGCTCCGTCGTCCAGCCGAAGCGCAGCACGACGAACTGGACGGCGATGCCGACGCTAAAGTAGAACAGTAGCGCCGGGACGAGCGCCGCCTGGATGATCCGAACGTACGATACCTGCAGGATGTCGGCCATGATGAACGCCGCGACGCCCATCACCGGGGGCATCATCTGCCCGCCCGAGGAGGCGACCGACTCGATGGCCGCCGCGAAGTCCGGGCGGACGCCCTGCTCTTTCATCATCGGGATGGTGAAGCTCCCCGTCGTGGCGGTGTTGGCGGCGGCCGATCCGGTGATCGATCCCATCGCCATGCTGGCGATGACGGCGACCTGGACGACCCCCGACCGCATCCGGCGCCCGAGGCGCTGTCCTCCGTCGAGGATGAAGCGGAGCGCACCGCAGGCCTTGGCCATCCCGGCGAAGATGATGAACACGGCCACCCACGTCGCCCCGACCCCGAGGATGAACCCGTAGGTGCCCGACAGCCCGATCGCTCCGTACCGGGCCACGTTCTGCCAGGTCATCCCCGTGTGACCGAGGAAGCCGGGGAGCCACGGACCTGCCATCGCGTAGGCGATGGCTGCGAAGACGACGGAGGTGATCGCCCACCCGTACGCCCGCCGGGTGGCGTCGGTGACGACGGCGACGATCAGCGCGCCGACGACGTAGTCCGCCCCCGTGAACCCCAGTACGACCGCGTCGTTGAGCAGGCGATCGAAGTGCCACTCGACGTACGCCGTGGCGGCGACCGCGACGGCCGCCTCGATCACCAGGACGGCCGGATCGTACGGTCCGAGGGTCCGACGGATGCGGTCGAGCGCCGACACGTCGGGCGCGCGCTTCCGGTCGCGATAGGCCGCCATCTCCTCGGTCCCGTAGCGGTGTTTCAGCGCCTCGTAGAGGAAAAACAGCGCCAGTCCCGCCCCGAGGAAGACGTTCGAGTGGCGCACCCGGACGAACACCAGGCTGTACGCGTAGTAGAACGTGTAGACGCTCAGCGCGACCGCGAGCGCCGTGATCGTCCCCCGGAGCGCGAGTTCGGCGCGGCTGCGACCGGCGCGCCACCGCGCGACGAATCCGCGCTCGTCGCCGCGATTGCCGGCCTCGGTGTTCGTGCTCATCGCTTCACTCGGCGCCGCGCTCGAACTCGTCGCTCCAGATCCCGATCTCCTCGTAGAAGTCGGCGGCAGCCGGGTGGAACGGCATGTCGTAGGCGTTCTTCAGGAAGTACTCCTCGTCGGCCAGCGGCTTCAACAGGCCGTGGTACTCGCCGAGGCCCTCGCGGTTCGTGTGGAGGGTCTCCAGGTAGTCGTAGACGGCGTCGTAGCTGAAGTCGTTGCGTACGATGAAGTTGTACGACAGCGACGGCGAGGCCAGCTGGTCGGGAGCGTAGGCGTACCCCTCGAAGTCGCTCGTGTCGATCTGCGTGACGAACAGCGCGGAGTCGTCTTCCATCTGCGAGACGGCCTCGTCGGGGAAGTCGAGCAGGCGGAGGTCGACGGTCCCTTTCATCTCCTGGAGCCAGCCCGGTTCGACCGAGAAGTTGACGAACGTGCCGGCGCCGACGTCGAGGCGGCCCTCGCTCATGGCGCTGCCCTGACCCCCGTAATCGATGCTGACCCGCTCGTAGTCCTCCGTGACGTAGCCGAGAGCGTGCTCGAGCATCTCGGCAGTGCCCGATCCCCGCGGCGTCGGCGAGACGCGGCTCCCCGGTTCGATGTCGGCGACCGACTCCCAGCCCTCGTTGGCGGTACAGAGGAACCAGCCCAGATCGTAGAGGTGGTGGACCTGGTTGGGGGTGAACGAGAGGTCGGAGAACGGCTCCTCCCCCTCCGCGATCTTGTTCGCGGTCCAGTTCTGGATGTAGCCGATCTGCGCCTCTTCGCGGTCGAGCTGACCGACGTTTGCGTTGGTCCCCTCGCTCGGCCGGGCGTCGACTCGGACCGTGTCGGAGTTGTCGTTGACCGTCGCGGCGATCCCCTGACTCATGGCGTAGGCTGCGGTCGTCTCCGTCGAGGTCAGCATCACCATATCCGTCTGCCCGCCGCCTCCCCCGCCATCGCCGTCGCCGTCGCCGCCGCTCCCGTTCGTATCGTTGCTGCCGCCGTCGCTGCCACCGCCTCCCCCGTTACCGCTGTCCTCCCCGAGACAGCCGGCGAGCGTGCCGATACCGGTTGCGCCCGCGATGGATTTCAGGACGGTTCGACGGCGGTGACAACCGTTGGGATTCGACATGGTGGACGCTAACAGCTTTGATATATAATTCCTATTGTTCGAACTCCGTTCCGCGCGGAGCGACCTCCCGGTACGATCGGAGGGCCGGCCGCGTCAGGGCGACAGCGCGTCGATCGTCGTCTCGATCTCCGCGACGGTCGCCTCCCGGGGGAACGACACCGAGACGGCGTCGACGCCCTCCAGGGCCTCCCACTCCGCGAGTCGCTCCCGGGCCCGCCGTCGTCCAGCGCGGCCGTCGCGGCCTCCGGATCGCCGGCCTGCCACTCCTCGTAGATCTCCTCGGCGACGGCTCCGTGGCCCTGCCGGACCAGCGAGTCGCGGTAGAACGTCCCCATCGACCCGACGTAGAAGGCCACGTGCTGGCGGACGATCTCGCGGGCGCGATCGCCGTCCTCCAGGGCGGCGCAGGTCAGCGACAGCGTGGTCCGGAGGTCGTCGACGTCCCGGTCGGCGAGGTCGGCGCCCCGCGCGAGGTCCTCGTAGCGCTCGCGGAACCCCTCGCGGGTGACCATCAGCGCGTGCCAGCCGTCGGCGAACCGGCCGGCCAGCTCCACCGCCTTCGGTCCCATGCCGGCGGCGTCGACGGGCGGCGCGGGATCGGGCGGCGCACACCGCAGGCGGAAGCCCGAGAGGTCGAAGTACTCGCCGTCGTAGTCGACGGTTTCGCCCGAGAGGACCCGCTTGACCACGTCGACGTCGATTACGATCGGCCCGGAAGGACCCAGGCCGAGGCGGAATCGCCCCTCGGAGACCTCTTGGAGGGTGGCCGCGGTCTGGCCGATCAGCGCCGGCGACCGCGAGTAGATCGGCATGATGCTCGTTCCCACGCCGATTCGGTCGGTCTCGCGGGCGATGCTCGTCAGGACGGTGACGGCGTCCCGGCCCCACGTCTCGGGGAGCCACACCCGCTCGTAGCCCAGCGCCTCGGCGCTCGCGGCCTGCTCGACGAGCGCCTCGACGCTCGGCTGGGCCGCCACGGGCAGGAAGACGTCCCGATCCGCGCTCATACGTCGGTCGACTCCTCGATCCGCGGGACCCCCTGTGCGACGACCGTCTCGCCGACGAGATACGACGACGCCGGTGAGGCGAGGAACTGCGCGAGGTCGGCGATCTCCTCGCTGCGGCCGATGCGGCGCTCGACCTCGGTGCGGTCGATGTCGTCGGCGGAGACCCCCATCTGGCTCTCGACGCCGGGCGTGGCGACGAACCCGGGCGCGATGGCGTTGACCCGGATCCCGTCGCCGGCCCACTCGTAGCCGAGCGTCGTCGTGAGGTTGACGACGGCCGCCTTCGCGGCGCCGTAGTGGCTCATCATCGGCGATCCGCGGGTGCCGGCGACGCTGGCGAAGTTGACGATGACGCCGCCGTCGGCCTGCTCGCGCATGTGCTCGCCGGCGACCTGCGAGCAGTGGTAGGTGCCGTGGAGGTTGATGTCGACGATCGTCTTCCAGCCGTTCTCGCTGATCTCCTCGAAGTCCGCCATGAAGGAGGCGCCGGCGTTGTTCAGGAGGACGTTGATGCCGCCGAACTCCTCGACGGTCGCCTCGAACAGCGCCTCGACCGCGTCGCGCTCGCGGACGTCGCACTCGACGGCGATGGCGTCCCCGGGCGCGTCGCTCTCCCCGATGTCCGCCGCGACCTCGTCGACTTTCTCCTGGGACCTGGAGGTGACGACGACGTTCGCGCCGTCCTCGGCGAAGCGCTCGGCGGTCACCCGTCCGATCCCCTGAGAGGAACCGGTGATGACTGCGGTCTCGCCGGCGACACTGAACTGGTCGGTCGTCATCGGATCTCACCTTCGGTTTCCATCGTTCGTCCGGAAAACCGAGCGGCGTTACATTAGTCCGACGGTTGCGGGCGATCGGTTACCGTCAGGGAGGCAGGCGGGAGACGAGGGCGCGATCGGTCACCGCCAGGTCGCCTCGACGGTGCGCTTCGGGTACGACTCCCGGTAGCGCACCGCGACCGCCCCTCGAGTCGTCCCGGCCGGGACGCCGAAGACGAGCGTCCCCCGGACCGTCTCGCCCTCCCACTCCCCCTCCTCGGGGGCCTGGAAGAACGACACCTCCGGCTCGACGGGCCGGTGGGCGTGATCGACGCCGAACTCCTCGCCGCCGACCAGCGCCGCGAACTGCCCCTCCTGGGGGAGGCGGCCGCCGCCCCGGCCGGCGACCACCTCGACGTCGACGAACAGGAACCGCCGCTCCCCGAAGTCCGTGGGGGTCTGGACCCGCCGGACGGTGCGGGTCCGCGTCTCGGTTTCGGTCACGTTCCCCGTGCCGTTGACCGTGACCGTCTCCTCGACGGTCGTCTCGTAGACGTAGGAGTCGCGGACCCGCGGGTTCGACACCGCGAGCGTGGACCCGTCGACCGCCGGCACCCGTTGCCCGAACTCGACCGACGGCGGTTCGTACTCCGTCTCGGCTTTCTCGTGGAAGGGCCGGAGCCGCCAGGCCGTCCAGTCGACGTACGGCCACGTCGCCGTCCCGGTGAACGTCGCGCTCTGGCCCGGCGCGAGCGTCGCCTCGCGGACGGCGACGACCTCCCAGCCGAACCCGTCGGCGCGGCGGTCGATCGCCCCCCGAAAGGTCCCCTCGGCGTCGCCGTCGTTGCGGACGGTCGCGGCGAACTCGACGTCGCCGGCGGTCGCCTTCCGCGGCGCCTCGAAGCTCTCGACGGCGAACTCGGCGAGGGCGTCCGGCGCCGGGAACTGCCACTGCTTCTCGGGCGCGGCGACGTCGTCGGACTGCCAGCTGAGCGCGATCCCCTCCTCCCGGACCGCGTCGGGGTCGACGTCGGCCAGCAGCCACCCTTCGAGGCGCTCGCCGGCGTCGATAGTCGCGCCTGCCAGCGACGCCCCGCGGAGACTGGTGACGGCCCGCAGGTCGCCGATCCGGTCGGCACGAACTCCCTCGCCGCCGGGGACCGACAGCGCCGACGCGTCGAAGGTCCGCTCCTCGCCGGTCGTGTTCTCGACGGTCCCCCGCACGACCGCGAAGACGTTCCCGACGCTCGGGTCGAGCAGCCCCTGGCGGCGTCGGCCGTGCTCGCGGAACTCGTAGACGGCGCCGCTCTCGAAGGTGACGCCCTCGGCGGTCATCCGGAACCCGTCGAGTTCGAGTGTCTCCCCCGGTTCGGCGCGCTCGGCCGCCACCGTCGCCGTGGCGTACACGTCGGCCTCCTCGAGGCGGAACCGGTAGCGCCCGGCCCCCGAGACTGACAGCTCCAGGTCGACGTGCTCGCGCTCCCCCGGCGGCACGTCGGTGATCCGGACGCGCTTCGAGGCGTTGCCCGGCCCCTCGGCGAGCGCCAGCGTGTCGGTGAACGTCCCCGGTTCGCTGCCGTAGTTGTACGCCGACACGCGGACGGTGATCGATCCGTCGAGCGAGGGGGTCCCGATAATCCCGACGACGACCCGGTCGAACTGCGCCGGTCCGTCGACGGTCGTCCGCGCCCTCTCGTCGGGGTCGTCGCCGGGGGGATCGAACGCGCTACATCCCGCGAGGGGCCCCACGGCGGCGACGCCACAGAGGGCGAGGTAGCGGCGCCGGTTCATATCTCACGCATCGGCTCCCCCGTATAAAGTTACACTCTCCCTGATAGTCATGAACATCGGATAGTAGGCCGGTACGCGGTGCGTACTTCGGCGAAACTGTCGAACGGCGGCCGGGATTCGCCGGGCCGAGGGCTTATCCTCCCGGCGGCCGAGGCTCCGGTATGTCAGAGGGTCGGCCGAGCCGGCGGCAGGTTCTCGGCCTCGTCGGTTCGGTCCTCGCTGCCGGGTGTAGCGATCTGAGCACCGAACCGACCGACGGGGCGACCGCGGAACCGACCGACGGCGAGGGAGCGACGCAGCCGACGGTGAACAGTTCTGCGCGGGCGACCGCCGAGGGGAGCGTCTACACCGACGTCTACCGCCAGGTGGCGCCCTCCATCGGACAGGTGCTCGTCGATGGCGACCGCGGCCAGGGACAGGGGACCGGGTTCGTCGTCGACGGTCGTCACGTGGTGACCAACCACCACGTCGTCGCCGACTCCGGGGAGGTCCGCGTGCGCTTCGCCGACGGGAACCAGCGGTCGGGGACGGTCGTCGGAACGGACGTCTACTCCGACCTGGCCGTGGTGCGCGTCGAGTCGAGACCCGAGGACGCGACGCCGCTCTCGTTCGTCGAGCGCCAGCCGACGATCGGACAGGAGGTCGTCGCCATCGGCAACCCCTACGGGCTCGCCGGGACCGTCTCGGCGGGCATTATCAGCGGCGTCAACCGGCTCATCCCGAGTCCGGCCGGCGTCCCCATCCCCGACGCCATCCAGACGGACGCGGCCGTCAACCCCGGCAACTCCGGGGGGCCGCTGGTCGACCTCGACGGGAACGTCCTCGGCGTCGTCAACTCCGGGGGCGGAGACAACATCGCCTTCGCCATCTCGGCGCCGCTGGCCGGTCGCGTCGTCCCGGCCCTGATCGAGGACGGCGAGCACCGCCACTCCTACGTCGGCGTCGGGACGGCGGAGGTGACCCCGACCATCGCGCGGGCCAACGACCTCGGGGAGAGCCGCGGGCTGATCGTCGTCCGGACCGTCGAGGGCAGCCCCGCCGACGGCGTCTTCCGACCCAGCGACACCGAGACCGTCGACAGCCAACAGGTACCCGTCGGCGGCGACGTGATCCGGGGGATCGGCGGCGAGACCGTCCGCACGCTGGAGGAGTTTGCCAGCTACCTGGCCCTCCGCACGAGCCCCGGGCAGACGGTCACCGTGACGGTCCTGCGGGACGGCGAGCGCCGGGAACTGGAGGTGACGCTCACCGACCGCCCGGCCCCCGACGCCTCGGACAGCCCCTACGGGTCGGACCCGTAGGCTCTTGTCGGCCGGCCCCCGCCTCTCGCTATGGACGTGGACGCGGACCCGGACGCCGATCCGGAGTTCGAGGGGGCGTTCTTCGACATCGGGGGCGTGTTGCTCGACCTGTCGACGGTCCGGGACGGCTACGAGGCGTTCCTCCGGCGGTACGCCGAGCGCGAGGGGATCGACGACGTCGAGGCGCTGATCGACGACTGGAAGCGGGCGCTGGGCCACTACTTCCGGAGCCGAGAGGGAACCGAGTACCGCACCGCGCGGGCGGGATACGCGCGCGCGATCGACCTGGCGGTCGCGGCCCGCGAGGGCGCGGACCTCGACGCCCTGCTCGCCGGCGAGGCCGAGGTCGAGCGGTCGATCCCCGAGTCGGAGTGGTTTCCCCTGTTCGAGGCCGCGAGCGACGAGCACCTCGAACCGACCGACGGCGCCGTCGAGACCGTGCGCGCGCTCGACGAGGCGGGGTTCTACCTCGGGATCATCAGCGACATCGACCACTGGGAGGCCGAGCGCATGCTCGACCGGTTCGGCCTCCGGGAGTTCTTCGACGACGTCACCACCTCCGAGGAGGTCGGTCGGACGAAGCCCGATCCCGAGATGTTCGAGGTCGCGCTCTCCGCGGCGTCGGTCGACCCCGGAGCGTCCGTGTACGTCGGTGACCGCTACGACCACGACATGCGTGGCGGCTCGGCGGCCGGCCTCGTCACCGTCGCCCACGGCGGGACCGCCGCCGAGCAGGCGGAGGCCGACCCGGACCGGGCGGTCGACTACGCCGTCGACGACCTCCGGGACCTCCTCGACGTCGTCGGCGTCGACCGCGACGGCGACCGGGCGTGAGGGTCCCACTCCGCGGGAGCGGCTGCGCCCCGCCGCCCTCGACTCCGCCGACCGCGAGCGGTCCCGGACGGGACCGTCAGTAGTCGGCGCGCTCGCCGGCCTCGACCCGGTTCTCCAGGGGGACCAGCGGACACTCGTAGCGCTCGGAGTAGAGACAGAAGGGGTTGTACGCCAGGTCGAAGTCGACGATCCACCCGCCGTCGGTACGGTGGTCCGCCTCCAGGTCGAGGTACCGGCCGCCCCCGTAGGTCGTCTCACCGTTGGTCTCGTCAGCGAACGGCACCCACAGCCGATCGGCGTCGGACGACTCCCGATAGGCGGTCAGCGACCGCCGCTCGCCGTCGGGGTCGAACCGAAACCGGCCCCACCGGAGGTACGTCCGCTCGCGGTCTGCGGTCGTTCGCACCGTCAGTTCCTCCCGCTCCTCGACGCGCTCGAGGGGCAGTTCGGACCGGTAGTCGGGGTCCGGCGGGTAGTACGGCAAGCCCCTCGAAGCCCCCGCGCTCGGCCGGTGCCAGCGGCGAGCGGCCCCCACCGGCGAAGAACTCGTCTTTCCGCTCGCGGTGGCGCTCGACGGCGGTTCGCCACGTCTCGACGTCGAAGCCGGTGTCAGCGTCGCTCACGTGTCGGCTTGGCGGTGGGTGGGAAACCGTCTGCCGTCAGTGTGCGTCGGACGCGGACGGACGCTCCGTCCGCGACGGAGGGGCGCAAAATACTCGCGAACTGACCGTGACGGGCCTCACCGCTCGCCGCGGTCTCGTTCGCTCGCGGTGCCGGCGATTCCTGCGTTCGCCGAGCAACTCGGACACGCCCGCACATCACCGTGGTTGTCGGCGAAGACCCTTTCGAACCGCTCTGATATGTGGCTATCGCAGTGGTCACAAGTCGGCATGTCCGCGCGGGCCTACTCCTCACCGTGATAAACTAATTTTGGTAATACATTGAGCGTTGGACGAAATAATCCGGCAGAGGGGACGAACCGGCGATTGGCTCCGAGTCCGGAGCAGTTCTCTCGGCCCGTCCTCGGAAGACTGCTCGGGCCCGACATCGGTCGCCTGCCGGCGGACGGAAGGGACGGTCTCTCATCGCTCCGCGCGACGTCAGGGTCGGGCGGCCGCTCGTCCGGATGCGCGGCGACCCTCGGCGCGCCGGCGACCCTCGTTCCGAGGGCCGCCCTCGCGAGGAACGCCAGGCGACTGGGCGCGATGTCGACGGGGGCTGTCCGACTCGTCGCTCCGATCAGTCCGTCGGGACGCGACCGCCCCACGTCCCGCGAGGGACCGCTGACGGCAACTCTCGCTGGCAGTCTTCCGTTGCCGTCGTGATCTGTTCGACAGGGGTGCGATCGTCCGCCGCAGGCGGGCACACGCCTTATCAGAGCCGACTCCTACCCCCGCGTATGGGCGACGACTTCCCCGATTCGCACGGACAGACCCGCCGCCACGAGGTCTTCGGCGGCGAGGACGGCCCCGACCTCCCGGTCCGGTACGAGGACCTGGAGGCCGCGGCCCTCGAGGCGATGGAGGAGGGCCCGGCGGGCTATCTCGCCGGCGGTGCCGGCGGCGACCGGACGATGAGCGCCAACCGGGAGGCCTTCGAGCGGTGGCGGATCGTCCCGCGGCTTCTCCGGGACGTCTCCGAGCGGGACCTCTCGGTGGAGGTGCTCGGTCGCACGTTCGAGGTGCCCTTCATGCTCGCGCCGCTCGGCATCCAGACGATCCTCCACGAGGAGGGGGAACTCGCGACCGCCCGGGCCGCCGCCGACCTGAACGTCCCGGTCTGTCTCAGTTCGGTCGCCTCGAACCCCATGGAGGAGGTGAGCGACATCCTCGGTGACACCCCGAAGTGGTTCCAGCTCTACTGGTCCTCCGAGCCGGCGATCATGGAGAGCTTCGTCGGGCGCGCGGAGGACGCCGGCTTCGACGCGATCGTCCTCACCGTCGACGTCCCGACGCTGGGCTGGCGCGAGCGCGACCTCGACCGGGGGTACCTCCCGCAACTCGACGGCGAGGGCCTGGGAAACTACTTCTCGGACCCCGCCTTCCGGGCGGGGCTCGACGCGCCGCCGGAGGAGGACCCGCAGGCGGCCATCGACTACTGGGTCGACGTCTTCGGCAACCCGGCGCTCGACTGGGACGACCTCGAGGACCTGGTGGCGATGACCGACCTGCCGGTGGTCGTGAAGGGACTGCTCCACTCCGACGACGCCGAGGAAGCCATCGCCCGCGGGGCCGACGCCGTCGCCGTCTCGAACCACGGCGGCCGACAGCTCGACGGCGAGATCGCCGCCCTGGAGGCGCTCCCGGGAATCGTCGACCAGACCGTCGGCCGGGTGCCGGTCACCTTCGACAGCGGGATCCGCCGGGGATCGGACGTCCTGACGGCGCTCGCGCTCGGGGCCGACGCGGCGATGATCGGCCGACCGTTCGCCTGCGGGCTGGCCGTCGCCGGCGAGGCCGGCGTCCACGAAGTACTGCGTAACTTCCGGGCGGACCTGGACGTCTCGCTGGCGAACACCGGACGGGCGTCGGTCGCCGACCTCGACCGGTCGCTGCTCCGACGGACCGGCGAGCTATAGCCGGTCGGGGGAGAGCTCCCGGAGGGTCCGCTGGGCCAGGTCGGCGCCGGCGGTGTTCGGCACCACCAGGAGCGGCCGGTCGACGGCGTCGAGTGCGGCCAGGTCGCGCAGTTGCTCGCGGGCCTCCTCGGGGGTGCCGCCGACGCCGAGCGCCGCGACCATCTCGTCGGTGACGGCGTCGGCGGCCGCGGAGCGCTCGCCGTCGTGCCAGCGACCGGCGACCGCGTCGGCCTCGTCGAACCGCTCGCCGACGGCCCGGCGGTAGCCCTCGCCGCTGCCGACGTAGTAGGCGACGTGTTCGCGGAGCTTCCGGCGGGCCGCGTCGCCGTCCTCGCTGACGCAGGCGGGGACGTAGGGAGCCACCGTGATGTCCTCGGGGTCGCGGCCGGCCTCTCGGGCGTGCTCGGCGACGTAGTCGAACGCCGCCGGCAGGTCCGGGAACGGGACGTTGTGGGGGATCCAGCCGTCACAGAGCCGCGCGACGACCCGCCGGTTGGCCTCCCCGAGCGCGGCGTGGTAGATCGGCACCTCACGGCCCAGCGGGGGGAAGTCCTGCACGTCGAAGACCTCGCCGTCGTACTCGACGCGGCCCTCGCCCTCGAGGAACTGCCGGGTGAGGTCGATCGTCTCGTGGGCGCGGCGCACGGGGTTGGGGTCGTTCCAGGAGAGGCCGTGGAGGTCCTCGATCGACTTGCGCGTGCTCGTCCCGACCCCTAGCGTGAACCGGCCGCCCGACACCCGATCGAGCGTCGCCGCGGTCATCGCCAGCACCGCGGGCGTCCGCGAGAAGACGTTGAGGATGGCCGTCCCCAGTTCGATGGAGTCGGTCCGCGCCGCGATGTCGGCCGCGCGCACGACGCCGCTCTCCTGCCAGAGTTCGGGCACCCACACCGATTCGTAGCCCAGTTTCTCCGCGCTGACGGCGAACGCCGTCGGGTCGTCGACCGCCGGGACGAGCACGCCTAGTCGCATGCCCACAGGTGACGATCCCGTCGGCTTAAAACCGGTCGGCCCGGCCGGGCGTCACAGCGCGGCGCCGCGCTCTCGGAGGCGCTCGATGCGCCCCTCGTCGAGGCCGGCCTCCCGGAGCACGGCGGCGGTGTGCTCGCCGTGGCCGGGCAGCGACTCGTCGCTCTCGGGGCGGTCACAGACCGCCGGGAAGCCGACCCGGGGCCGGCCGTCGGCGTCAGCGATCCACTCCCGGGCGGCGGCGAGATCGCTCGAGAACGCCTCCGCGGGCGTCAGCACTGGTTCGACGGTGGGCGCCGACAGGTCCCGCCACGCCGCCAGCGGGCGGGCGGCGAACTCCGCCCGGAGTTCTTCGCGCAGGGCCGCCCGCTCGGCCGGGTCCTCGGTGCCGTGGTAGTCCACGAGGTCCCCGCGGTCGATCGCTTCGCAGAACGACGCCCAGAACTGCGGTTCCAGCGCGCCCAGCGCGACGTACCGCTCGTCGGCCGTCTCGTAGACGCCGTACCACGGGGCGGCCCCGGTCAGCCACGTCTCCCCGGGTCGCGGGTCCTCGCCGTCGAGGGCCGCCGGGGCGACCGTCTGGCCGAAGGAGGCGAGCACGTCGGTCATCGAGACGTCGACGTACTCGCCGCCGCTTCCGCCGAGTTCCCGGGAGAGGAGCGCGGAGACGACGGCGAAGGCGGCGAACAGCCCGCCGCCGAGGTCCGCGATGGGGTACCCCGGCAGCGGCGGGGCGGTCCCCTCGTCGGCGCGCGTCACGTCCAGAAAGCCCGCCCGGGCGGCGTAGTCGAGGTCGTGGCCCGGGCGGTCGGCCAGCGGCCCGGTCTGTCCGTACCCCGTCAGCGAGCAGTAGACCACCTCGGGGTTGTGTTCGCTGACCGTCCCGTAGTCGACCCCGAGGCGGTCGACCACGCCGGGGCGGAAGCTCTCGACGACGGCGTCGGCGTCGGCGGCGAGATCGTAGAACGCGCGCCGGCCGGCGTCGGTCTTGAGATCCAGGGCGGCGCTGCGCTTGCCCCGGTTGACGGCGTCGAAGACCGCGCCCACCTCGCCGTCCCCGTCGCCCCTGGTCGGCCGCATGTCCCGCGCGTAGTCGCCCGCGCCGGTGTCCTCGACCTTGATCACGTCCGCGCCGAGGTCGGCGAGCAACTGCGTGGCGTACGGCCCCGGGAGCAGGCGCGTCAGGTCGAGCACCCGCACGTCGTCGAGTCGCATACGTCACCGGTGTGCGGGCGGCGGGTTAATTGGCCCGGCGGCGAGGTCGTAGAACGCCCGCGCTCTCCGGTCACCTGTCGATCGTCTCCTCGGGGGGGATGATCGGACCCGCGGAGACGGTGTAGCGGGCGATCGTCGCCGCCTGGAGCACGTACGAGACGAGCACCGCGAGCGGCGCCAGCATCACCGCGAACCCGAGGGTCGTCACCGCCGGGAGCCATCCCGGGGGGATCGCCGCCCCGGTCGAGGTCCTGTAGACCATCGCCAGCGACAGGGCGACCGCGACGCCCGCGACGCCGGTGTAGACGATCAGCCGCGAGAGCTCGGCGAGTTGCTGCTGGATCACGATCGTCTTGAGGTACTGCCGGAAGATCGCCATGGCCCGCAGGAGTTCCCGGATCGACTCGAGCCGGCGCTCGACCGCCGGCGCGAGATTTCGGGTCGCCTGGATCTCGCGGGTCCGGATGAAGTCCCTCGCGTACCCGGTGGTGAGGATCGTCGAGAGCACGGAGGACGTCGCCTCGCGTCCGTTCTCGCCGTCGAACGAACTCGCCGCGTCGGCGTACGCGCTGATCCGGTCGCCGTACTCTCCGAGTCCGCTGTCGGCGGGCAACGCGCCGGCGTGCTCGTCGAGCCCGTCGCTGATCGTCCGGAGCATCGCCGCCGGCGCCCCCGGCGCCACCTCGCGGTCGGTGTGCTTCTCGATCGTCTGCTGGAGCGAGAGCGTCCCGTCGAAGTGGTTCCCCAGTGCGTCGGGCGCGCCGAACACCCGCGACAGGATGAGCTGGTTGATCGACAGCGCGACGGTGATCAGCGACAGGAGGCCGGCGGCCATCCCGCTGGCGAACAGCCGGCGGACGTTGCTCCCGTAGCCCACGGTGATGACCTCGGCGACGAGCGCCGCCGCGAGTCCGATCACCCCCGCGAGGAGCAGTCCGCCGGCGACCGCCGTCCGGTCGCCCTCGACCAGCACCCACCAGGCGACCCGTCGACGGAGCGACCAGTCGTCGAACCGGGTCGTCGAGTCCGCGTTTGCGCCCATCGTGTGGACGTGATCCGGGACTGCTTTCCACCCGAGGCTTGCCACTGACGGGCGGCCGGACGAGTCTTGTGCGTCGAGCGCACACGCGCGAGCGTGCCCGTCGTCAGCGTACACGAGTACGAGCTCGTCGAGGACGCAGACGGATCGGACCTGGAGGCGGCGGTCGCGGCCGCCGAGCGCCGCGGCCTCTTCGACCTCCCGGGGCTGGTCGACTACCGGTTCCTCAGGGGGGTCAAGGGCGACCGCGAGGGCCGCCACGCGGCGGTCTGGACCTACGAGAGCCGCGAGGCCTGGGAGGCGCTGTGGGGACCGCCGGAGGACCCCAACCCCCCCGCGGAGTACCCCGACGGCTGGCGGGAGTGGGAGGAGGACCTGCTCGGCCCCTTGCTCCCGGAGGACCCCGACGACGTCAGCTTCACCAGCTACGGGACGCTCGGGTAGGAAGCGCGGGCGACTCGCCGGCCGCCGGGGCTGTCGGTGCCCCCGAGTCCGGGTCCGAACCCGCGTCGAGTGAGCGTGGGTCGGAGCCGACGGAGGCGCTCAGAGCTCCGCGACGGCCGCCGCCACCTCGTCGAGCGGCGCCGGCGAGATCCAGTCGTCGGCCACCCACCGGTAGGTGACGGTCCGCTCCTCGTCGACGACGAACGTCGCCCGCCGGGGCGTTGAGACGCCGGCCATCCCGTCGCGGTCGGTCCGCAGGCCGTAGGCGTCGGCCGCGACGGCGTCCGTGTCGGCGAACCGCCGGAACGGGCTGTCGATCGCCCGTAGGAAGGCGTTCTGCGCGTAGGGGCCGTCGCGGCTGACGCCGACCACCGGGACCGCGAAGTCGGCCCAGCCGGCGCGGTCGTAGGTCTTCCACCAGTTCTCTGCGATCGCCGAGAACGCGAACGCCGAGAACGCGAGCACGCCGCCCGACTCCAGGACCGACGAGAGGCGCCGCGACCGGAACGTCTCGCCGTTACAGAGCAACGTCTCGAAGTCCGGCGCCCGGTCGCCCGTCTGCGGTGGCATAGCGGACGCTCGCTCCCCGGCGGCAAAAGGCTACGTGGGGAGACTTTTCACCCTGGCCCTCCTCCCTGGGGACATGGCGCTCACGCTCTACCAACTCGAGGGGTGTCCGTACTGTGAACTGGTCGTCGACGAACTCGAAGAGCGGGACCTGGAGTTCGACAGCGTCTGGGTCGAGGGCCTGCACTCCGAGCGCGACGAGGTCAAGCGGGTCTCCGGACAGCGGGCCGTTCCCGTGCTCGTCGACGACGACCGCGGCGTGACGATGGCCGAGTCCGAGCGGATCGTCGAGTACCTGGAGCGCTCGTACGGCGCATAACGCACCCGCCACGCCCGGCCGGGGCGCGGCCCGGACCCGCCGCCCCCGCCGCCCCCGTCGCTCTCGATCACGGCTGTCACTCCGCCCGAAGTGACGGGCCTATATGTACGGGCGATCTGTAGGTCGATGTAATGCCCAGGTGCCAGAACTGCGAGTCGTTCGTCACGGAGGCCTACGTCCGGGTGTTCGCACCCGACGAGATGCAGACGGTCCGCGTCTGTCCCCAGTGCGAGGACAAACTGCGAGACGGCGCCGAGATCCGCGAGGCGCGCTCCTCCCGGGGCAACTGACGGTAGTTCCGGTCTGCGGGCGGCGCTACTCCTCGAGGTCGTGTGGATCGATTCCCGGATCGTCGACCGCCGGCGCGCCGAGCGCCAGGACGACTCCCCGCTCGTCGCCGAGGTACCGGTGGCCGTGGCCGGTCTCCGGCCCCGCGACGTAGAACGCCCCGGGACCGACCTCGACGTACTCTTCCTCGCCGGAGGGACCGAGCTTCAGCGAGAACCGGCCCTCGAGGACGTAGTACAGCTCCTCCTGCTCGCGGTGGGCGTGGTACTGGATCTCCTCCCCGGGCTCGAAGTACCAGAGGTTCGCGTTCAGGTTCTCGGCGCCCAGCGCCTCCCCGACCGACCCCACGCTCAGGTCCGGGGGGACCTCCTCGACCTCCGAGAGGTCGGTGACCGGTACGTCCTCCGCGTGAACGACGCCGTACCCCATGGCAGTGACCTACGGGACCGGGGATCAAAAGCGTCCCCCAGCCTCCGTCGGGACCGTCAGGAGCGCGGTGCGCTCCCGGGGCCCGATCTCACGCCGACCGGACGGTCTCGGTCAGGCGCGGCAGCGCCTCCGTGACGTCCGCCCGGAAGTCGTACTCCGCGCGGTCGGACAGTGGCGTCCGTTCGAGGTTGGCGACGACGAGCGTCGCTCCCCGCCTCGCGGCCTGCTCGGGGAGACTGGCCGCCGGCTCGACCGACAGCGACGAGCCGACGACGAGGAAGGTGTCGGCGCCCTGGGCCAGCGCGTGCGCCCGGTAGAGCGCGTCTTCGGGGAGCTGTTCGCCGAACAGGACGACGTCGGGCTTCAACACGCCGCCGCAGGACTCGCATGCCGGGGGGCACTCGCCGTCGCGGGCCCGGCGGCGGGCCCGCTCGGCGTCGGCGCGCGCGTCACACCCCCGGCAGACGACCCGCTGTCCGTTGCCGTGGAGTTCGACGACCGACTCGCTGCCCGCCGCCTGGTGGAGGCCGTCGACGTTCTGGGTGATCACCGCGTCGAGGTGTCCCTCCCGCTCGAGGTCCGCCAGCGTCTCGTGGGCCGCGTTGGGTTCGACGCCCTCGCCGTAGAGGTCCTCGACCATCGACAGCCGGTCGGCCCAGAACCCCGCCGGGTCGGACTCGAACCGCGAGATGTGGAAGTCGCCGGGATCGTACTCCTTCCAGAGCCCGTTGGGGCCCCGGAAGTCCGGGATCCCCGACGGCGTCGAGACGCCCGCGCCCGTCATCGCGACGGCGCTGTCGGCGTCGCGGATCGCCCCGGCGGCGAACCGCAGTTCCTCTTCGTCCACGTCCATGAGCCACGGTAGCGTTCTCCGGGTAAAAGAACGGTGTCCACTCGGCCGGAACCTCGTCGACCTCCGAGTCCGGCCGGGAACGCCGCCGGCCCTCGGACCGCATCCAGTCGGTTCCGCAAGGCGGCCTCCTTTGAGCCGGGGGGTTCTACTGGCGATCAGCATGTCTGTTCGTCCAGCCGAGAGCGACGACGCGGACCGGGTCACGAAGGTCGTCGAGAGCGCGATGACTGCGTCGTACAGCCTCAGTCCCCGGGAGATCGAGAACGTCGCCGGGGAGAAGTTCGGGGCCGAGAGCGTCGAGGAGAAGATCGACGCGGACGACGTCGAACTACTCGTGGCCGAGTCGGACGAGGACGGCGTCGTCGTCGGTGTCGCCGAGGGCGAGCGCGAGGACGACCGCGGCGTCGTCCGGTGGCTGTTCGTCGACCCAGAGCGGCGCGGTCGAGGACACGGCACCGACCTGTTCGAGCGGACCGCCGAGGGCCTCCGGGACCGGGGCGCCGAGGACGTCCGGGCGGTCGCGCTCTCGGCCAACCGGGAGGGCGGCGAGTTCTTCGAGCGGTTCGGCTTCGAGCAGGTCGACGAGCGCGAGGTCGACATCGGCGGCGAGAGCGTCTACGAGCACGTCTTCGCCCCCGAGGACGCGGCGACCGAGCAGTCCGACGCCGACGAGGACGTCGAGTTCCCCGACGACGGGACCGTGACGACCGACGACGGGGAGTTCCACGTCGACCGCGAGGAGCACCGGTCGGGGACCGACGGCCCCTTCTTCACCGTCTACACCGACGAGGACGGCGACGAGCGATACGGGTACTACTGCGGTAGCTGCGGGTCGATCGACACCACGATGGACGAGATGGAGCGCGTCGAGTGTCTGGACTGCGGGAACGTCGACAAGCCCGACGGGAGTGAGCAGTACGACGACGGCTACCTGTAGCGACGCCGGCGGGCCGGGTCGCTCGGCGGCCCTCAGTAGGTCGTCAGGTTCTCCAGTGCGGGGTCGTCGACGTCCTCGAAGGCGTCGCGGGCGATCACGCGCCGGTGGACCTCGTCGGCGCCGTCGACGATGCGGAACGCCCGCACGGCCTCGTAGAAGTCCGCGATCGGGAGGTCGCGGCCGACGCCGTTGCCCCCGCAGGCCTGCAGCGCGAAGTCGATGGTCTCCTGGGTCGTGTTGGCGGCGAACACCTTGCTCATGGAGACGGGGATCCGCGCCTCCTCCCCCTCGTCGATCCGCTTCGCGGCGTGGCGGACCATCGTCCGGACGGCGTGCAGTCGGGTCTCCGCGTCGGCCACCTTGTGGCGCTGGGCCTGCTTGTCGGCGAGCGTGCTCCCGAAGGCCTCGCGCTCCTGCATGTAGGCCTTGGCGACGTCCAGCGCCCGAGTCGCCATCCCGGTGAAGCGCATGCAGTGAGTCAGCCGCGCGGGGCCGAGTCGCTGCTGGGCGTGGGTGAACCCCTCGTCGAGTTCCCCCAGCAGGGCCGACTCGGGGACCCGGACGTTCTCGTAGCGGATCTCCGAGTGGGTCTCGTGGGTCAGCGCCTGTCCGAGGTGAGGGATGTCCCGAACCACGTCGACGCCGTCCGCGTCCCGGTCGACGAGGAACAGCGAACAGCCGCTGTAGGGGTGGGCGTCGGGATCAGTGCGGGCCATCACGATGAAGAAGTCGGCGACGCCGCCGTTGGTCGTCCACCACTTGTGGCCGTCGATGACCCACTCGTCGCCGTCTCTCTCGGCGGTCGTCTGGATCATCTTCGGGTCCGACCCCGCCCCCTGCTTGGGTTCGGTCATCGAGAACCCGGAGTGGATCTCGGCGTCGACCAGCGGGTCGAGGTACTCGGCTTTCTGCTCCTCGGTGCCGACGAGTTCGAGGGTGTGCATGTTCCCCTCGTCGGGGGCGTCGACGCGCATCGCGGGCGCGCCCAGCAGCGACCGCCCGGCCTGCTCGAACAGCGGCAGGACGTCCCGAAGGTCCATCCCCATGCCGCCGTGCTCCTCGCCGATCTGGGGGCAGTAGACGTCGTACTCCCGGGCCTGCTCCCGGAGGTCCTCGATCACCGACTCGTCGACGGGCCCGTCCCCGAGGTGCTCGCGCTCGGTCGGCAGGACCACCTCGTCCATGAACTCGCGAGCGCGCTCTCCCAGCTCCGCCGCCTGCGGGGAATCGTCGTACTCCATACGTCCCCGTGTGAACACACCGTTGTAAATTGATCCCCGATCGATCCGACACGCCGTTGGCGGCGCCCCCGGTCGAACCGAACGGACGCAACTTATTCGGTCACGCCCGGTAAGACGGGAACGATGACTGACGACGCGAGCGGAGAGACCTCCGAGGAGTACTTCGAGCGGATCGTCGACGTCGACCGCCTCGCGGACTACCTCGAGGCCGAACTCGGTCCCGCCGCCGACTACGAGGTCCGCCGTCACCAGGAGGGTCACTCCAACGAGACGCTGTTCGTCACGTGGGGGGACCGCGAACTGGTGGTGCGCCGCCCGCCGCCCGGCGAGGTCGCGGAGAGCGCCCACGACGTGCTCCGGGAGTACCGGGTCGTGTCGGCGCTCCAGGACACCGGCGTTCCGGTGCCCGAGACGGTCCTCGCCTGCGAGGACCACGACGTGATGGGCAGCGACTTCTACGTGATGGGCCGCGTCGAGGGGGACGTCCTCCGGGCGGGCGAACCCGAGCGGTTCGAGAACGACCGGGCCCGCCGCCGGATCGGCGAGGAACTCGTCGACACGCTCGCGGAGATCCACACCGTCGACTACGAGGCCGTCGGCCTCGGGGAGTTCGGCCACCCGCCGGGGTTCACCGAGCGACAGGTCGACCGCTGGGCCAAGCAGATCGACTGGGCCTCGGAGGTCACCGCCGACGAGCGGACTGTCCCGCAGCTCCACGAGGTGACCGACTGGCTGGGGGAAAACGTCCCCGAGGACCACCCCGAGACGCTCGTCCACGGCGACTACAAGCTTGACAACGTGATGTACGGCCCCGGCGACGAGCCCGAGATCGTCGCCGTGATGGACTGGGAGATGAGCACGCTCGGGGACCCCTTCACTGACCTCGGCTGGATGCTCTCGTACTGGTGGGACGAGAAGGACCCCGCGGCACCGGAGGCCACCGACACGCTGACGACGACGTTCATGGCCGGCGAGGCCTACCCGACCCGGCGGGAACTCGTCGACCGCTACGAGGAGCTGACGGGCCTGGAGTACGACGACGACCGCTTCTACCGGACGCTGGCGGTCTATAAGCTCGCCGCCCTCGGCGAGATGTTCTTCCGGCGGCACCTCGAGGGCAACTCAGACGATCCGATGTACCCCAAGATGCGGGAGGGCGTTCCGCAGCTGGCCACCCGGGCGAAGCGGATCATCGAGGGCGAGGAACCGCTGTGAGGCGAGCGGACTGACCGCCCGAACGCGTTCCCGGGGGCACGCTTCCCGACCCACTGCGTCGCTTGAAAGAGCCGAACTCGTTCGGGGATGGGACCAGCACGTCGCTCGCTCGACCAGCACACACGGAACTGCGCCGACGGACACTGGCCCGCGCGCTGATCGTCGTCTTCGTCCTCAACCTGATCGTGATGAGCGCCGGGGCGTGGCACGCCTACGAGGCGGCGCCGCCGATCCCG
>PXRR01000038.1 GCA_003021975.1 Halobacteriales archaeon QS_5_70_17 | reverse complement strand
ACGAGGGGATCACCTGCCCCGAGTGCGGCGGCGACGTCGTGAGCGACGCGGAGCACGGCGAGACGGTCTGCGAGGACTGCGGGCTCGTCGTCGAGGAGGACAGCATCGACCGCGGTCCCGAGTGGCGCGCGTTCGACGCCAAGGAGAAAGACCAGAAGTCCCGCGTCGGCGCCCCCACGACGAACATGATGCACGACAAGGGGCTGTCGACGAACATCAGCTGGCAGGACAAGGACGCCTACGGCAACTCCCTGTCCAACCGCCAGCGCCAGAAGATGCAGCGCCTGCGCACCTGGAACGAGCGATTCCGCACGCGAGATTCCAAGGAACGCAACCTGAAGCAGGCGCTCGGCGAGATCGACCGCATGGCCTCCGCGCTGGGCCTCCCCGAAAACGTCCGGGAGACCGCCAGCGTCGTCTACCGACGCGCGCTCGACGAGAACCTCCTGCCCGGCCGCTCCATCGAGGGCGTCGCCACCGCCGCCCTCTACGCCGCCGCCCGACAGGCCGGAACCCCCCGCAGCCTCGACGAGGTGACGATGGTCTCGCGCATCGACCGCATGGAGCTGACCCGGACCTACCGGTACATCATCCGGCAGCTCGGCCTCGAGATCCAGCCCGCGGACCCCAAGAGCTACGTCCCGCGGTTCGCCAGCGACCTCGACCTCTCGGACGAGGTCGAGCGCCGCGCCCGGGAACTGCTCGACGGCGCCCGCGACGCCGGCATGCTCAGCGGCAAGTCGCCGGTGGGGCTGGCGGCCGCGGCCATCTACGCCGCCGCCCTGCTGACCAACGAGAGGGTCACCCAGAACGAGGTCAGCGAGGTCACCAACATCTCCGAGGTCACGATCCGCAACCGGTACAAGGAACTGCTCGAAGCCGCCGAGGTCCCCGCGGCGAACTGAGCGGCCTCCCTCGAACCGGGACGGGTGTGACCCCCCGCGTCGGCGCGTCGGACGCGGGGTGAAGGCTTTTGTGAGCGGCCGACGCACGTCGGGTCATGCCGACGGAAACGTACGTCCGACTTCTCTGTCCGGAGTGTGGCAAACAGTGGGAAGCAGCCCCGCGTGACCTCCCGGAGCACGACCGCATGTTCCACTGTCCGAACTGCCACGCGACCCGCCGGACCGCCGAGTTCGCGCGAACCGAGCGCGACCTCGAAACGCTCAAGCAACTCGGCTGACCGTCGGACAGCGTTCGCTGTCGCTCGGTTTTTCCTTTCACGGTTCGAGACTCTCAAGCCAGAAAGCCGGTTTTTTGGAGGTATGCGGACTCTCAGCAAGAAATGTGGTAACCGTACTCAGGGTAATACTATATGCTCTCAATCGTTAGCGAAGCCTGAGCATGAAAAAGCAGGAACTCATTCACCTTCATGGCCTGCTTGCGCAGGTACGCAACCACGTCGAAGAGATTGAGGGAGCGCCCGTAGACGAGGAGTCCTACGACGAACTCGGCGTCCGACCGACGTCGATCCACCGGTCGAAGACAGACCACAAAGAGGCCGTCTTCGCTCTGGCCGACTGCATCACCTGCGAGATGGCCGCGGACGAACAGCCGGTCTCCGCCGCAGCGGACTGATACTTCTCTCCGGAGTCTCTCGACTCACCCCGTCCCACAGGTCACTCCTCGATCAGTTCCTCGAACTCCGGGAGGATCTCCCCGTCTTCCCCGCCGTCGCTCTCGGGAGCGTCTATCGGGGGCGCGGCCTCGTCGGTGCCCTCCTCGCCGTTCCCGTTCTCCGCCTCGCTTTCCCCGTCGTCGCCCTCTTCGATGACGTCGACCCGCACGACGTCCAGAGGGATGTTTCGCATCCGCTGGCCGATCTCCTTGCGCGCGATGCGGGAGGCGTGTTGCTCGTCCTCGACGTTGAAGACGGTCATCTCGAGTTCGAGGGCGACCAGTCCCTCGTCGGCGGCGACGAAGGCCGGATCGTACTCGTCCCCGCAGTTCGGACAGGCGCGCTGGCCCATCCCGATCTCCACGTAGTTGAGATCCGGGTTCAGCATATCTCCCGTCTTCGAGATGGCGATGCGGACTGCTTCGTCCGCGGACCCCACGTCGTAGACCGGAACCGCCGCCTCGACGACGACACGACAATCCATACCACACTCTTTCTCCCGAGGTGTCATGAAGGTTCGCCCGTATCGAAACCCCGATACGTTCCTCGGTCGTTCCCCGAGTAGATGGAACGCGGGACGATCCCGATCGACTCGCTGTCGGGCGGCTTCGACCTCCAGTCGACCGTCGAGAGCGGCCAGACCTACGTCTGGGCGCGCGAGGACGACCGGATGTACGAGGACGCCCCCGCGTACGGCGGGGACGCGTGGTACTACACCGTGCTCCCGGACGACCGGACCGGCGGGGATCCGGTTGTCGTCCGCGCTCGCCAGCGCGACGGCGTCCTCGAGTGGGCCGCGAGCATCGACGCCGAACCCCACCTGGTCGAACTCCTCCGACTGGACGACGACCTCGACGCCATCGTGGCCGCGACGCCTGACGACCCCCTGCTGGAGGCGGCCTACGACGCCTACCGCGGGATGCGGCTGGTCCGTGATCCGCCCTTCGCTTCGCTGATCTCGTTTATCTGCTCGGCGCAGATGCGCGTCTCGCGAATCCACGGGATGCAGGTCCGCCTCGCCCGCGAGTACGGCAACGCGGTCGAGTTCGACGGCCGCACGTACCACGCCTTCCCCCGGCCGGCCCAGCTCGCGGCGGCGACCGAAGCCGAACTCCGGGACCTGGGCCTGGGCTACCGCGCGCCGTACGTCCAGCGGACCGCGGAGATGGTCGCCACCGGCGAGGCTCGCCCCGAGGAGGCCGCCGGTCGCCCCTACGAGGCGGCCAGGGAGTACCTCACGCAGTTCGTCGGCGTCGGCGAGAAGGTCGCCGATTGCGTGTTGCTGTTCTCGCTCGGCTACCTCGAGGCCGTTCCGCTCGACACCTGGATCCGGACGGCCATCGCCGAACACTACCCCGACTGCGACCAGGGGAGCTACGCCGAGACCTCGCGGGCGATCCGCGAGCGCTTCGGCGGCGAGTACGCCGGCTACGCCCAGACGTACGTCTTCCTCTATCTCCGGACCGGCGGCGAGGCGTAGGCGGGTCCACCGCGTTTTTGCCGCCGGCAGAACAACCCCCGGGATATGAGCGACCGCGACGACGGTGGCGACGGAAGGGGGGACCGAACTCGCACACACGTGTTCGCGTCGGGGCGCGTCCAGGGGGTCGCCTACCGGGCGAACACGCGCGACACCGCCCGCGAGCACGGCGTCGACGGCTGGGTCAGGAACCTCGACGACGGCCGCGTCGAGGCGGTCTTCGAGGGCAGCGAAGGCGAGGTCCGACGGCTCGTCGAGTGGTGCGAGACCGGCAGCCCCCGGGCGGACGTCCGGGACGTCTCCGTCGAGTGGGAGTCCCCGGAGGGGATCGAGGGGTTCGAGGTCCGCTGGTGACCGAGAGCCGCCGCCGTTAAGCCCCGAGCGCACTACCGACCGGTATGTCCGCCACGACCGAGCGGTACTGTCGCGCCTGCGGCGAAACCGTCGCCCCGGGCGCCGAAGTCTGCTCGGCCTGCGGCGTCGCCACCGACGCCGTCGAGGTCGGCGACGGCCCCGTCTACTGCCGGGACTGCGGCGAGGGGATCCGCGCCGCCGCCGAGATCTGTCCCCACTGCGGGGTGCGCCAGCGCCCCCGCCCGCGCGCCGGGACGCTCGGCGACGCTTCGACCGACGACCTGGAGACGGTCACCGACGACCTCGAGCGGTTCGTCCGGGAGAACCGCGGGCTGGTGGCCGCCGTCGCCTCGTTTCTCTTCCCCGGCCTCGGGCAACTGCTCAACGGCGAGGTCGTGAAGGCCGTCGTCGTCTTCACCGCCTTCGTCCTCGCGACGTTCAGCGTCGTCGTCGGGGTGGGGCTGATCGCGACGCCGATCGTCTACGTCTACGCCATCTACGACGCCTACCGCACCGGTCGATACCTCGAACCGCGGTGACGGCCGGCGACTCCGGCCGTCCGGGGGTCCGGCATCGCCACGACTGCTGTCCCGACAACCCCCGGACCCGAACGGAACGACCGCCGGAGGCCGCAGGCTTAACCTCTCTCCGGGAGTGCTTCCGGACATGATAACCTCCGATCGGATGGCGGCCGTCGACGCCAACGCGGCCGCGCTCGGCGTCTCCCAGAAACAGCTGATGGAGTCCAGCGGCAACGCCGTCGCCCGAGCGGTCCGAGAGGTCGCACCTCCGGGGGCCGAGATCGCCGTGCTCGCCGGACGCGGGAACAACGGCGGCGACGCGTTCGCCGCCGCGCGCTTTCTCGGCGAGGCCGGGAGCGGTGCCGGTGCCGGTGCCGGTGGCGGTGGCGCCCTCGACCGCGACGGGGCGCCGGACCGCGAGGCCGACGGTCCCGCCTCGACCGGCTACGACCTCACCGTCTACCTGCTGGGCCGGGCCGAGACCATCTCGACGGACATCGCCCGCGAGAACTGGGACGCGCTCCGGGCGGCCGGCTACGACGCCCGCGAGGTGCGCGACTCCCGGACCCTTGACTTGGGCGACCCGGACGTGATCGTCGACGCGATGCTCGGGACCGGCGTGGCCGGCGAACCCCGGGAGCCCGAGCGGACCGCCGTCGAGGCCGTCAACGACAGCCAGGCGGCCGTCGTCGCCGTCGACGTCCCCTCGGGGCTGGACGCCGACACGGGCGAGGCCGACCTCGCGGTCGGCGCCGACCGCGTCGTCACCTTCCACGACCAGAAGCCCGGCCTGACAGACTACCCCGGCACCGTCGAGGTGGCCGACATCGGCATCCCCGCGGCCGCGGAGCGCAAGGTCGGCCCGGGGGACCTGCTGTCGATCCGCCGGGACCCCGACGCCCGGAAGGGCGAGTCGGGGCGCGTACTCGTGATCGGCGGCGGTCCCTACACCGGCGCGCCGGCCCTGGCCGCGCAGGCCTCCCTGCGGGCGGGGGCCGACCTCGCGTTCGTCTCGGTCCCCGAGTCGGTGAAGGCGCCGATCCAGGGGTACGCCGAGGACCTGATCGTCCAGCCCTACGACGGCGACCGGCTGACGCCCGACCGCGCCGACGACCTCGTCGGGACCGCCGCCGACTACGACGACGTGGTCGTGATCGGGCCGGGGCTGGGCGACGCCGAGGAGACCCGCGAGGCCGTCCGGCGGTTCCTCGCGGAGTTCGAGGGCCGGGCGGTCGTCGACGCCGACGCCCTGCCGGTCGCCCCCGAGGTCGACACCGACGCGACGCTCGTGCTCACACCCAACCGCCACGAACTCGCCGAACTCGGCGGGCCGGACGTCGACGACCTCACGGCCCACGCCGACGAGATCGAGGCGCTGGCGGCCGACCTCGGCCACGCCGTGCTGGCGAAGGCCAAAGACGACGTGATCACCGACGGGGAGACGACCCGGATCTGCACGACCGGCACGCCCGGCATGACCGTCGGCGGCACCGGCGACACGCTGGCGGGCGTCGTCGCCGCCGCGCTCGCGACGCAGGACCCGATCGACGCGGCCTGCGTCGCCCCCTACGTCAACGGCCGGGCCGCCGAGCGCCTCGAGGACGACCTCGGGGACGGGCTGCTGGCCTCGGACCTGCTGGAGGAGATCCCGCGGGCGCTGTGGGGTGAGCGAGATGAGTGACGGCGCCGACGACCTCACTCACACCGACGAGAGCGGCGACGTCCAGATGGTCGACGTCGGCGACAAGCCCGACACGGCCCGGCGGGCGGTCGCCCGCGGCGAGATCCGCCTCCGGGAGTCGACGGTCGCTGCGATCCGCGACGACGAAGTCGAGAAGGGCGACGTGCTCGCGACCGCCCGCGTCGGCGCCGTCCAGGCGGTGAAGCACACCTGGGAGAGCGTCCCCATGTGCCACCAGATCCCGATCACGAACGTCGAGACGGCCTTCGACGTGCGCGAGGACCGCGTCGAACTCGAGGTGGCCGTCGAGACGACCGGCAAGACCGGCTGCGAGATGGAGGCCCTGGAGGGCGTGACGACGGGACTGAACGTCGTCTGGGACATGGTGAAGGCGGTGGAGAAAGACGACGGCCAGTACCCCGCCACGCGCATCGAGGACGTCCGCGTCCTCTCGAAGGAGAAGCGAAGGCTCGACTGAACCCGAGCGCCACCCGGGGTCGATCAGTCGAACGCCGCCTCGCCGGCCGCCGCGACCGCCGACCGGTCGCGGTCGACGAACGCCGCGAGGTCGCACTCAGCGGCGAGTTCACGGCCCACCGCCGCCGCGACGCCCATCGTCGCCCGGTCGCCGGCCAGGTCGTCGCGCTCGCTCAGGTCGTCCGAGAGAGCCGTCCACCGCTCGGCGGCCTCCTCGGTCGTCCGCCACGGCCGGGGTCCGTCGGGGAACCGGGCCGCGGCGAAGCGGTCGGCGAACGCCTCTCGGAGCAGGCGCTGCCAGCGGAAGGCGACCGTGACGCGCTCGTCGAACCAGGCGCGACCGTACTGGAGGGCGACCACGGGCCCGACCGCGTCGCTCCACCCCTCGGCGTCGGCGTTGAACCCGACCTCGACCTGGCCGCCGGAGTAGCAGGTCCCGGCGACCCCCGACTGCTCGGCGACCACCGGCGGGTTGTCGGTCCAGCCGAGCGCGACCCGGACGCTGTCCTCGAGGTCGAGTTCGCGCTCGCAGGCGTCGAGCGCGACGGTCACGAGCGCGCGCGCCTCGCTGAGTTCCGCCTCCGTGGGACGGACGTCG
Organism: Halobacteriales archaeon QS_5_70_17; assembly: GCA_003021975.1. GTDB lineage: Archaea > Halobacteriota > Halobacteria > Halobacteriales > Haloarculaceae > Halomarina. The sequence continues at coordinate 10,909 of PXRR01000038.1, read as the reverse complement.
TAGGCCATACGGGGCGGTCGCGCGCCGGCGGGAAAAGCGTCGCCGCGCGGCGCCCAGTCAGGACTCCGCGGGGACGGTGAGGTCGCCGGCCTTCGCGCGGGTCTGCTCGACGACCGAGGGCCGGGCCTCGAAGTCGACGATCACCTGGTCGCCGTAGTCGACGTCGTTGACCCGGGCGTTGTCGTGGATCCACGAGACGAGGCTCATCGCCTCGTCGGTCATCGGGAGCACGAGACGCTCGCGCTCGTAGGGGGGCAGTTCGCGGTCGATGCGCTCTTTCAGCGTATCGACGTCGGTCCCCTCCTTGCCGCTGACGGCGACGGGGGTGGGCGCGAGCGCCGACAGCGCCTCCCGCTTTCGTTCGACCTCCTCGTCGGACACCTTGTCGACCTTGTTCAGGACGGTGACGATCGGCGCCTCGTTGCGCTCGTAGAGCGTGTCGTGGCTCGTCACCAGTTTCTCGCGGATCGACTCGGTGGGCTCGCTGACGTCGACGACGAGCAACACGAGGTCGGCGCGGTAGACGGCGTCGAGGGTGGACTTGAACGACTCGACGAGCCAGTGGGGGAGGTCCGAGATGAACCCGACCGTGTCGGTCACGAGCACGTCCCGGCGGTCCATGTCGGCCCGGCGGGTGGTCGTCCCCAGCGTCGTGAACAGTCGGTTCTCGCTCTCCGCGGTGGTGTCGAGGTCCGGGTGGAGGTCGGCGTTCTCCTCGACGCCGAGGTCGGCGGCCAGCCGCCGCAGCAGCGTGGACTTCCCGGCGTTGGTGTAGCCGGCCAGCGCGACGAGGTCGAACCCCGACTCGCGGCGCTGCTCGCGGCGGTGCTCCTCGTCGTGCTCGATCTGTTCGAGTTCGTCCTTGATCCGCGAGACGCGGGACTTGATGTCCTGCTCGCGGGACTCGTCGTACTCGCCCAGCCCCATGAACCCGGGGCGCTCGTCGCGCTTGGCGAGGCTGGTCTTGGCCTCCGCGCGGGGCAGCTCGTACCGGAGTTCCGCGAGTTCGACCTGGAGCTGGGCCTTCTGGGTCTGGGCGCGCTGCCCGAAGATATCGAGAATCAGCCGGAAGCGATCTTTCACCTCGACGTCCTCGGGCAGACGGGTCCCCAGGTTGTACGTCTGGTAGGGCCCCAGTCGGTTGTCGAAGACGACGACCCCGGCGCCCGTCTCGGCGACGAGCGCCGCGAGCTCGTCGACCTTCCCCTCGCCGAAGCAGAGCGCGGGGTCCTCCGTGCGGGTCTGGGTGATCTCGCCGGCGACGCGGTAGCCCGCGGCGCGGGCGAGGTCGCGGATCTCGTCCGTGTCGGCCGTCCCGGAGTCGACGCGCTTGGCGATGACCGCCGCCCCCGGGTCGCGGTCTGTGCCTGTCACTCACGGGGAGGTAGGCGACGCTCGTATTTCAACCTCCGGGCCGCACAATACTGATAGGGGGAAGAGTAATACCTGTCGGGTTTCGTGACTACCACATGGAATTGGGAATAGACTTCGCGCAACTGGGTCTCGACCTCGGGACCGGCGGCGCGGTCGGCGGCGTCACCGGCTTCGCGGCGAAGAAGATCGCCAAGGTAGTGGCCGTCCTCGTCGGGCTGCAGCTCGCGGCGTTCAAGTTCCTCGAATCCCGCGGCCTCCTGACCGTCGACTGGGAGCGGCTCTCCTCCGGGCTGCTCTCAGGGGCGGAGACGGCCGCCGCCGGGGAACCGCCCTCGTGGGTGATGTCGATCCTCTCGACGCTGTCGATTTCGGGGGGGTTCGCCGCCGGCTTCATGGCCGGATTCAAGTTCGGGTGAGCGGCGGGCCGCCGCCGGCAGGCCGTCCCGGGGGCGTTACCGCGTCTCCAGTTCGTCCTCGTCTTTGATCACGCGGGTCTCGGCTTCCCCCGAGGAGACCTCGTTGACCAGGTCGTAGAAGTCGTTTTGCAGTCCCGCCGGGAACCTGACGACGCCGACCCAGGAGCCGTCGCTCTGCCACTCCTCGCGCTCGAGTTCGCCGAACTCCCGGATCCGGGCCTGCGCGCTGCCGGCGTAGTCGGCGGGCACGCGGACGGCCATCACTATTTCGTCGAACCGGATCGGGATGATCGGCCGGAGGTCGTCGAGCGCGTCGTCGACCTGGCTCTCGACCGGTTCCATCGGGTCGACCTTGAACCCGGCCTCCTCGAGGGCCCGCTCGATGCGCTCCGGGGGATGGGGGGCGTCGTCCATCTGGGGGTTGACGGCGTTGCGGGTGATGCGGTCGACGAGCTGGCGCCGCTTCTGCTCCTGCATCTCGCGGCGCTGCTCGGCGGTGATCTGGATCTCCCCCTCCCTGATCACCTCCGGGATGATCTCCATGGGGTCGGTCGTGCCGAACACGTCCTCGAGGTCGCTCTCGGCCGGGCGGTCCCCGCGGGAGGCGTTCTCGAAGACGTCTTCCGCGGCGATGACGTCCTCGAGGTCGCCCTCGAACTCCCCGCGCTTGATGGCGAGGGCGGCGTCGGGATCGACGAGCACCTCGAATCGGGCACCGTGAGACTCGAGCCGGGCCGTCACCGCCTCGTCCAGGGAAATCATGGCGGCTACTACCGAGCGACGGGTAAAGTGTGTTTCCTCGTCCGCTCGCGCCGGGGGGCGCCGGAGAACGAAGGCCGGAGCGAAGGGATCGAAGGGGTCGCAGAGCGCGGAGACTGGATCGCAGCGGTCCCTACTCCTCGCGCTCGCCGTCGCCGTGCTCCTCGCTCTCGTCCTCCGGGGCGAGCAACTCGTGTTCCTCGAGGTGCGAACGGACCTCGTCTTCGGGGAGTTCGCGGTACTGCTCGGTCTCGACGTCGACGGTTGCCAGGCCGAGCCCCTCGGGACGGAGCCCGTCGTCGTTGACGGAAGCCAGGGCCTGCAGCGCCAGCCCGATGCCGGCGTCGAGATCCATCTCCTCGCTGTAGTTCTCCTTGAGGTAGTCTTCGATGTCCGAACGGTCGCCGCCGACGGCCAGGGCCTTCCACTCGTAGGGCGTCCCCGAGGGGTCGGTCTCGTAGAGGCGGGGCTCGCCGTTCTCGATCCCCCCGATGATCAGGGCGACGCCGAACGGCCGGGCGCCGCCGATCTGGGTGTACTGCTGGATGTTGTCGACGACCGTCTTCGTCAGCGCCTCGACGCCGATCGGCTCGCCGTACCGGAGCTGGTTGACCTGGGCCTGCCGCCGGGCGTAGTCGATCAGCTGGCGGGCGTCGGCGACGTGGCCCGCGCTGGCGATGCCGATGTGGTCGTCGGCCTTGTGGAGCTTCTCGACGCTCGTGCCCTCGAGCAGCGGCGAGCGGATCCGCTTGTCGACGACGAGGACGACCCCGTCGCTCGTCCGGACGCCGACGCTCGCCGTCCCTCGTTTGACCGCCTCGCGCGCGTACTCGACCTGGTAGAGCCTGCCGTCCGGCGAGAAGATGGTGATCCCGCGGTCGTAGGCCTGCTGTTGGTTTTGACCTTGCATTGTTTACTCGAAATCGTAGTCCGTCGCTCCCGCGAACCCGCCGTCGACCCGAACGTCCGCCCGCGATCCGCGGACGACCGCGTCTCGGTCGGCGTCCTCGAACGCGACTGTTCTCTCGTCCGTTGGTTCCGGCGGGCGTCGTATATACCTTTCTTCGCACGCTCGGACCGTCCCTGCGGTGCCTCGCACCGTCACGCGGACCGGCGCGCCGCCGACCTCCGAGAGGCAGGCCAGCGCCGCCCGACCGCGCTCGACCTCCCTCCGGCGGACCCGCACGACCGCGTCGCCGCGACCGTCCTCGAACCGGAAGCCGTAGACCGTGAGGTCGACGTCGGCGCTCCCGGGATCGCCCAGCAGGTTGCCCGCCGCGTACCACAGGTCCCGCTGGAAGGCCGCGCGGTCGACGTCCGCGTCGGGCCAGGACTCGATGCCCACCCCGAGGTAGCGCCACCGCGGCCGGAGGTGCTTCGGGAGGTGCTTCACGACCGACGCGATGGCCGTCGTCCGGTTAAGTCAGACGGATTCTGTCCGATCGGTCGGCGACCGGTCGCCGGCGCGCTCGGCGACGAGGACGCCTACCTGCTCGTGGACTCGCTCGACGGCCGTCAGCGCGAAGCCGGCGTCGGTCAGCGCGTCCGCGAGCACGCCCACCGTCGCCGGGTCGTCGACCTCCGGGGAGTAGAACGGCTCCTCGGGGTCGGGCGTCCCGAAGAACGTCACGTCGCCGAGGACGAACCGCCGGGGGCCGAGGCCGGCGATCACCTCGATAGCCGCCCGCTTCTCGGCGTCCGAGAGGTGGTGCATCGCGAAGTTCGAGACGACGACGTCCGCGCTCTCGACGTCGGGCTCCCGGAAGCTCCCCTCGCCGATCTCGACGTTCTCCAGCCCCCGTTCGGCGGCCTTCTCGCGGGCCCGCTCCATCATCCCCTCGCTGATGTCCCGCCCGATCACCCGCTTCGCGCGCTCGGCCAGCGCCAGTCCGATCGCGCCGGTCCCACAGCCCAGGTCGAGGACGACGTCCTCGGGACCGGGGTCGGCGTACTCGATCACCAGCGAGGCGCAGGCGCGGTACTCCTCGCTGTCCTGCTCCTCGTCGTAGTCGCCCGCGTACTCGTCGAACCGGGCGGCGTGTTCATCGATCGACCTCTTCATATCTGCCACGTCGGACCCCCGGTTCAATGAAGGAATCGGCGCGGCGCTCCCGGTTGCGCTCGGCGATCCGTCCCCACTCCGCGAGCCCCGCCCGGACGGCTTCCCGGTCGAACCCGATCGATTCGCCGACCGCCAGTAGCTCCCGGGGGGCGCGCAACTGGAGGTGGTCGGTCGCGTCGGCGCTGACGACGTAGGGCGCCTCGTACTTCCCGACCAGTTCCCTGAGCTTCCGCAGGCCGCGCAGGGCCTGCACTCGCTCGCCGCCGACGGTCCGGAGCACGCGCCCGAAGTCGAACTCGACCCGGACCCCGTTCTCGCGGGCCGCCCGGACGAGGACGTGGTTGACGTCGCCGTCGCGCATCGGGTGCGCGAGGACGTCCACCCGCTCGTCCTCGCAGACCAGCCGGTTGTGCGGACCGCCGTGGACGCAGACGACGGTGCGGCGCTCGCGGTGGCTGCCGATCAGCCCCGCCAGCCGGGAGCGGTCCCCGGCGCGGACCTCGACGCCGTCGACGACGTCGATCCCGTACCGCTCGCCGATCGCGTCGGGGTCGTAGCCGGCCTCGGCGTCGCCGTGGTTCCGTACGACGAGGCCCTCGTAGCCCTGCTCGGCGGCGGTCAGCGCCAGCCGGGCGACCGTGCTCTCGCCGTCCGGGCGGGCGTGGGCGGCCTCGTACATGCGCCGGCCGTTCGCTCGGCCGCGGCTTGACGGTTGCGGGACGCCCCGAGAACGGTCGGCCGCGCACCGGGCGGCGCGGCCGGCCGGAGACGGACGAGAACCGAGACCGGCGTGCCGGGCCACGCCGGGACCGCTGGACGTCGGATAGCGGTGGTCACTGTCTCCACCAGCGGTCGTTCGATGGATGCCACCTCTCGGATATAGTTACACGGTAACTACGCGCACGGACCGTCTGACAATCTTATATTTAAGAGAAAGTCTCCCCGAATTTACAGTCCCCTTGACCGAATAGAGCCGCCGCAGGAGGCGTCGTGACCGCGACTACAGGCCCATGATCGTCTCCCGGGCGGTCTCGACTGCGCGGTCTTTCTTCGCCGGGTAGGCCTCGACCTTCCCGCGCAGCGTGATCCCCTCACCCGGGGCGACGCGTCCGGAGAAGGCGGCCTGCTTGTCGAGATAGAGGTACAGTTCGCAGTCCTCGGTTACCCGCTCGTCGAGTTCGTCGAGCAGTCCCCCGAGGTCGTCTAGCTCCGCGAGCCGCGAGAGGACGTGGCGGACGTCGTCGGCGTTCTCGACGCGCGCCGAGAGGACGACGATACGGTCGCCGTGGTAGCCCTCGTTCTCGGCGCGCTCCATCGGGAAGTCCTCGGGCAGGAACGTCCGCAGCGACTGCTCCACCCGCTTCTCGTCCTCGGTCGCGTAGCAGAACGCCCGCAGGTCGACGTAGTGGAAGGGGACGCTCGACATCCGCGCGAGATCAGGCCTCGCTTTCCTCGGCGGTGTCGAGCTGCTCCTCCGGGATCCCCTGCTCCTGACCGTCGTCGAAACTGACCGTGTAGGTCGCGTCGCCGAACATCGTCTCCATCACCTGGGTGACTGTCCCGGTCTCGCCGTCGAACTCGCTGTGCTCGTCGTGCAGGACGACGCGGTCGTCTTCCTCGAATGCCATACCCGCGAGTACCCGACCGGCGATCAAAAAGACCGTGATTCGTCCGGCCCACGCCGACGGCGGGAGCGCGAGACCCCAGTCGACCGGAACGGTCTCCCGGCCGGGCCCCGAAGCCCGCCCGTGTCTATCACGCGACGGTTCATCGAGGGGTTCGAGGGGGACGATCCCCGGTTCGTCGAGCGGACGCTCGCGGTCGACCGGCGACTCGACGCGGTCGCGGACCTCGCCTGGGACGACCGCGCTGACTTCCACGACGTCCCGGACGGAGCGGTCGTCGAGGTCCCGCCCGGGGAGTACACGGTCGCCGTCCACGACGACTGGACGACGGTCCGCCACGCGGTCGTCGCCGCGGCCGACCCCGACGATCCGCCGGTGTTCCGCACCGAGGGGAGCGTCTCCGGGCGGGTCTGCCAGTTCAAGGGGACCCACGTCGCCCTCGAGGGTCTCGTCTTCGACAACGGCGAGAGCTACGACGGCGGCGACGTCGCGCTCCGCGCGGACCTGGAGGACGGCCTCCACTGGCGCGACATCGACGTCCGCGGGTGGAGCGGGCTCAAGGACGACGGCGGCGACTGGACGTTCTACCCGTCGCTGTCGCGGAGCGACGGGGTCGGGCTGGTCCGCCGCTGCGAGAAGGTCGGTCCCTCCCGGTTCGGTGGCCACGGCGAGTCCGCCGGCGCCGGCGGGACGTTCCGCGGTCACGAGGGGACGATCTGGTACGCGCAGTGCCGCGTCGAGAACCAGGGCGGCGACGGCGGCCTCTACACGGGCAAACACCCCGGGAGCGTCAACTTCTACCGCTGTTACTTCGCGAACAACGACATGGCGCTCGCGCGGATGGGCGCCGGCAGCGAGATGCGCGACTGCGTCCTCGTCGCCGACTGGGAGAACGCTCACCCCGACAACGAGATCGTCACGGAGCCCACGGGGACCAACGGGCTGTACGTCTCCTCGGCGCAGTTCGGCAAGGCCGGCGGCGGCCTCTACGGCGTCGACGTCTGGCTGCGGGACCCCCAGCGGGCAGCGATGGCCGCCTGCCTGATCAACGGCTCCGACAGGCCCGACGAGCTCCGGGACGTCAGGATCCGCGTCGACGCCGACGGGACCCACGGCCTCTGGATGGCCGACCCCGCGGACCAGCGGCTCTCGAACCACGTCCCGCCACCCGAGCCCTGGTCGACGACCGTCGAGAACCTCCACGTCTCGGGGACCGGCGACATGGACGGGGCGGCGATCCTGATCGAGAACCGCCACGGGTCGACGCTGCGGGACGTCCACGTCGACGCTCCCGGCGCCGATCGGGCGGTCGACCTCGACGGGACCCGGGACGCGACCCGCGAGGGCGTCCACGAGGGGAGCGCCCGGCGGCCCCGCGAGGACCCGGGAGCCGTTCTCGACGGGCCGCTCGCGCCGGACCGACGGTAGGCCGCAGCCGACCGTGGCCGCCCGCGCCGCGGCCCTCCGATCCGCGGCGCGGTGCTCGGTCTACTTCTCCTCTCGGAGGAACGTCTCGCTGATCTCCGCCGCGTCGAACAGCCGGACCTCCCCCGACCCGCGGACCTCGATCAGGTAGCCGCGGTAGGTGAACCGGACGAAGTCCAGCGGCTCGACCCGGTCGGCGTCGCCGAACAGGTCGGCCATGGCGTCCCAGTCGGCGACGTCGCTCAGCGGCGGCGTCAGCTCGAAGGCCGACTGGTCGAACTCTGCCGCCAAGAGGTCCAGCACGGTGTAGAGTGGGTTCTCCGTGGCAGGTTCGAACGCCGCCGAGCGGACGGGTGTCGCGTCGGCCGCCAGCCCACCGTCGGAGTCTGCCATTGCGGCTACCATTGTACGAAGAAACATAAAAAACATAGTGGGTATCGAGTAATAAAAACCGCCGCGCGCTCGGGGACAGACCGGCAGCCGCTCGGCTACCGCACCTCGAAGACGTGGATCGGCCAGTCGGTCTCGTGGTCCAGCGCCGCTGCCAGTTCGGCGTCGCCGGGGTCCCGGACGGTCAGTTCCACGGGGTCGCCGATGGCCACGGCGTCGTAGTCGGCGTCGACGCGTCCGGTGAGTCGCGCGCCGGAAGCGAGTTCGACGACCCCGACGGTGTAGGGAGCGCGTGCCTCGAAGGCCGGCGGCGGCGTGTGGACGGCGGTGTAGGAGACGACCTCGCCCGCCCGCGGTTGCTTCTCGACGGCCACCGCGCGGCTCCCGCAGGCGTAACAGGCCGGGCGCGGGGGTACCATCGCGTGCCCGCAGTCCGAACAGGCCGCACCCGTCAGGCGGCCCTCGGCGAGTTCGGCGAAGAACCCCGGCAGGGTGAACGGGCTGTCGGCGGTGACGTCCTCCCGGGAGAGCGGGCCGCGGTCGCGGGGCCGTTTCCGGCTCTCGTCCATCACGCGGCCCTCCGGAGGACGTGCGCGACGGTGACGGCGTCGGCGACGCCCCCCTCGTTGAGCAGGAGCGCGGTGTCGGCGCCCTCGACCTGCCGGCCGCCGGCCCGGCCGGTGAGTTGCTCGTGGGCCTCGACGGCCTGGGCGAGGCCGGTCGCGCCGATGGGGTGGCCGCGGGCCTTCAGTCCGCCGCTGGTCGAGAGGCGGACGTCCGTCCACCCCTCGGAGCGCTCGCCGGGGTCGAGCGCCGACTCGTAGCCCCGGCCGCGCGGAGCGAACCCGGCCGCCTCCGCGAGCAGCGCCTCGCAGACGGTGAACGCGTCGTGGACCTCCGCGAGGTCGACGTCCGCGGGGTCGACGCCCGCCTCGCCGTAGGCGGTCTCGCTGGCGACGTTCGCCCCCTCGACGAACGTGAGGTCGCGCTCGGCGACCGCGACGTTGTTCGCGGCCGCGCCGACCCCGGCGGCGACGGTCTGGGCCTCCCGGGCGACGAGGGCGTCGGCCACCTCGGGGGTCGCGACCAGCACCGCGGCCGCGCCGTCGCTGACGGGCGCGCAGTCGAACAGCTTCAGCGGCGGCGCGACGTACTCCGACTCGAGGACCGCGTCGAGGTCCACCTCGCGGTCGAACTGCGCCCGCGGGTTGGCGGCGCCGTTGCGGTGGTTCTTCACGGCGATGCGCGCGAGGTCCGCCTCGGTGGCGTCGTGCTCGTGGAGGTACCGCTGGGCGAGCAGCGCGTACTGGCTGGGGGCGGTGATCCCCGAGCGCTGTTCGAGCGCGCGGTCGAACGCCGCAGAGAGGGCGTCGGTCGCGCCCGCGGTGCCGCCGGCGGTCATCTTCTCGACGCCGCAGGCCAGCACGGCGTCGTGGGTCCCCCGGCGGACGTCCTCGACGGCGTGGCGCAGCGCGAGCGCCCCCGCGGCCGCACACCCCTCGACGCGCTCGGCGGGGACGTTGCGCAGGCCCGCCCACTCCGCGAGCAGCGTCCCCTGCATGATCTGGTGCTCGTAGGTCTCCGACTGGTTGCCGGCGTACAGCGCCTCGACGACCTCCGCGGGGTCGGGGAGCCCCTCGAAGGCCTCCGCGAGGGCGGCCGAGAAGAGGTCCCGGCCCGTGAGGTCGGTCCGGCCGATCGGCGAGGTGCCGACCGCGACGATGCGTGGTTCTGGCATGGGATGACGATCCACGCTACTGGGGCTTAACCGTTACCGGTGCGCGGCGGGCACGGGCCGCCGGCCGCTGGCTGCCCGGAGACGGGAATCAAACGGTCGCCCCGCCGAGCGAGGGCACGGACGAGACGCACGCCGTCGCCCGCGCCGACGACGAGCTGGCCGAGGAGTACGCGGCCCGGCGGTCACCGGACCCGGGCGCGCCGGACCTGCTGGCGCGCCTGCTCGCCGCCGTCGACCCGGGCGAGCGCGTCCTCGACGCCGGGTGCGGACAGGGGACGCCGGTGCTGGCGGCGCTGACGGGGACCGCGCGGGCGGTCGGTCTCGACGTCTCCCGAGAGCAGTCGGGACTGGCCGCCGACGCCGTACCGGGAGCGGCGCTCGTCCGGGGGGACCTGACGCGGCTCCCGTTCCGGGCGGACAGTTTCGACGCCGCGACCGCCTACCACTCCCTGATCCACGTGCCCCTGGCCGACCACGGGACCGTCCTCAGCGAGTTCGCGCGGGTGCTCCGCCCCGGCGCGCTCCTACCGGTCACCGGAGGGCGGCGAGCCCTGGGAGGGCGCGAACCCCGACTGGCTAGACACCGGCGTCGAGATGCGCTGGTCGATCGCCGGCCGCGAAGCGACCCGGGAGGGGCTGTCGCGGGCGGGGTTCGACGTGCTCGCGGTCCGGGAGGTCGGCGACGACCTCGTCGACGGCGAGGTGACCGAGCCGTTCTTCCTCGCTCGGCGGAGGGCCGAGACCGACGGCTCGGCGTGACCGTCAGGCGCCCCCGGAGCCTGGCCCGAAGGACTTCCCCTCGCGGGCGTCGGCGTCCATCCGGCGCAGCGTCGCGCGCGCGTTCGAGGCGTCGTAGCCGAAGAGGACGTCCTTCGCGTAGGTCTGGGCGACCTCCGCGGCTTTCGTCAGCGCGTCGACGTCGACGTCGACTGCGTACAGTTCGATCGAGAACGGCGTCGCGAGTTCGTCGACGAACCCGCGGGCGAGAATCTCCAGCCAGTAGGTCGTCGAGTAGGCCATGTCGTAGATGGGAACGGCGTACTCGTCGACGTAGGCGCCGAGCGCGGCGGGGTCGACGCCGGTCCGTTCCCGGACGTGTCCCGGGTAGGGGTCGGGGTAC
>PXRR01000037.1:3469-25417 GCA_003021975.1 Halobacteriales archaeon QS_5_70_17 | reverse complement strand
GCCCCCGACGCGTCGCGGGGGCGGTCACGCCCACGGCCAGAAGCCCGCGGCCATCACGTAGCCGGCCGCGCCGGTGACGATGCCGACGGCGGCGGTGTACCAGGCGACGGGCGAAGTGTACTCCCCGCGTTCCAGGCCCAGCAGCAGCCAGAAGGCCGCCCACAGGACGCCCCAGACCCACCACAGCGCCGCGAGCCCGAGGTCGCCGGTCTGCAGGACCAGCCACCCCGTCGGGACGGTCACGACGGCGACGAACAGGCAGTACCATCCCAGCGACCGCTGATCTTCCTGGCCCGCGTAGGCGTTGCGCCCGACCCACAGGTACGTGAACGCGAACAGGAGCGTCCCTGCTGCGTTGAACGCCGTCCCCTCGGAGGCATCCCCGCCGAAGGCCCACCAGACGGCGATCAAGAAGGTCAACCCTCCCACGAAGAAGTTCAGGACTGCCGTGTCCCGATCCTCGGCCTTTCCGAGGAGCCAGATTCCGTTTACGATCAGTACGGCGCCGACGAACAGCAATCCCATACCGAGGACTTGGTACAGTGACATTGGTCTCTCTTCTCCGGTGTGCAGGGTGTTAATCACCAACAGCACTTAATATATGATTCGATACCTCCGCGACATCCTACCATTTCTGCGGCGACGCCGGGAGCTGCTTAACAGAGGATATATCGTTAAGAGAATGGCAGTCGATTACCAGACGTTCTATCGTTAACTACGCGGAACGGCCGGTCACGTTCCGTTGATCCGCGTGACATGGGTTAACTATATGCCGATCTGTGCATAGGACTAGCACGCGTCATGCCAGAGACAGTCTTCGAAGTAGACGTAGATGCACCGATGGACGAGCAGCCGGATCCGATCGTCAATCGCTGGCACCCCGACACGCCGCCGGCGGCGACGATCCAACCCGGGGAGAAGGTCCGCATCGAGTGTCTCGACTGGACGGGCAACCAGGTCGTCAACGACGACAGCGCCAACGACATCCGCGACATGAAACTCGACCCCAACCACCACCTGAGCGGTCCCTTCCGGGTCGAGGGGGCGGAGCCGGGGGACGTTCTCGTGGTCGATATCCTCGATTTGGGGCCGTTCCCGGACCACGAGTGGGGGTTCACGGGGATCTTCGACAAGGACAACGGCGGCGGGTTCCTCACCGATCACTTCCCGGAGGCCCGCAAGGCGATCTGGGACCTCGACGGCGTCATGACTCACTCCCGGCACGTCGACGACGTCCGGTTCCCGGGGTGTGCCCACCCCGGTATCCTCGGCACCGCGCCCTCGCACGAACTCCTCGAACAATGGAACGAGCGCGAGCGGGCGCTCATCGAGCGGGGGGTCGACGATCCCACGGCGGTCAACCACGAGACCCACGAGGACCAGCCGCCGCTGGCGCTCCCGCCCGAGCCCAACGAGGTCCTGCTGGGCGACATGGACGAGGACGAGGTCGAGGAGGCCGCCGAGGAGGCCGCCCGAACCATCCCGCCCCGGGAGAACGCCGGCAACTGCGACATCAAGAACCTCGGGAGAGGGTCGCGGGTTTACCTCCCCGTGTTCGTCGACGGCGCGAACTTCATCACCGGCGACTTGCACTTCTCACAGGGCGACGGGGAGATCACGTTCTGCGGCGCCATCGAGATGGCCGGCTGGGTCGACATGAAAGTCGACGTGATCAAGGACGGGGTGGAGAAGATGGGGACGGACTACGCGATGTTCAAGCCCGGCTACCAGGACCCCGACTTCTCGAACTACGTCGTCTTCGAGGGCTACTCCGTCGACGAGGACGGCACCCAGCACTACAAGAACGCCAACGTCGGCATGCGCCGGGCCTGTCTCGACGCCATCGACTACCTCACCAACTTCGGCTACACCCGCGAACAGGGGTACTTCATCCTGAGCACCGCGCCCGTCGAGAGCCGCATCGCGGGCGTCGTCGACCTCCCCAACACCTGCGTGACGGTGTCGGTACCCAACGAGGTCTTCGACGTCGACATCGACCCCGACCGCCTGGCCGACGGCCTGGACGCCGGCGACCGCGGCGACGTCGCCAAGCCGTCCTGACCGGCCGAGAAGGTCGAGCGGGGTTCCGATCTCCCTTCTTCCCCCCCGCCGCGGTCCGGCAGTGGGTCGACGTCCGAACGCCCGGAGTCACGTCGGGCAGTGGCTACCGCGCTCAGTGGCTGTGGCCGTGATCGTGGCCCATCGAGTGACCGACCGCCCAGGGATAGCCGTCGGTGCTCTTGACGAGTCCGCCGGGACCGCTGTCGTGGTCGTGCCCGTCCTCCTCGCTCTCGTCGGGCGTCGTCGGGATCACGTCGTCGACGCGGAGCAGCAGGGTCGCGGCCTCGGCGGCGCCGGTGATCGCCCGCTCTTTCACCGCCAGCGGTTCGAGCACGCCCCGCGAGAGGACGTCATCGACGCGACCGTCCTCGACGGCGACGCCCGCGGTCCCGTCCGCGGGACGACCTCCAGGGCGTCGGCGAACGCCTCGGCGGCGGGTTGCTCTCGGCCGTCGAGCGCGGCCGCCTCCTTCCGGAGCGTCCCCGCGAGGCCCACCTCCGTCGCGCCGCCGCCCGGGACGACCCGTCGGCGCTCGACGGCGAGTTTCAGCACGTAGACGCAGTCGTCGAGCAGCCGCTTGGTTTCCTCGGCGACGTGCTCGGTGCCGCCGCGCAACAGCAGGGAGACCTGCTCGGCGTCCTCGTCGCCCCGGACGACGGTCACCTCGCGGTCGCCGATCCGTCGGCGGTCGAGGACCGCCGCCTCGCCGGCGTGGGCCGGCGTCAGTCCGTCCGTCGAAGCGACGTACCGCGCGCCCGTCGCCCGCGCTAGCTTGTAGAGTTCGTCCTGTCTGGTCCGCTCGACCGCGAGGATCCCCTCCCTGGCGAGCATCGCGCGGACCGGATCGTCGATCCCCTTCTGGCAGAAGACGGCGTCCGCACCGGTCGCGGCGATATCCTCGACGTAGGCCTCGTAGATCTCGTCCTCGTACTCCCGGAAGGCGGAGAGCTGTTCGGGGGAGTCGACCGAGACGGTCCCCGTCCCGGTGGCCGTCTCGATCGTCAGCTGATCGTCGACGAGCGCGACGGTCGCGCCCTCGACCCGCCGGGGGAGCGTCCCCGGGGAGACGACGTCCGTCGAGGAGCTCTCCATGTCGATGAGGAGGCCGTCGATGCGCTCGGAGTCGTAGTACGATCTGCCGGGGATCGTCTTCCGAGTGATCGTCTCGAGGTCCACCCGGTCGCTCGCCCCCGTGGATCGCACCGTGTCGACGGCCAGGCCGGCCAGGAACTCGGTGGCCTCCTCGTCCCACTTGCCCGTGATCACGGTGCGCGCGATCTCCCGGAGTCGCTCCTCGTCGTCGGGGTCGACGTCGACGGCCGCCTCGGCCAGCGACTCGACGGCCCGGTCGCCGGCCCAGCGGTAGCCCTCGACGACGTTCGTCGGGTGGAGGCCCCGTTCGAGCAGGTCCTCGGCCTCAGCGAGGAGTTCCCCGGCGAGCATTACCGCCGTCGTCGTCCCGTCGCCGGCGCGCCGGTCCTGCTGGTCGGCGATCTCGGCGATCGCCCGCGCCGCCGGGTGGTCGACGTCCATCCGGTCGAGGATGCTCGCGCCGTCGTTAGTGACGACGACCGTGCCGTCGTCCGTGACGAGCATCTTGTCCAGTCCCTTCGGTCCCAGCGTCGTGCGGATCGTCTCCGAGAGGGCCCGCCCCGCCGCGACGTTCGACGCGCGGGCGTCGCCGTCCTCCCGAGACGCGCCGCTGATCGCCGGCCGCTGCCGGCCCGTGCTGTGTTTCGACATGGTGGCTGCCGGGACGTACGTTGTCGGCGCGTCACAAAAACCCACGGGGGCGGTCCGGTCAGTCGGACGACCGATGGCGGACCTCGACGGCCAGCCGGTCGAGAATTCCCGGGTTGCGCAGCGCGCTGGTGTCTCCGAGGGGTTCGCCGTCGACGAGGTCCTCGAGGACGCGCCGCAGGACGTGACCGGCGTCGGTGCGCGGGAGTTCGGGCGTGAGGTAGACTGCCTCCGGGCGCGCGACGGTCGCCAGCGAGTCGTCCACGCTGGCGGCGATCCGCTCGCGGAGCCGACCGGGGTGGGCGCCCGGTTCGGGAACGACGAAGGCGTACGGCGCCTCTCCCTTCAGGTCGTGGGCCCCACAGACGACGCTCGCCTCGCTGACGCCGTCGGCGGCGGCGACCGCGCGCTCGATCTCGCCGGCGTGGACGCGGGTCTTGCTGAAGTAGCCGACGTTGATCACGTCGTCGATCCGGCCGAGGATCGTGACGTAGCCGTCCCCGTCGACGGTCGCGCCGTCCTCGGCGAAGTACGGCCAGTCCTCACAGGTCTCCGCGACGTCGGTGCGGTACTCGGCCTCCTGGCCGTCGACCGGCCGGTACATCCCGGGCCAGGGCCGGCCGATGGTGAGGTAGCCGGCGGTCCCGGGGTCGACCTCCTCGCCGTCGGCGTTAACGACCAGCGCGTCGATGCCCGGCAGCGGCGGGCCGACCGATCCGGGCTTCATCTGACAGATTCCGGGCACCGTCGAGACCGCGATGCCGCCGGTCTCGGCCTGCCACCACGTGTCGACGACCGGACAGCGCTCGCCGCCGACGCAGGTGTAGAACCACCGCCAGGTCTCGGGGTCGATGCGCTGGCCGACGGTTCCCAGCAGGCGCAGCGAGGAGAGGTCGTGGCTCGCCGGGTGCTCCTCGCCCCAATCCCTGAACGTTCGGATGGCCGTCGGCGTCGTGTAGAACTGGTCGACGCCGTAGCGCTCGATGATCTCCCAGGGGCGGCGAGGGTCCGGTTCGCCCGGCGCTCCCTCGTAGAGCACGACCGTCGCGCCCAGCGCTAGCGGCCCGTAGACGACGTAGGAGTGGCCGGTGATCCACTCGATGCCCGCCGAGCACCAGTAGGTGTCCCCGGGTTCGACGTCGAGCACGAGCCGAGCGGTCCAGGCGACGTACGAGAGGTAGCCGCCGGTGGCGTGGTGCATCCCGGTCGGCTCGCCGACCGTGTCGGAGGTGTAGGTCAGAAAGAGGGCGTCCTCGGCGTCCCGCTGGACGGGGTCGACGTCGGCGTCCCGTCCCTCGGCGAGCACCGCGTCGTAGGCGTGCTGGCCGGCCTCGAGCGAGACGTCGCCCGGAAGCCGGTCGACGACGACGGTCTCCGTTCCCGGACTGACCGACTCGTCGACGACGGGTTTCAGCGCCCTGGTCTCGCCCTCGTAGTAGTAGCCGTCGCAGGTGACGAGGTGGTCGGCCCCGGCGTCGTCGAGGAACGAACGGAGCAGTTCGCCGGAGTAGCCCGCGTACACGACGAGGTGAGGCGCCCCCAGCCGCGCGCACGCCAGCATCGTGACGGGGAGTTCGGGCACACGGGGCATGTACAGCGCGACCGTGTCGCCCTCGCAGACGCCCAGTTCCCGCAACCCGCCGGCGAGCGCCGCCGCCTCGCCGGCGAGGTCGGCGTAGGTGTACGTGCGCGTCTCGCCGCGCTCGCCGAGCCACTCGATGGCCGGTCGGTCCGGTGCGGTCGCGGCGTGGCGGTCGGCGCAGTTCGCCGCCGCGTTGAGTCGTCCCCCCACGAACCAGCGGTGGTACGGCGGGTCGTCGTACTCCCGGACCGTTCGGCGGTAGGGACGCTCCCAGTCGAGCAGGTCGGCGGCCCGATCCCAGCAGGTCGGCCAGTTCTCCTCGAACTCCTCGTAGATCCCCTCGTCGGTGACGTTCGCCTGTTCGACGAACTCCTCCGGCGGAGCGATGGTCTCCTCGACTCGGAACGTCCGGTGCATGATGTCGCTTCCCTGTGAGAGATTTACACGACTACTATTAAACCAACCCGTTTGGACGTGCCGTAATCATACGAAATATTTCATAGAACGCTTTCTGATAGTTCCGCTCGCGCCCTCAGGTGTCTCGCCCGCCGCAGTCGCAGCGCTCCCTGTCGAGGAACTCCCGGAGGTGGTAGCTCGCCCCGCAGTCCCGGCAGGTGACGGTCACGAGCACCTCGACGTCCAGTTCGCCTGCCGCGACCGCGCCGTCCCGCCGGAGGCGCGCGAGCGCGTCCGAAGCCACCCCCCGGGTCCGGTTGCGCGCCCAGCGGATCACGCCCGCCGCGTCCTCGACGGACGCCGGCGTCCGCCCGTCGTCCGCGACCTCCAGGCAGTCCCGGAGGTGCGACCGCAGGGTCACGTGGGAGACGAACGCCGCCTCCAGGGCGTCGACGTCGACGCCGGCGTCGGCCATACGGGCCCGCGTCTCGGCGCGCTGGACGTCCGAGCCCTCCTCGCCGCGGAGCACGCGGTAGGTCCGCTCGGCCAGTTCGTCGCCGAGCAGCGCCGTCGGCACCGACCGCTCGGCGTCCACGCCCGCCCGCTCCAGGGCCCGGGCCACCAGCCGGGCGTTGAACCACGCCGAGAGCTCCCGGTAGCTCGCTCCCCCCTCCCGGCGGCGGCGCAACTCGGCGTCGACCTCGCTCACTCCGTAGGTCTGCCCGCTCCGGGCGACCTTGCAGCAGGGCTCGGACTCCACTCCAGCGCCACCGTCCGCTCCCGCGGTCATACGGCCCGCTAACGAGTTCCGGTCACATAACCGGCCGGTTCTGTCGGTCGACCAGTCGGAACTGAACCTAGGCCGGTAATAGTCGAATATTACCAGTTTTCTTATACGGGAGGCGTGGACGATAGCCGTTCGCGTGGTCGGAATCTCGCCGACCGGCGAGCGACGCCGCTGTCGGGAGAACCACGCTCGGGTCGGGGCGACGGTTCGCTCCGCCGTCCCGGCGGCGACCGCGGAGCGCGCGAGCGGCCTCGGAGGCTTAGATCTCGGTTTCGAAGTCCTCGAGGGCGTAGGCGGGTTCGGCGCCGCGGTTGTCGAGCGTCTCGTTGGCCAGCAGCCAGTAGACGACCGACAGGGCTTTGCGCCCCTTGTTGTTCGTCGGGACGACCAGGTCGACGTTGCTCGTGGAGTTGTTCGAGTCGCACATCGCGACCACGGGGATGCCGACGGTGATGGCCTCCTTGACGGCCTGCGCGTCGCCGATCGGGTCCGTGACGACGACGACGTCGGGTTCGATGTAGCCGTCGTACTTGGGGTTGGTCAGCGTCCCCGGGATGAACCGGCCGGTGCGCGCGCGCGCGCCGACCGCCTCGGCGAACTTCTCGGCCGGGAACCGGCCGTACTGCCGGGAGGACGCGACCAGGATCTGCTCGGGGTCGTAATTCGAGAGGAACCGCGCAGCCGTGCGGATCCGCTGGTCGGTCTGGGAGACGTCGAGGACGTACAGCCCGTCGGTCCGGACGCGGTGGATGAACCGCTCCATGTCCTTGGTCTTCTGCTGGGTCCCGATGTGGGCGCCGGCCGCGAGGTAGTCCTCGACGGGGATCAGCAGATCGGCCTCCTCGTCGGGCATGACGTCCTCGTCGAGCACCGGGCCGCCGGGCTCGTCGGTCTCCGTGTCGGTGTCGGCGTCGGCCTCCGTCCCCGCCTCGGCAGGCGCGGCGTCGGCGTTGACGTCGCCGGGGTCGGTCTCGGCCGCCTCCTCGGCGGCGGGCGCTTCCTCGTCTGTGGACTCGGACTCGGGAGCGTCGTCGACTTCCTCGAGCCCTTCCTCGTTTTCGCTCATGCGTTTTCCTCGATTCGGATCAGTTCGTTCAGCTTCGCGGTTCGCTCGCCGCCGACCGCGCCCGCCTTGATGAACGGGGCCGCGGTCGCCACGGCCAGGTGTGCGATCGTCGCGTCCTCGGTCTCGCCGCTGCGGTGGGAGACGACCGGCGCGTAGCCGCTCTCCCGCGCCAGTTCGATGGCGTCGAACGCCTCGGTCAGCGTCCCGATCTGGTTGGGCTTGATCAGGATGCTGTTCGCCGCCCCGGTATCGACGCCCCGCCGGAAGCGCTCGACGTTCGTGACGAACAGGTCGTCACCACAGATCAGGCAGTCGGCGCGCCCGCTGGCGCCGCCGACCCTGTCGGTGAGTTCCGCGAACGCCTCGAAGTCGTCCTCGTCGAGGGGGTCCTCGACGTACGCCAGGTCGTACTCCTCGATCAGGTCGGCGACGTAGTCCATCTGCTCGGCGGTCGTCCGCTCGCCGTCCGAGTAGCGGTAGACGCCGTCCTCGTAGAGTTCGGCTCCCGCCACGTCCAGCCCCATGCGGATGTCGAAGCCGACGGTCTCGGCGACCTCCTCGACGGCCGCCGACAGGATCTCGAGGGCCGTCTCGTCCTCGATGGCGGGCGCCCAGGCGCCCTCGTCGCCCTTGGCGGCCGGGATCCCGCGCTCGGCGAGGCGGTCCCGGACCTCCCGGTGGATCTCGGCGTTGGCGAAGACCGCGTCGGCCACCGACGGTGCGCCGACGGGCGCCGCGAGGAACTCCTGGATGTCGGTCGCGTCGGCGGCGTGCTCGCCGCCGCCGACGACGTTTCCTAGCGGGGTCGGGAACGCGTCGCCCCGGAACGTCCCGCCGAGGTGCTGGTACAGCGGCGCGCCGAGCACGTCCGCGGCCGCGTCGGCCGCGGCCATGCTGATCGCGACCGCGGCGTTGGCGCCGATCTCGGAGAAGTCGTCCGTCCCGTCGGCCTCCCGGAGGACGCGGTCGACCGAGCGCTGGTCGCCTGCGTAGACCTGGCCCTCCAGGCGCGGCACCGCTAGCTCGCGGGCCCGCGCGATGGCCTCCTCGGCGGGTCGCTCGACGGCCTCGTACTCGCCGGTGCTCGCTCCGGAGGGGGCCGCGCCGCGGCCGGCGCCACCGCTCTCGGTAGTCACGTCGGCCTCGACGGTCGGGTTCCCCCGCGAGTCGAGGATCCGCCGCAGGCGGACCCCCGTGATCAGCGTCATCGCTCACCCCGGAGGACCGTGAACGGGAGCACGCCGGCGTCGTACTCCTCGGCGGCGATGAGGATCGGCTCGGTCTGCTCGGTCTCGATGAGCACCGGAGCGCCGTAGGAAACCTGCAGCGCTCGCGCGCCGATGATGCGGGCCTTCTCGTAGCGGTTGTGTTCCTGTTGGGCCATGGCCATCACTGGTAGGGGGAGACGACGTCGACGAGGTCCTTGTGCGAGACCAGCATCCGCCGGCAGCACGCTCGCTCGATGCCGAGGTCGTCGAGGACCGCCGCAGGGTCCTCCTCGCCCTCGGCGGCTCGGTCTTTGAACTCTTCCCAGTGTTCGCCGACCACCTTACCGCACGTGAAACACCGGACTGGAACCATCATGGGTGGATCACCTCAGCGGTAGGACTTCTGGTAGCGGGCCCGCGCGCCGGGGCCGCCCCACTTCTTCGGCTCGGTCTGCCGGACGTCGTTGACCAGCAGCGAACGGTCGAACTCCATGAACGCGTCCCGGAGTTCGGCGTCGTTGGTGAACTCGACGAGACCGCGCGCGATGGCCGTTCGGACGGCGTCGGCCTGCCCGGAGACGCCACCGCCGGAGACGTCGACCTCGATGTCGACGCCCTCTCTGAGGTCGTCGTCCGCGATGCGGAACGGCTCCAGCATCTTGAGCCGGGAGAGCTCCGGCTCGACCAGTTCGACCGGCTGTGCGTTGATCCTGACGCGGCCCTCGCCCTCCTGGACCGTCGCCCGGGCGATGGCCGTCTTCTTCTTGCCTGACGTGTTGGTTACCATGTGACGTTCGCCCCCACCTCTTCGCTGATCTCGCCCAGCGAGACGAATTTGATGTTCGAGAGCCGATCCAGCGAGGTGCCCTCGAGCACCTCGGCGTCCCCGTCGTAGGGGTTGCCCACGTACGTCCGGACGTTCGCGAACGCCTCGCGGCCGTCGTCGGTCTTGTAGGGCAACATCCCGCGGATGGCGCGCTTGAAGATGCCGTCGGGGCGCTTGGGGTAGTAGGGCCCGCTGTCGGAGCCGACCTCCACCCGCTTGCGGTACGTCGAGAGGACGTCCTCCTCGCGGCCGGTGACGACCGCCCGCTCAGCGTTGACCACGGCGACGCGCTCGCCGTCGAGCGCGCGCTGGGCCACCTGGCTGGCGACCCGGCCGAGGATGCAGTCCCGGGCGTCCACGACGACGTCGGCTTCGAACTCCGCGACGCTCATCGGATCACCCGTACGTCCGATCCCTCGGGGTTCTGTTCGATCGCCTGTTCCAGTTCGATGGCCTCACCGACCTGACTGATCTTGGTGCGGGCCGTCCCGGAGAAGTCGACGGCGGCGACGGTGACGTCCTTGCGGAGCGCACCGCTGCCGAGGACTTTCCCTGGGACGACGACGGTCTCGTCTTCCCGGGCGTACCGCTCGATCCGCCCGAGGTTGACCTCCGCGTGCGTGCGCCGGGGCTTCTCCAGCCGCTCGGCCACGTCGCCCCACACGGCCGCCCCGCTGCGCGCGGCGGCCTTGCAGTCGGCGATGAGACTCTTGAGTCTCGGGTTCGTCTTGCTCATGATTTGGTTCGGAAGAAGTGCAGGGAGCAGGATTTGAACCTGCGGACCCCTATGGGACAGCGCCCTGAACGCTGCGCCGTTGGCCTGACTTGGCTATCCCTGCTCGCAGTGTGGTGTTCTCTACGTCCACTGAAACCCCTTTCGGTCCGTCGGCTCGGCGGGGTCTGCGTCATCGCCGGCGGGAAAGGGGTTCGGGACATCTTCGTTACAGTTGGACGGCTTCTTCAAGTTCGTCGGCGCGGTCGTACAGCGTGTCGACCGCCGCGAGCACGAGTTCCTCGACGCTCATCGACCCGTCGGTCTCGACGTCGAAGACGAAGGCGTTGGGGACGTCCTCCACGCGGACCTCGCTGTCGGGATACCGGTTCCGGAGGTCGTTGTCGAACGCCTCAGCCGGGACGAGTTCGCCGTCGTCCTCGATGACGCCCCGGACGATTTCCGGGTCGTCGTCGGCGAACTCGTCGCGCTCGCCGACGACCTCGGCGCGCTGGAGGTTCCGGTAGCCGATGGCCACGCCGCCCTGGTGTTTGGCGTGTTCCTTGCCGGTGTCGTAGACGGCGTCGGCCTCGACCTCCAGGCGCTGGTCCTCCTTCAGGTCGATGATCGGGACGTTCTCGTCGGCGGGCTCGACCATCCCGTCGCTGGAGACCAGGTCTCCGGAGTAGGCCGTGGCGGGCCCCTGAACGTCGAGCGCGAGCGTCACCGTGTCGCCGATCTCGAACTCGCCGGGGGGCGTCGTCAGCGGCACCAGGCCGAGGCGGAGGCCGATCATCTCGTCGAACATCACCGAGGAGTTCTCGACGACGCGGACGGCGTCGATCGACATCGTGGGGACGTCGGCGAGCATCGCCCGCCGGACGCCGTTGGCGAACGCCGGCGTCACGTCCCGCACGAGGAAGCGGGCCTCGCGGTCGCCCCGGTCGATGAACTCTACGTCGAAGTCACTCATCGCTCAGAACCCGCTGTTTTTGGGCGCACGCGTCCCGTCGTGCGGGATCGGGGTCACGTCCTCGATGCGACCGATCTCGAGACCGGCGCGGGCCAGCGCCCGGATGGTCGCCTGCGCGCCCGGTCCGGGGTTCTTCTGCTGGTTGCCGCCGGGGCCGCGCACGCGGACGTGCACGCCCTCGATCCCCTGAGCGAGGACGTCCTCGGCGACGGTTTCGGCCATCTGCATGGCGGCGTACGGCGACGCCTCGTCGCGGTTCTGCTTGACGACGGTGCCGCCCGAGGACTTCGCGAGCGTCTCCGCCCCCGTCTCGTCGGTGATCGTGATGATCGTGTTGTTGAACGACGCGTGCACGTGGGCGATCGCCCAGCGATCGCCGGCGTTCTCTTCTTGACTCATGGTTATGATTCCTGACCCTCCGCGCGGGCGGGGTGGAGGTCGTCCTCGAGCGGACTGTTCTCGTCGAACGCGATGCCGTCTTCCTCCCGGATCTGCACCGTGTAGGAGGGCGTCGTCACCCGGGAGCCGTCGACCGTGACGTGGCCGTGGGTGATGAACTGCCGGGCCTGCTCGGGCGTGCTCGCCAGGCCGTTGCGGTAGACGATCGTCTGGAGGCGACGCTCGAGGACGTCGGTCACGTCGAGCGACAGGACGTCGTCGAGACCGTCCTGATCGCCGAGGATGCCGTTGCGCTGCAGGCTCTGGAGGAACTCCTCGCCCTCGCTCTCGGCCACGTCGGCGTCGCCCTGGGCGCGGCCGAGGAGCTTCCGGGCCTCGCGGCGGTAGCCCCGTAGCTTCGACTGGGCGCGCCAGAGCTCCTCTTTGTTCTTCAGGCCGTAGCGCCCGATGAGGCCGCCCTCCTCGGAGATGCGCTCGCCCTGGTAGGGGTGGTTGGGCGTCTCGTAGAACTTGGTGTTCTGACCGAGCGTCATTCGCCCTCACCTCCCTCGGCCTCTTCCTCTTTGATCGCTTCGACGTTGACGCCGATGGTCCCCTCGGTCCGTCCGGTGGACTTCGTGCGCTGGCCGCGGACCTTCTGGCCGCGCTTGTGGCGCACGCCCCTGTAGGAGTCGATCATCTTCATCCGGTTGATGTCGTTCCGACGGGTCATCTGGAGGTCGTTGCCGACCTCGTGGGTGGTCTCGCCGTCGAAGTACCCCTTTTGGTGGTTGGTGAGCCACTCGGGGACCGAGTCGGCGTGCTGTTCGACGGCGTCGACGACCGACTCGATGACGTCGTCGTCGAGGCGGCCGAACGTCGCCGTCCGATCGACGTCTGCCTCTTGGCAGATGATGCGAGCGGTCCGTCGTCCGATGCCGTTCATGTCAGTGAGGGAGCGCTCGACGGTCTTGGTGCCGTCGAGGTCCGTCTGTCCGATGCGGACGAAGTAGCGGATGTCCTCCTCCTCATCCGCGTCCTCGCCCTCAGGTTCTTCCGTGCTCATAGCGGGTGTTGTGGTGGTTCGAACGTCGTGGCGGGGATTCGAACCCCGGAGGCTTGACGCCACAGAGTTAGCAACCCTGCGCCTTGGGCCAGACTTGGCTACCACGACTCGCTGTACTCGCGCCCTCCGGACCGACCCGGTCCGCGGACTCGGGGCCCGACGCCCCTGCACTGATTGCATTCGTCACAACCCGACGCCCGTACTTAAGGACACCGAAAACCGAGAACCGACGGCTACCGAACGACGGCGCCGGACTCGAGGGAGGAAAACGCGTCGGCGCTGCGTCCGAGCGCCGCGCGGGAAACACGGGGACGAACCGTCAGTCCGAGTACGTCGCCGCCGCGTCGATGTACTCGTCGTTGACCACCCAGTCGCCGTCCTCCTTGATCATGTACTCCCCGTAGTAGGGGACGCGGTTGGCGACGACCTCCCGGAACGCCTCGCGGATCTCATCGCGGCTCATCTCGCCCATCGGTCGGAGGTCGTCGTTGCGGTTGAGACAGCCCTTGAGGTGGCCCTCGTGGGTCACGCGCACGCGATGACAGTTCGCGCAGAAGTCCTCGTTGCCGACGGGGTCGACCACTTCGACCATCCCGCCGTCGATCCAGTACCGCCGGCGGTCGTGCATCTCCCGGTGCTCGATCCGGTCGGCCTGCTCCTCCAGCCAGCCGTGGACTCGCTCGATGTCGATGGCCCACTCCGGCCGCCCCGCGAGTTCGGGCATGTACTCGATGAGCTGGAGCTGGAGCCCCTCGTTGTCCGCGACGTGCTCGACCATCTCGGGGACGTACCCCGCGGTCGCCTCGAAAACGACCATGTTGAGCTTCACCGGCGTCAGCCCGGCCTCGACGGCCGCCAGCACCCCCTCGATGACGTCGTCGTAGGCCCCGCTCTTGGTTACCTCGCGGAACTCCTCGGGGTCGAGGGCGTCCTGAGAGACGTTCACCCGATCCAGGCCGGCCTCGACGAGCCCCTCCGCGCGTCCGGGGAGGAAGGTCCCGTTGGTCGTCAGCGACGTCTCCATCGAGTCCGGGCTGCGGCGGATGATCTCCTCCAGGTCGTCCCGGAGCATCGGCTCGCCCCCCGTGAACTTCACCTTCCCGACGTCGAACTCCTCGGCGACCTCCAGAAACCGGACGACGTCGTCGGTGCTCATCTCGTCGTCTCGCGGATCCATCGGTCCCCGCGTGTCCCCCAGCCCCTCGTTGTGGCAGTAGACGCAGTCGAAGTTACAGCGATCGGTCAGCGAGATTCGGACCCCGGTGACCTCGCGACCGAACCCGTCTACGAGCATACCTCTGGGTGTTCACTGCGACGGCTTAAGCTCGTGGGTACATCACTTCCAATCGTAACCACAACCGATTTCGTCCCTCCGCCGACGGCGCTCCGACGCTCGGCGCGGACGGCGGCGTTCACAACCCTTATCGGCCGAACGCGACCATCGTACGTATGGACGAAGACGACGTCCTCGACCGTCTCCGGACCGTCGAGGACCCCGACCTCGGGGACGACATCGTCTCACTGGACCTCGTCAACTCGGTGTCGGTCGACGAGACGACCGTGCGCGTCTCGCTGGCGCTGGGCGCGCCGTACTCGCCGACCGAGACCGACATCGCCGGCGCGGTCCGGGACGCGCTGTCGGATCTCGACCGCGAACTCGACCTCTCGGCGGACATCGATACCGGGCTCTCGCCCGACGAGCAGGTGCTGCCGGGCGTGACCAACATCGTCGCCGTCGCCTCCGGCAAGGGCGGCGTCGGCAAGTCGACCGTCGCGGTCAACCTCGCGGCCGGCCTCGCCGACCGGGGCGCCCGTGTCGGCCTGTTCGACGCCGACATCTACGGTCCGAACGTCCCGCGGATGGTCAGCGCCGAGGAGCGCCCGCAGGCGACCGATCAGGAGACCATCATCCCCCCCGAGCGCTTCGGCGTGAAGCTGATGAGCATGGACTTCCTCGTCGGCGAGGACGATCCCGTCATCTGGCGCGGTCCCATGGTCCATAAGATCATCACCCAACTGTGGGACGACGTCGAGTGGGGCGACCTCGACTACCTCGTGGTCGATCTCCCGCCGGGCACCGGCGACACCCAGCTCACGCTGCTCCAGAGTGTCCCGCTCGCCGGCGCCGTCATCGTCACGACCCCGCAGGAGGTCGCGCTCGACGACGCCCGCAAGGCCCTGCGAATGTTCGGGAAACACGACACCCCCGTGCTCGGCATCGTCGAGAACATGTCCTCGTTCCGATGTCCGGACTGCGGGAGCGACCACGCCATCTTCGGCGAGGGCGGCGGCCGCCGCTTCGCCGAGGAGGTCGACATGCCGTTCCTCGGCGAGATCCCGCTCGACCCCGGCGTCCGCCAGGGCGGCGACGAGGGCGCCCCGGTCGTCCTCGACGACGGAGACACGTCGGCCGCCTTCCGGCAGTTCGTCGAGCGGGCCGCCGACAACATCGGCATCGTCCGCCGCCGTCAGCAACAGCGCCGGTAGGTCACTCCCATGACGACCGCGGACGACTCCGACCGCGCCGCGCTGCTGCGCGCGACCGCCGACGACCTCCGGGGAGAGAGCTCCGAGAGCAAGCAACTCGCGGCGCTCCTCTACCGCGTCAGCGACCTCTACGACCCCGACGAGGAGACCACGCCGGAGGAGATCTACCGGAACGTCCAGTACATCCTCGAAGTGAAGGAGCGCGGCGGGATCGATCGGTGACCTACCGCCGGCGGACGAACGCCGCTACCGCGACCGTGAGCGCGCCGACGACGTAGATCGCGGGAACGCCGCCGATCTCTCGCCCACCGCTCGCCCGCTCGGCGACGCTCTCACCACCGCTCGCGCTCTCGTTTCGGTACTCGTAGGGATCGTCGCTCCAAGGCGCGGCGACTGGCTCGTAGGATTCGTTCCACGTTTCGGTCCTCTCGCCGGCGCTGCCGACGAATCCGACCTGGTCGACGCCGCCCTCCCGCTCTTCGAATTCACCGGCGTACAGCCGCGCTTCGCCGTGGATCTCGCTGCCGCGTTCGTCGAGTAGTTCCACAGTGATTGTCTCGGATTCGTTAGACCCGACTGATGGTAAGTATAGGCTCCCATCCGTCCCTTCCGTGTGGACCATCAGCTTCAACGGGTACGTCTGAACCGAGGGGTTGACGACCGTGACGCGAGCGACGGCCGAGGGCTCGCCGTCGATGGTGCCGTCGGTGACGTTCACGTCTGCAATGTACGGAACGGCAACGCCCTCGGGAGCCTCCGGGTCGATTTCGTGGGTGAACTCGAACTGAGCGCTCGTACCGTACGTAGATACGGTAGCGGTATGAATCGTTTCCAATGCGTTCAGCGACTGCTGGACCTGGATCTCTTTCGACCACGTTTCACCGGGTGAGAGCTCGAACTCGGACTGGTAAGTCGTGGTATCGTCAACTGAGAGGGCAACACCAGACTTCTTTCGTTCGTCGGTCGGATTCTTCGCTCGGATTTCCATCACCTGTGTTTCGGTGTCCAGCGACACCTCGAACTCGACGCCGTAGTCGGAAGTGAACGACTTCTCGACGACTGACGGCTGAGAGTCCGCGGCCCCGACGGGCTGGGCGAGCGCGGCGACGACGAGTACCGCGACGCCGATCCGTAGCATCGACCTCATACCGTTGCCAGTTACTTTCACTCAAAAATTCTTTCGATAGATTGTGTATCGAATTATTATCACTATTCGCCAGACCTAATCCGCTCTCGGATCGTCTCGCGGTCTACGACGCCGTCGCCGACGAACTCCGTCTCGAAGGTACCGAGCAGGGTCCGGGTAGTCGGCTGGTCCGGACCGGAGGATTCGTATCTGACGACGTTCCCCCGAACCGTCGCTCGGGTCTCGAGGACCTCGAAGTCGTCCTCGTAAGCGGGTCGCACGACCGTCTCGTGGTCTCCCCGGACCATCGTCCAGGTCCGGTCGGTTACGGTGCCACCGATTCGGAGATCCGGGTCGTCGTTCGCGGTTCGCCAGGCCGCACGCTCCCCGGCGACGGTCTCGTAGTGACGCCACTCGTAGCGCGCCTGCTGGACCTGCTCGGTCTTGGTGGCGACGTACTCGGTCGTGCGCTCCGTCTCCCAGTAGGTCCGCTCGTGTTCGTACTCTGTAGTGTATTCCGCGGGGCTGACGAGATGTCGCCGTTCCCGTCCCGTCGCGGTGTGGGACGAACTGTGCCGGCCGGTCGCCCAGTAGGTTCGCTCGACGGGCGTCACGACGGTCTTCTCGTAGGTAGTCGTGTAACAGCCGACGTTCGGGAGGCACTGACGGGTCGTCGCCTCCCGCGTGGACGTCTCCCAGGTCGTGTACGAGAACTGCCGTTCGGTCACGTACTCGGCCGGTTCGGTTTCGACACGACGCGTCCGACCGGTGTATCCCGATCCGGGTGAATCGCGCCACGTGGTCGTCGTATGCCGGACCCGTTTCTGGGTCGTCTCAGTCCCGGCGGTCCGCCAGTTCGGGTTGTGACGGAGGAACGTGCGCCGGGTACTGCGGAGGTCAAACCGCTTCGTCCGTTCCTCGTAGCGCGCCTCCTGGACTTGAACTCGTCGTTCGATCCGGTATCCGACGACCTCGCTGTTCACGGACTCAACCGTGAAGCCGGCCGACCGTCGGAGCCCGAGTTCGTCGCGGCCGTCGACCGTCACGCGAGTCTCGGTCGGCTTCCGGATCACGTACTCGATGTCGTCGACCGAGAGGTCCGTTCGGCGAGTTTCGCTGATAGCCGTCGTATTCACCGACGGTAGATCCGTCCGGTCGCGAACTTCCTGAGGACGGTGTTCGTTGTACAGAACGAGTTCGGTCCGTACGTCGTCGTTCGCGAGAGCCGCGGCACTGATTTCCACGACGCCCTCGTAGTAGAACGAGTTCTCGCCGCCGCGGTCGTCACCCGGAGCGAGCGGACCGGTGTCGGTAACCTTGCGCCACTCGACGATCGTCCCCTCGCTGCCGCGGAGTTCGGCACCGATGTCGGTGGTCGTCGTCTCGCGTCGGAAGTGAACGCTCTGCGTTCGAACGGCGATTTCGACGGTCTGCCTGGGGCGGTAGGGCTCCTCTGCGCTCTCTCCGGGGTGACGTTTCGAGGACACGTTCATGGCCGCGATTTCCGGGACGAATCCTCGAGTCGCGCTCCAGGTTTGTGCGGACTGTTGACCCTGTTCGTCTTTCAGAACTAGTTGCCCATCGTCCCAAGAACTCAGTCTAGCAGTCGTATTGTCGGCAGAGATCGGCTTGGCACCCAATTGCCAGCCGAATCGGAGATCACTCCCATCGGGATCGAACGACTTGCTCGCGTCGACGACGATCGGTTCCGAGAAGTCGATCACGTCCGACGTACTATTGGCTCTCGCACCGACGCTTCGAGTGCCGTCGTTTCGCATTTCCAAGTGAATTTCTGGAGGACTCGGCGTTACCTGAAATGAGGATCGTTCAGTTCCGGTCCACTGGGTCCTACTAACCCTCCAAGTCGATTTGACCTGATAGCCATCTTGCCGGCTCGGCTTTTCACCTACCCAATAGGTGTGGACGACCAGAGTACCTCCATTGCGCTCCACGCGTCGGTCAGCGACTCTGTAGACCTGTTCGCTCTTTCTGGGCGTTGTGGAAATAGAAATCGCCGATTCTGAAACGCCGTTCAGATCCACTTTCAACACGTGATGAGCGGTGTACCGCTCAGGTTCGATCCGGTCGTGGTAGGAATCGACCGGTCCGTTGACGAACTCGGCGGAGATCACTCGCGGCTTTCCGATCGTTTCGACAGTTCGAGTGACCGTCCGCTCCTGGCCCCGGGCGTCGACGGCAGTCGCGGTGACGGTGTAGTTCTTCTCCGGTTCCACGCCGGACCAGTCGAACGCGGTCGAGAGGTCGCCGCTCCGTCGATCGTCGATCCGGGATCGATCGGCCCGGACCGCGCCGAGCTCGCGGCCGTCGACGGACACGTCGACTCGCTCGAGATTGCCGAAGGCGTCGGAGGCGTTCGCGTCACCGGCGATCCGGCCTCGGCGAGCGAGATCGGAGATCGACACGTCGGGACGGGGATCCGCCTCGACTCGGGTCGATCCGTCGGAGAACGTCGCAGTCCGGCGAGTCCCGTCAGCGTAGGTGACGACCGCCCGCAGGTCGCGGACGCCGGGACGCCAGCGCACCGTCGTCTCCAGTCCGGAGTCGTGGGACCTGTCGTCGGTGAACCACCGGACCTGCTCGATCCCGCGGTCGGCCTCGATCCGGTAGTCCCCGGTGAGCGGACGGTCGCCGGTGACGACCTGCGGACCGCGAACGGTCGGGTCCCGGCCGTCCGGAGTAGAGGTCGGCGTCGACGTCTCCGTCGGCGCCGGAGTAGGAGTCGGGGTCTCAGTCGCGGGCGACGGGGTCGCGGACGGCCTGGGTGTGGAGGTCGGCGTCCGGGCGCCGCCTTCGACGGTCACGTAGAGCGTGTCGGTCGCCGTCTCCCCCTCGTCGTCTGTCACTCGAAGCGTGACGGCGTACCGTCCGGGCTCGTCGGCGACAAACGAAGTTCGCCCGCTGGTCGGATCACGAGGGGTTGTCGTCGCCCCCGCGGGCGTCTCGATCCGCCAGCGGTAGGTGTCGATCCGACCGTCGGGATCCCGAGATCCGGTCCCGTCCAGCAGCACGGTCGTTCCCTGTTCGACTTCCTGGTCCAAGCCGGCGTCGGCCAGCGGCGGTCCGCTACCACCCAGCGCGACCGAAGGTGCGACCACTGATCCGACGACCAGAACCAACACGAGTCGTTTCATCGCTCCTGGCGACCGTGGGCTTCTATCCAAACATAAAATTTCGTGATTTTATCCGAAGATTAGTTAATTATCTTATAATAATTGTACTGAACGAAGTTCGGATTCTCGGCGCCGGGAACGGGGCGATCGACGGACAGTGGTTCGTTCGATCAGCGTTCGACGGCCGCGCCCAGGTCCGCCAGCACGTCGAAGAAGGCCGGGAAGGAGACGTCGACGTGTTCGGCGCCCTCCACCGTCGTCTCGCCGTCGGCGACCAGCGCAGCGATCGAGAGCGCCATCACGATGCGGTGGTCGTCGTAGCCGGTCACCCGGGCGCCGCGGAGGTCCGAGGCGTCGCCGTCGACGATCAGCGCGTCCTCCTCTTCGGTGGCCGCGGCGCCCATCTTCTCGAGTTCCGTCGCCATCGCGCTCACGCGGTCGGTCTCCTTGTAGCGGACGTGCTCGGCGTCGACGATCCGCGTCTCGCCGGCGGCGGCCGCGCCCAGCGTTGCGATGGTCGGCAGGAGGTCGGGGGGGTCGCCGACGCCGACCTCGATTCCCGACAGCGACGACTCCGAGACGGTGATGACCCCGTCCTCCCGGTCCCACGCCAGGCCGCGAGCGCGCCCGCGGCGAGCAGGTACGACGCCGAGGAGAAGTCCCCCGGGACGGTGTAGCTCCCCTCGGCCGGGGCGTACGACTGGCCGCCGGCGACGGCGAACCCCCCGTCGGTGCGCTCGGTCTCGACGCCGAAGGCGTCGAGCACATCCCGGGTGATCTCGACGTACGGCGCGCTCTTCAGCTCGGTCTCCAGGTCGATCTCGATCCCCTCGCCGGTGACCGCTCCGGCCATTAGCAGCGCGGTGACGTACTGCGAGGAGACGTCGCCGGGGATGGCGACGCTCCCGCCCTCGACCGGACCGCCGACGACCAGCGGCGCCTGTCCGTTGCCGCGCGTGCTGTCGGCCCGCCCGCCGAGCTGCTCGAGGGCGTCCAGCAGCGGTCCCTGCGGACGGGAGCGCAGCGACGCGTCGCCGGTCAGGACGGTCAGCCCGTCGCCGAGCGCGGCGGTCGCCGTCGTCAGCCGCATGGTCGTCCCGCTGTTGGCGCAGTCGATCACGTCGCCGGGGATCACGGGACGGCCGTCGAAGCCCTCTATCCGGAGCGGAGCGTCCCCGTCGGTCTCGCTCTCGCCGCTGTCGTCGCTCACGCCGTCGACGGTACCCCCGTAGGCCTCCGCGGCCCGCATCGTCGCCTGTGTGTCTGCGCTGACGAGCGGTCGCCGGACGGTCGCGCCGGCCGCGTACCCCGCCGCGAGGATCGCCCGGTGGGTGTAGCTCTTCGACGGCGGTGCCCGCGCCCGCCCGGCGACGGTCGATCGGGAGAGACGTACGTCCATGCGGGCCGGTGGCCCGGACCTCGCATGAGGGTTCCGGAGCGCGCACGGCTTGCGTCGCGTCGGCGCGCGCGAGCTACTCGCTCTCGCTTCCGGGGCCGTCCCGCTCTCGGTTTGTGCTGTCCTCGACCTCGGGGTCGTGCTCCCGGAACCACTCATCGAGCGTTTCGAGCCGGTGGATCGCCCGCTCCGGGCGGCCGACGTCGTGGTGCTCGCCCTGGTAGACGACGAGTTTCGCGTCGACCCCGCGCTTGCGGAGGCTGACGTAGAGCTGTTCGGCCTGGGTCGGCGGACACCGCCAGTCCTCCTCCCCGGCGGTGATCAGCAGCGGCGTGTCCATTTCCCCGACGCGCGTGATCGAGGAGATCTCGCGGTAGGTGTCGGGGCTCTCCCACGGGAGACCGAACTCCGCCTCCTGCCAGAGGTGGCTGTCGTCGGTACCGAACGCCGAGTACCAGTCGTAGATGCCGTGTTCGGGCGCGCCAGCGGCGAAGCGGTCGGTCCGCGCGACGACGTGGGCGGTCGTGATTCCACCGTAGGAGATGCCGGTGCAGAACAGCCGGTCGGGGTCGGCCCACTCCCGTTCGACGAGGCTGTCGACGGCCGCCAGCACGTCCGCCGACTCGAGGTCGCCGCGGGTCCCTCGCAACTGCTCGGAGAACGCCCGGCCGTAGGAGGTCGACCCGCGGTAGTTGACACAGCAGACGGCGTATCCCCGGTCGGTCCAGTACACGCGGTCGAAGGAGAACTCGGGGGCGTCGTAGCTCATCGGGCCGCCGTGGACGTCGACGATCAGCGGGAGCGGGTCGGACCCGGGGTCGTCCCGATCGAAATCGGCGGGCAGCCAGACCAGCGCCTCGACCTCGTCGAGGGCCTCCCCCTTGCCGGGACCGTCCGTGACCGGTTCCTCCGCGCGCTCCCCGACCCGGTAGCGGATCCGCTCGACGGACGGCAGGTCGACCCCGGCGAGGAACTCGTCGTTGGTCGCGGTGACGCGGGTCGCGTCCCCCAGG
>PXRR01000037.1:0-3285 GCA_003021975.1 Halobacteriales archaeon QS_5_70_17 | reverse complement strand
CGACCTCGATGGGGCCGTCGTCGCGCCTGCGCTCGAGGTACTCGCGTTGCTCGTCGGTCGGGTCGCGGGCGGCAATCACCAGCCGCTCGCCCTCGGGGCTCCACCGCGGCGCCGAGCAGGTCAGGTCCCCGTCGGTGACCCGTCGTAGGGCCGAGCCGTCGGGCGCGACCGTGTAGACGTCCAGCACCTCCGAGTCGTCCGGGCGGTCGGTCCGGTTCGAGAGGAAGGCGATCCGGCCGTCCGCCGCGTCGGCGTCGAGTCCGCGGGCCCCCCACGCCGGCTGGAGCCCGAAGATCGGCTCGGCGGCGCCGGCGCCGTAGGCGTCGTCGAGGCGTCGCTCCTCCCGGCTCGCGATGTCGACGACGAACAGGTACGTGCACGACCTCGATGGGGCCGTCGTCGCGCCTGCGCTCGAGGTACTCGCGTTGCTCGTCGGTCGGGTCGCGGGCGGCAATCACCAGCCGCTCGCCCTCGGGGCCCCAGTCGTAGCCCCGGACGCCCTCCTCGCGGTCGGTGATCTGCCGGACGTCCCCGCCGCGGGCCAGGTCGAACGCCCAGACCTGCGGCTTCGGCTCGTCGTTCCCGTCCGCTTCCTCCCCTCCCTCGTCGGTCTCATCGTCGCCTCCGTCGTCCGACTCACCGGGTCCGACCTCGAGTTCGCCGTCGCGCTCGCGGGCCGCGAGGAAGGCGAGTTCCGATCCGTCGGGGGACCACCGCGGATCGCTCGCCGCCGAGGCCCGGGTCAGCCGGTAGGCGTCGTCGCTCCCGTCGGCGAGGACGACGAACAGCGACTGGCGCCGCTCGTCGGCGTCGGGATCGTACTCGACGGCGGCGAAGGCGATCCGTTCGCCGTCGGGCGAGACGACCACCTCGGAGACGGTTCGCAGTTCGTAGAGGTCCTCCGGGGACAGTTCGCGGGGCATGGGGGTGGGTCGGTCACCCGTCACAAATGTCTGCCGACGACCGGCGCCGACCCGTGCCATTGAAGCGTCCGCGCTCGCAGAGATGAGCCAATGACGCGACCCTCGTTCGTCGTCGGAATCGCAGGGGGGACGGGCGCGGGGAAGACGGCCGTCGCGCGCGAAGTGAAAGACGCGGTCGGCGAGGCGGTCACGCGGATTCCGCTCGATAACTACTACCGCGACCTCTCGCGTCTCCCCATGGAGGAACGTGAGGCGGTCAACTACGACCACCCCTCGGCGTTCGAGTGGGAACTGCTGGTCGACCACCTCGACCGCCTGCTGGCCGGCGAGACGATCGAGATGCCCCAGTACGACTTCGCTGTCCACAACCGGGTGCCGGAGACGGTCACCGTCGAGCCGACCCCCATCGTGATCGTCGAGGGGATCCTCGCGCTCTACGAGAGCGAGGTCCGGGAACTGCTGGATCTCTCGGTCTACGTCCAGACGGACGCCGACGTCCGCATCCTCCGGCGCATCCAGCGCGACGTGATCGAGCGCGGCCGGGACCTCGAGGGGGTCGTCGACCAGTACCTCGGGACGGTCAAGCCGATGCACGAGCAGTTCGTCGAACCGACGAAGAAACACGCCGACGTCATCATCCCCGAAGGGATGAACCGATCGGCGGTCGACCTCCTGATCGAGAAGATCAACGCCGAGATGCGCGACCACGGCACGCTCGAGGCCTGACGCTCCTCGCCGCTGCGCTGTAGCCCCAGCCAAAAAGAGCGACGAGGGTGCGCTCAGCCCCCGCTCCCGTCGCCGTTCCCGTCGCCGTGGTCGTCCTCGTCGCCTCCGCTGGCGTTCTCCTCGTCGTCTCCGCCGTCGTCGTTCTCTCCGTCGCCCTCGCTGTCGTCGTCACCGTCCCCTTCTGTGTCGCCGCCACCGTCCTCGTTGACCGTCGGCGTGACAGTGAACACGTAGAGGCCGGTCCACATGTCGCTGGTCACCGCGAGGTCGCGCTCCTCGTTGTAGTTCGCCCCCCAAGCCATCGGCGGGGAGTCCTCCTCGGGGAAGAACATCGGTCCGTCGCCCTCGCCGACCTCGTCGGCCCCGTCGTCGGTCCGGTACTGGTCGGAGGGCGCGGGGTTCTCCGGGTCGGTGAAGTCGTAGACCACGGTACCCTCGTGGTAGTCGCCGCTGACCAGCAGCGTCGCGTCGGGCTTGGGGACGACGTCGTGGTTGTGAGTCGTCCAGTCGAACAGTTCGTCGACCTCTTCTTGGAGTTCCGCGTTGGGCGAGCGGGTGAACCCGAGGGGGACCGGATCCTCGAAGGAGCCGTCCTTCCAGCCGACGTCCAGCGCCCACTTGCCGGCTGGGACCCCGCGGCCCGTCTCGTCGCTGACGTAGGCGATGGCCCGCCGCGGGTCGTAGTCGGCGTAGTGGCCGCCGCCGTGTTTGAACCCGGCGCCGTCCATTCCCGCCTCCTTGAGGCTCGTGTACTCGGTGGGGTCGAGCCCGCCGAGCAGTTCCGGCTCGCCGGGGTCGCCCACGTCGAAGAACGCGTAGCTGAAGAACCTGCCCCGGTCTTCGTCCCCGGCTTCGTCGTGGTGCCCTCCGCCCTCGCGCTCGTCGACGTTCCCGTCCTCGTCGACCGGTACCTCGCCGGCGAAGTAGAGGATCTCATCGGTGGGGTCGACGACGACGTCGTGGGCCGAGCCGCCCGCGATGCCCGCGAAGAGCTCTTCCGGGGCGGACGGATCGCTGACGTCCCAGGCCTTCATCGTCATCTCCTCGTGGGTCGTGTAGAGGACCGGTGTCTCGGGATCCGGGTGGGGGAACAGATTGTGAGTCGGTCCGTTGGAGATCTTCGAGACGATGACCGGTCCCTCGACGAATCCCCGCTGGAACCCGTAGTCGACGACCTCGACTCCTTCCAGGGACGCCTCCTCTCCGTTCGGCTCCTGGCTGCGGTAGTAGAGACCCTCCCGGGGGTCGAACGCGCAGTCCGCGTTGCGGACGTCCGGTGCCGATCGCAGGCGGTGGACCTCCGTCGGGTCGGTCGGGTCCCGGATATCGTGGAGGAACGTCCCGCCCTCGCCGAGGAAGCTGCTCAGCAGGGCCATCTCGCCGTCGACGCGGACGTCCTCCTCCGCGTACGCGCCGGGGGGGTCGGAGCCGGGCGTGTGACCGAGTCTGAAGATCTCGCCGACGACCTGACGGTCCTCGCCGGCGTCGTCGTCCTCGTCTTCGTCGCCCGCCTGACCTGCGGACGCGGTTGCGGAGCCGGTCGCGGCCAGGAAACGCCCGGCGAGCGCCAGCAGCGGGGGGAATCCAGGGGGCGGATCCCGGGAGTGCGGGCGTAGAACGCCGCGGGACCGGGGAC
>PXRR01000036.1 GCA_003021975.1 Halobacteriales archaeon QS_5_70_17 | reverse complement strand
CGACCGCGGCGGCCAGCGCCGCGGTCGCGGGGAAGGCACACCCGACACAGGACGCGAGGCCGAGCACGCCGGAGAGGGCCGCCCGGCCGGCCTCCAGCGCGGCCGCGTACGCGAGATACGCCAGCGAGAGGTAGCCGAGCACGCGGTAGGGGACGAAGTAGGCGTGAAACGCCTCGCCGGCGTAGCCCATGCGGGGGCCCCACCCGGGCGCGGAGACGGCCACCTGCCACCCGTGAACGTGGGCGTGGGAGTGACCGTGACCCCCCGGGTAGACCCCGATCAGGCCGGCCAGCCACAGCAGGGCGAGGAAGTAAGCGCCGGTGAATCCGGCCGCGAGCCAGCGCAGGCGGCGCGGCGACGGCAGCGGACGGGTCCGGACCGCGGCCCAGAGGCCGACGTTGATCCAGACGAACGGGTAGACGACGTACCGGGGGTCGGTGAGCCGGGCGCCGGTCGCGCCGAAGTAGCCGACGAGCAACAGGAGTTCGGCGAACACGACGGCGCCCAGCAGGCCGGTCCCGGCCGGCGCACGATCCAGGAGACGGGATGGGGCCGCGAGACCCATCTCAGGACACGAGGAGGTTCAGGGCGACGGCGACGACGAGGAGGAGGCCGAGCGCCCACAGCCCCACGCCGATCGCCTCCGCGGTCGAGCGGCCGTGCGAGCGGACGGTGAAGTAGGTCCCGAACAGCAGGAAGCCGACCAGCGCGAGCGCGCCGGCGCCGGCCAGCCCGAGGCCCGCGCCGGCGCCCGCCGAGGCGTCCCCCTGGAGGAAGGCGATCACGCCCGCGACGACCCCCAGGGTGAACAGGAAGAACCCGGCCACCCAGGTCGTCTGCTTGCGGACGAGTCCGTCGAGGGCGTCGTACCCGGTCGACGCCAGGCCCCCGGCGCGCTCCGGACGGCCCGTCGGCGTCGGCGCGATTCTGCGGGCCCCCAGTCGGGCGAGCGCGCCGGCGACGACAGCCAGGAACAGCCCCGTGAGGAGAGCGCTGGCGACGTAGGTCACGTTTGCCATGGTACGGCTAGGCACGTTATCGTCGATCGTATTAAATTGTCGTTCGGGACCCGGGGTGGCTCCCCCCGCGAGCGTCGGGTCAACGCATAACCGGCCGGCGCGACTCACTCTGTGCATGGACCGCACCGACCCCGCGACGGGCGAGGACCTCAAACCCGTCGAGGACGACACCGACGAGGACGTCGAGGAGGCCATCCAGCGGTCGGCGGACACCTACGAGTCCTGGAGCGCTCGCCCGCTGCGCGAGCGCCGCAAGCTGATTCGCAGCGCCGCCGACGTGCTCCGGGAGAACAGGGAGGAGTACGCGGAGCTGATGACCCGAGAGATGGGCAAGCCCATCACCGGCGCCGAGAGCGAAGTCGAGAAGTGCGCGTGGGTCTGCGAGCACTACGCGGAGTACGCGGACCACTATCTCCAGGACGAGCGCCTGCAGTCGGCTCCTCACGCGGAGGCGTTCGTCAGCTACGAGCCGCTGGGGCCGGTGCTGGCGGTGATGCCCTGGAACTTCCCGTTCTGGCAGGTGTTCCGGTTCGCGGCGCCCAACCTCGCGGCCGGCAACACGGGCCTGCTCAAGCACGCCTCGAACGTGCCCGGGACCGCGAAGGCCATCGAGGAGGTGTTCCTGGAGGCGGGGTTCCCCGAGGGGGCCTTCCAGAGCCTGCTCGTCGGCTCGGGGGAGATCGACGACGTGGTCACCGACGACCGCGTGCGCGCCGCGACGCTCACCGGCAGCGAGGGCGCCGGGCGCGCGGTCGCCGAGACCGCGGGCAAGGAGCTGAAACCGACGGTGCTCGAACTCGGCGGATCGGATCCCTTCGTCGTGCTCGACGACGCAGACGTGGCCACCGCCGCCGAAGTCGGGGCGAACTCCCGGACGATCAACTCCGGGCAGTCGTGTATCGCCGCCAAGCGGTTCGTCGTCCACGACGCGGTCTACGAGGAGTTCCTCGACGCGTTCGTCGACGAGATGGAGTCGCTGACGGTCGGCGACCCGACCGACGAGGACACCGACGTCGGCCCGCAGGCCCGCGAGGACCTCATGGAGGACGTCCACGAGCAGGTCCAGGCGACCCTCGACGCGGGCGCGACCCTCGAGACGGGCGGCGAACCGCTCGATCGGGACGGCTTCTTCTACCCGCCCACGGTCGTCACTAACGTCCACCGGGACGCCGAGATGGGCTGCGAGGAGGTGTTCGGCCCCGCCGCCGCCGTGTTCCGCGTCGACGACGAGGACGAGGCGGTCGACCTGGCCAACGACTCGAAGTACGGTCTCGGCGGGTCGGTCTGGACCGAGGACCTGGAGCGCGGCGAGTCGGTCGCCCGGCGGATCGAGTCGGGAGGTGTCTTCGTCAACGAACTGACGAAGTCCGACCCGCGCCTGCCGTTCGGCGGCGTGAAGAACTCCGGGTACGGCCGCGAACTGAACGAGGCCGGCATCAAGGAGTTCGTCAACGAGAAGACCGTGTGGGTGCAGTCGGCCGAGGATCAGAACCGGTAGACCGCGCCGTTCGCTCTCGGCGCACCGAGAGGTTCTGTAGCCGCCCGCCACAGCGGGCACACCGTCCGCCGCGAGCGCCGAGGTAGCGGCGCCCGCAGGCGGTACGCTCGTAGTAGGTCGCGGTACAGATACGCGCTGTGAGGCGATGAACGCGTCGGCGCGGGGGCCGCCCACCTCTCGCCCGCCGATGACCGCCCGGTTTCAGGTTCGGGTTTCATGCGGCGGCCGCCCGTAGCGCCGGTATGAAAGCGTCCGACCTGCTCGCGGAGTGTCTCGCCGCGGAGGGCGTCGAGTACGTCTTCGGCGTGCCGGGGGAGGAACTCGAGGACATCCTCTTCTCGCTGCGGGACTCGCCGATCGATGTCATCCCCGTGCGCCACGAACAGGGAGCGGCGTTCATGGCCGACGTCCACGGCCGGCTCACCGGCGAGGCCGGGGTCTGTCTCTCGACGCTGGGCCCCGGGGCGACGAACCTGCTGACCGGCGTCGCCGACGCCCACCTCGACAAGTCGCCGGTCGTCGCGCTCACCGGCCAGGGGGGCCGCGAGCGACTCCACCAGGAGAGCCACCAGCACCTCGACATCGTGGACATGTTCGAGCCGATCACCAAGTGGAACACCCGCGCGAACTACCCCGGCGTCGTCCACGAGTCGGTCCGGAAGGCGTTCAAGCTCGCGGAACACGAGAAGCCGGGCGCCACCCACATCGAGATCCCCGAGGACGTCGCCGCCGAGGAGACCGACGCGGAGCCGCTGCGGCCCCGCGAGCGGTCCGTCCGCCGGGCCAGCCCCGACCGGAAGGCCGTCGACCGGGCCACCGAGGTGCTCGCGGCCGCCGACCGGCCGCTCGTGCTGGCAGGCAACGGCGCGGTTCGGACGCGAGCGGCCCACCAGCTCCGGTCGCTGGTCGAGGAGACCGACATGCCGGCGGTGGCCACCTACATGGGCAAGGGAGCGGTCTCCGACGCCGACGATCACTCGCTGATGACCCTCGAGTCGGGCAGCGCCGACCAGGTCGACCGCGTCATCGAGCGGGCGGACACGGTGCTGGCGGTCGGCTACGACATCGCCGAGCACGACCCCGAGAGCTGGAACCCGGACGGCGACAAGACCATCGTCCACCTCGACTTCGAACCGGCGGAGGTCTACGAGCACTACGTCCCGGACGTGGAGGTGGTCTGTGACATCGCCGCCGGGCTGGAGGCGCTCTGCGGGGCCGGGCTGGGGACGACCGACCGGGGGTGGTACGCCGACCTCCGGGAGGGGCTGGCCGGGGAGGTGAACCGCTCGCCGCGCGCCGACGCACCGTTCACCGTCAAGGGGGCGCTCCCGCTGGTCCGGGAGGCGCTGGACGACGAGGACGTGTTGATCTCCGACGTCGGGAGCCACAAGATGGCTATTGCGCGCCACTACCCGACCTACGAGCCGAACACCTGCATCATCTCCAACGGGCTGGCGAGCATGGGCATCGCCGTCCCCGGCGCGGTCGCGGCGGATCTCGCGGTCGGCGGCACCCGAGCGGACACCGAGGGGCGATTCCCGAGCGGCGACCGGAACGTCGTCGCGGCCACGGGCGACGGCGGCTTCATGATGAACGCTTCCGAACTGGAGACCGCCGCGCGCCTCGGCTGTTCGTTCACCGTCCTCCTGTTTAACGACGACGACTACGGGCTCATCTCCGAGCAACAGACCGAGAGCGGCGGCGAGGCCTACGGGACCCACCTCGGCAACCCCGACTTCCCGGCGTTCGCCGAGAGCTTCGGGATCGAGGGCCACCGCGCGCAGTCGTGGGACGACCTGGCGGCGGCCCTGGACCGAGTGGTCCCGGGCGACGACCTCGCGCTGATCGAGGTGCCGCTCGACCCCGGGGTGCGGTAGGTTACTCGATCCGGAGTTCGTCGTCCCGGGGGACGTCGTTGGCGTCCCAGTGCATCCGGAACTCGACGATCTCGGCGTCGCCGGACATCAGCGAGGAGTCGCTGCCCACCTCGACGCCGAACGTGACCTCCCGTGGAGGGTTGATCGTCGCGCTGTCGTTGCCGACCAGCAGCGTCACCTTCCCGGCCGGGTGTGCGGTCGGGGTCCGGTCGCCGGTCGCGTCAGCGCCCGTCTCGGCGTCCGCGTCCGCCCTGGACCCGGACCCCGACCGCGCGTCTGTGCCGGTCGGGGTGTTCCCGGCACTCGCGTCGGTGCTCGCGGTCTCGGTCCCCGTTCGGTCGCGGTTGCGGTTCCCCGCGTCGGTCGCCCCGCCGCCGTCCAGTTGGTCGGCGAACTCGCGGAGGTAGTCGGCGACTTCCTCGCGGGTCGCCTGTCGCTCGGTCTGAAGATCGGACATACGCCGGAAACGGCGGGAGAGAGCGACCCACCAGTTGTGCTTGCAGGCGCGGGGCCGTGATAGGCCCCCGAGGGCGGGTCAGGTCATCGGCGCGATGAGCGCGTACGCCGCGACCGCCGCGAACGTCGGCGTAAGGACCCAGACGCCGACCGAGCGTCGGTCGCCTCCGAGTCCGGCAGGTCGTCGGCTCCGGGGGCCGTCGGCGGAGGACAGCGGCCGACCCGTCGTGACGGAATCGATCAGCCGGCGGCAGGCCCGGTGGAGGTCGATATCGCGGCTGTGGTAATCGCGAGGCCGGCAGTACTCCCAGCCGAGAGAGCGGTACCGATCGCCGCGGAGGTGGGCCCGACGGGCCTACCGGTTCCCGACGGCGGTCCAGACCGCCAGCGCGGCGAGCACCAGCGCCGGGACGAGCGGCAACACGAGGTAGGCGTCCCGGTAGGTCAGCCCCAGCGACCGGATGGCGCCCCCGGCGTAGGGGAGATAGAGGATGATCCCGGGGACGAGGACGAACGCGACGAACAGCGCGCCGACGAGCGCCCACCCCCGGCGGCCGAACGACTCCGCGGACGAGGCCCCCTCGACGTACGCCCTGGTCGTCCGGGGATCGGTCGGGGGGTCGCGGTCGTCCGCCTCGGCGTCGGGCCGATCGGGGTCGTGGACGTAGCCGCTCCCGTCGCCGTCGTTGGTCACGTCCTCAGCTCCCGTCGTACTCGCTGTCCGGGACGACGACGACGCTGCCGAACCCCTCGCGGTCCTCGAGCATCCCGTGGGCGCGCTGGATCTCGCTCATCGGGAGGACCGCGCGGATCCGGGGCTCGAAGGTGCCGTCCCAGACCAGCGAGAGCACCTCCTCGAACTGGCCGGGCGTGGCCATCGTCGAGCCGATGATCTCCAGTTGGTTCCAGAAGATCCGGTTGATGTTGGTCTCGGCGGTCGGTCCCGTCGTCGCACCGCAGGTGACCAGCCGACCGCCCTTCACGAGCGACTTCAGGGAGTCGTCCCAGGTCGCCGGACCGACGTGGTCGACGACGACGTCGACGCCGCGGCCGTCGGTGGCCTCGTAGATGGCGTCCGCGAACGACTCCTCCTCGTAGTTGACCGCGTGGTCGGCACCGCACTCCCGGGCGTACTCCAGTTTCTCGTCGGTGGAGGCGGTCGCGAACACCTCGGCGCCGGCGTGGTCGGCGATCTGGACCGCCGCGTGGCCGACCCCGCCCGAGGCCCCGAGCACGAGTACCGACTCGCCGGCCTCGAGGTCGGCGCGGTCGATCAGCATCCGCCAGGCGGTGCCGAACACGAGTGTCGCGGAGCCGGCGACCTCCCAGTCGACGCCCTCGGGGACCGGCGCGAGGTTCTCCTCGGGGAGCGCGAACTGCTCGGCGTGGACGCCGCGGACGTGCTCGCCGATGATGTGGTAGTCCTGGGCGAGCGTGGGGTCGCCTTTGCGGGAGAACTCGTCGAACTCGCTCGCGCGCCCCGCGATGACCGCCACGCGGTCGCCCGGTTCGAACCGGGTGACGCCCTCGCCGACCTCGGTGACGACGCCGGCGGCGTCGCTACCGGGGACGTGGGGCATCTCCAGGTCGACCCCCGGGAGCCCCCGGCGGGTCCAGACGTCGAGGTGGTTGAGCCCGGCGGCCTTCACGTCGACCAGTACCTCGTCGTCGTCCGGGGAGGGATCTTCGAACTCCGCGTACTCGAGGACGTCCCGCTCACCGTGCTCCTCGAACTGAACAGCTTTCATGCTTCGGGATGGGACCGCGTGGCGCAAAACGCTGCCGATAGGCGCGGAGGGATTTATGCCCGGGGGCGTCGAACCGCCGGTCATGAGTGACGGCCACGGACACGGCCACGAGCACGGCGAATCGGGCACCCACGACCACCACGGTCACGACCTCGATCGGGTGACTGCGGCGGTGTTCACGGTCTCCTCCTCGCGGACGCTGACCGACGACGCCGCCGGCGACGCCGTCCAGTCGGCCTTCGAGGGGGCGGGCCACACCGTCGGGACCCGCGAGGTCGTCGACGACGACTTCGAGAACGTCCGCTCGGCCGTCGAGAGCGCGGTCGCCGACGAGTCGATCGACGTCGTCGTCACCACCGGCGGCACCGGCGTCACCCCCGACGACGTCACCGTCGAGGCGACGGCGATCCTGTTCGACAAGGAACTGGCCGGGTTCGGCGAACTGTTCCGAACGCTCTCCCGGGAGGAGGTGGGCACCCGCGTGGTCGGCACGCGCGCTGTCGCCGGGATCGTCCAGCGCCCCGAGGGCGAGGACGGCGTTCCCGTCTTCTGCCTCCCGGGCAGCGAGAACGCGGCCCGCCTCGGCAGCGAGGAGATCGTCGTCCCCGAGGCCTCCCACCTCGCGGGGC
Source organism: Halobacteriales archaeon QS_5_70_17 (assembly GCA_003021975.1). GTDB lineage: Archaea > Halobacteriota > Halobacteria > Halobacteriales > Haloarculaceae > Halomarina. The sequence continues at coordinate 25,830 of PXRR01000036.1, read as the reverse complement.
TGGCGCGTCGGTGACCGCCCGCGTCCTCGTCGTCGGCGCCAGCGGCTTTCTCGGGCGCGCGGTCGTCGACGCGCTCAGGGAAGTCGGGGCGCAGGCGGGGGGCACCTACCACGGCGACCCCCGCGAGGGGGCAGCGATCCCCTTCGACTTCTTTAGGGACGACCCCGCCGGGTTGCCGCTCTCGGAGGTCGACGCGGTCGCCTTCGCCGCCCACGTCGAGCGGACCGGCCACGAGCGACCGCGGTTCCTGCGGGCCGTCGACCGGTTCGTCGGCGCCTGCCGCGACCGGGGCGTCCGCCTTGTCTACGTCTCCAGCGCGGGCGTCTTCGACGGGGATCGGGGATCGTACGTCGAGTCCGACGAGTCGACTCCCAAGTCCCGCTACGGCGACCGACTGCGGGCCTTCGAGGAGCGCGCGGCGGACCTCGCGGACGCCTGTATCCTCCGGACGGACTACCTGTTCGGGTTCGCGCGCGGGACGCTGGACCCACGGCTGGCCCGCACCCGGGAGCGACTGCTGTCCGGCGAGACCGTCCGGTACTACGAGGACATGTACAAGAGCCCCGTCGCGGTGACCGACGCCGCCCACGCGGTCGTCGCGCTCGCGCTGGGCGACCAGTGCGTGGTCGTCCACGTCCCGACGCCGCGCACGAGCGTCCGGTCGTTCCACCGCACGGGCGCGAAGGCGCTCGGGCTTCCCCACCGGCGGGTCCGGGGCGTTTCGATGCCCGAGGACCCGTCGCTGCACCGGGACACCTCGCTTCGCTCCGAGCGGTTCGCGGAGGCCGTCGGCTTCCGACCGCGGTCGGTCGCTCGGGCGCTGGGACTATGAGGGCAGCGGGCAGAGGCTGGCCGTCAGCACCGCCACCTCGTCGGTATCGTTGCGCGCGCCGTGGGCGACTCCTCGCTCGTGCAGGACGACCCCCGGGGCCGTCACGCGCTCCTCGTCGCCGCCCTGGAGGACCGTCACCGTCCCCTCCAGGACGTGGAAGACGTTGGTCGCGTCCCCGTGTTCGTGGGCTTCGAGTTCCGCGCCGGGGCCGAGCGCGAAACACTTGACGAGCACGTCGTCGGTCACGACGAGTTCGCCGGAGGCGACCTCGCCGTCGTCGGGCGTCTCGTAGTCGTAGCGGTCGAGCATACCCCACCCTCGTCGGGCGGGGGTAAAGTCGCTGCGACGGTGCCGACCCGCGGGGGCGACCGGCCGAGTCCCGGACGACGAGCGATCCGGAGACCGTCTCCAGCGCCGTCCCGGCGCCGGACCAGTCGGGAGTAAGAACGGTTCGTCGGGACCGGGACGCACAGTTTCGATCGTTTCACCGGCTTTCTCTCGGCCGCCGCATATCAACTGTCATACGTTTGCATCGGGGTGGCAGTCGATACCCCGCCACGGGGAGCCCGGTCGGGAGCGTTCGACCGGCGCCCGGCTCACAGCAATGGTCGACAGCACCCGATCGCGGTGGATCACGGAGACCCACAGCGAGAAGCTCGCGTCGTTCGCCGCGGACCGCGACGTATCCGAGGACAGCGCGGAGGAGGCCTTCCGGAGCCACTGCCGGACGTTCTGGGAGATCTGCGTCCGTCCGGAGTACCAGTACACCGCCAGTCCGATCGGCCCCGAGTACAGCACCGTGAATCCCCAGACGTACTTCATGAGACTGCCGAGCGCCTCGTTGTTCGCCCGGAGGTCGCGGACGAGCACGCCCAGCGAGAGCGCGACGAGGACGCTCCAGACGCCCAGTACCACCGGGGTCGTCAGGAACTGCTGCAGCGCTGCTCGAACGCTCGTGACGTCACTGCCTACGGGACGTTCACTTACCGGCTTTGGGCCTTCGAATCCGCACTGACGGGAGGATGGTTCCGAACGTTCGAAACCCTCGGTAGGGCGCGATCCGGTGTCGTCGACCGAATCGTCGGACGCCGCCCGGACCGGAAGTCACAGCCGCGAGCGGGGGACTCCGGACTCGCTCGACCGTTCTCGGAGGCTCGCGGACTCGCCTCACCCGACCAGGCCGAGCAGGCCCAGCACCCACCAGGCGAGTCCGGAGCAGGCCAGCAGGCCACCCTCCGGCCGGGAGAGCTGTCGGCCCGTCCAGAGAGCGGCGACGATGGCTGCGCTGACGGCGACGAGCCAGGCCACGCTCTCGAGGGCCACCGCGCCGAACGACAGCGGCCGGAGCATCGCGCCCAGCCCCATGATCCCGAGGACGTCGAACACGTTGCTCCCGACGACGTTGCCCGCGGAGACTCCGATGCTGCCGCGACGCGTCGCCACGAGCGACACCGCGAACTCCGGGGTCGAGGTGCCGGCGGCGACGATCGCCCCCCGGTCACCCAGTCGGAGACGCCGGCGCCGCGGGTCAAGTTCCGACGCCGCGCCCATCATCAGGTCGCCGCTGACGAGGATCAGGACCAGTCCGGCGGTGAAGAGGGCGACGTCGCGGGGTCGGAACGCCGCCCGATCGGTCGCGGCGGCGACCGGCACTGCCTCCCTGTCGGCCTCCGCTCCGGCGTCCGGCGGTGCCCTGGTCGCGCCTGCGCCGGAGCCGGGGTCCGTGGTACCGGACGGTTCCGGGCCCGCCCCCCGACGCAGGAGGAGTGCGGTGTAGCCGACGAGCAGTCCGAGGAGCGCGAGCCCCTCGATCCGCGATACCGTCAGGTCGAGCATCGCGCCCGCCCCCGCGAGCGCGCTCGCGAGCAGCGCGATCCCGTCGCGGTTGACCAGCGAGCGCTCGACCGGGATCACCCGGACCAGGGAGACGACCCCGAGGACGAACGCGAGGTTGTAGATGTTCGAGCCGACGACGCTCCCGACCGCGATGTCGCCGAGCCGCCTGAACGCGGCGTCGGAGGTGACGACGAGTTCCGGCGTCGACGTGCCCATAGCGACGACGGTCAGCCCGATCGTGAGCTCCGACAGCCCGACCCGTCGAGCCAGCCGCACGACGGCGTCGGCCAGCAGGCGGGCCCCGGTCCAGAGCCCGGCCACTGTCGCGACCACGATACCGATCCGGACCGCCGGCTCCCGTGGATCATCACTCCTGTCAGGCTGGTCCACTCCGGCGTCAAATCCCCGGCACGGACCGAGAACGCCGTCGCCCCCAGCCGAGCGGGGAGCGCGGCGGCAAGCTATACCCCCGCGGAGGCCCTCGGTCGAGTATGGAACACGTCTCCGTCCAGGGGGTCGACCTGCCGAAGATCGGCCTCGGAACGTGGCGCCAGACCGGCGACGACTGCCGCCGCGCGGTCGCGACCGCCCTCGAACTGGGCTACCGCCACATCGATACCGCGCAGATCTACGGCAACGAGCGGCAGGTCGGCGAGGCGTTGCGCGCCAGCGACGTCGACCGCGACGAGGTCTTCCTCGCGACGAAGTTGGAGGGTGGAAACCGGGACTACGATGGCGTCCTTCGATCGACCGAGGAGAGCCTCGCGCGGTTGGGGACCGACTATCTCGACCTCCTGTTGATCCACTGGCCCAACCGCCGGACCCCGCTGCGGGAGACGATCGACGCGATGAACGAACTCGTCGACCGGGGGACCGTCGAGAACATCGGCGTGAGCAACTTCGACCTCGACCTGCTGGCGGAGGCCCGGGAGTTCTCCTCGGCGCAGGTGCTCACCGACCAGGTGCAGTTTCACCCCTACTGGGACCAGACGGAACTGCTCGACTACTGCTCGATCCATGACCTCGCGCTGACCGCCTACAGCCCGCTGGGTCACGGCGGCGTCCTCGAGGACGAGGTGATCCGCGCGGTCGCAGACGACTACGGGAAGTCGCCGGCGCAGGTGGCGCTCCGATGGGCGATCCAACACGAGAACGTCGTCGCCGTCCCGAAGGCGACCAGCCGCGAGCACCTCGCGGCGAACCTGGAGGTCTTCGACTTCGAGTTGAGCGACGAGGAGATGGAGCGGATCCGCCGTCCCTCGAAGCTCCGGACGCTCTCGAACCTCGTCCGGTCCCGGCTGTCGGTGTAGCCGTCGCGGTCGCCTCTTCCCCCCGGCGGCCTCGTCTCGCGGACCGACGACAGCGGTCGCGCGAATCTCCGGAGGAGTTCGCCACCCAGTGGCGGACGCCGCCCCCGACGGGTGCGCTTTTCCCCCACCTCCGCCTACGGAGAGGTATGCCCACCGAACTCACGGACCGCTGCTGGCTCATCGAACTACGCGGTGTGAACGCGTATCTCGTCGAGGACCTGCCCGCCGAGGTCGTCGAGGAGGCCGACGTCGAGGCGCCCTCCGACGCCCCCGAGGTCGTCGACGACGACGAGTACGTGCTCACGCTCGTCGACGCCGGGACGCCCCTCGACGCCGAGCGCCTGGCCGCCGAGACCGAGGCGACCGGCCACGACGTGAGCGAGATCGAACGAGTCCTGCTCACCCACTACGACATCGACCACGCGGGGGGGCTGGCGAAACTCGGCCTCCGGGACGCAACAGTCTACGTCGGGCGCGACGACGCCGACCTCCTCGCCGGGCGGGCCCGCCCCGACGCTCGGACGCCGAAGGGCCTGCTCCACCGGCTGACGGGGCCGTTCACCGACGCGCCGGATCTCGCCGTCGAGGCGGTCGGAGACGGCGACCGGGTCGGGACGTTTCAGGTCTACGAGACGCCCGGCCACACCCCCGGCCACGTCGCCTACGCGAGCGAGGCGCTGTCGATCGCGTTCGTCGGCGACCTGGTGATCGAGCGCGACGGCGAACTCCGCCCCTCGCCGTGGTACCTCAGCTACGACACCGAGGACGTCCGCGAGAGCATCCACGACTTCGCCGACCGCGAACCGGCCGTCGAGGTGCTGGCGATGGGCCACGGCGTCCCGTTCCTCCGGGGCGGGAGCGTCCGGCTCGCGGAACTGGGCCAGCGCATCGAGTAGCGGCGAGCGCCCTCGACCCGATCGGCCGCCCGCGGTTCGAATTCGAGTTCGAACGTCTCGCCGCCGTCCTTGCAGCGGACCGCACCAGACCTTTTTCCGGGCCGCGCGTACCGGCGGTCGATGAGCGAGAGTAACTCCGACGGCAACTCCCTGCCCGGCGGCTGGACCACGACGAAAAGCAAGCGCGAGGACGACCCGGACGGGCCTGCGATGAGTAACAAGTACGATCCGAGACAGCCGGAACTGTTCGAGCGGGCGGGCGCCGACGAGGTGCAGATCCACGCGGCCCCGATCGGGGGCAACCAGTCGCGTGACGACGCGGGAGTCTGGCAGGTCGGTATCGTCGAGGGGAGCGTCACCGCCCCGGCGGAGATCGAACGCACTCACGAGGTGGGTGACCGGGCGGCGGCGATGGACCTCGCCCGGGACCTGATGGCCGCCTACGAGGAGCACGGGGACACCGAGGCCGCCCGGGACGCGGTCGAGAGCGCGAGGTGAGCGGCCCCGGAGTCCGACCCGGCGGTCCCCCCGCTGACGCGACCGACAAGCGGGAGCGGCGGCCGGTCGGTCCCGTCAACTGGCCGTAACCCACGCGAGGAAGGCGATCCTCAGCGCCTCGAGCACCTGCAGGAGCATCATCGCTCGGATCGCCGACGGGCTGACCTCAAGGCCGGCGAAGACGTAGTAGTAGAACGCGAGCGCGTTCTCCGCGAGGAGAAACAGGGCGAACACGAGCGCGCCGAGGGTCTGTTTCGAGCGTATCTGCCGGTAACTGCCGGCTCAGATAGCGGTCAACGCGAGCAACATGGCGACGTCGACAGCGGCCGCGACTCGCGCGACGTCGAGTAGGAGACTCGTTCGTTCGTACCTCCGCCCGCCGGTTCGTGTGTGTCCCGTCTCATACTCATTCCACCTGTTGAATGATCCGCTCGACCGTCTCCCAGTTCGACCGTGCCCGCTCGGACGGGAGGTAGACCGTCCCGTAGTCGGTGTCGGTGCTCCGGACCACGGCGTTCTCCTCGAAGACGTCGAGGTGGTAGGTGACGGTCTTGTAGCTGAGGTCGGGGTCCTCCGCGGGCTGATTGGCGTTGCGGGGGCGCTCGTCGAGGGCCCGCAGGACTCGCGCTCGGTTGGGACCGCCGCGGGTCCCGGCGAGGACCTGCCAGAGCCCGCCTCCATTACGCACGTTCGTCACCTCCCTGGATTGTAGGCACGTCGATCAGTCGCGCGGAGGCGGAGAGGACCGGAAGGGGAACCGGCTACTGACCAGGGCAGGATCTCACTGGTCGTCGGCCTCGAGGAGGAGCGCTAACGCCTCGTCGGTCGGTTCGTCGTCGGGGGTAAGATAGCCCGTGACGAAGGCGGTGTAGACGGTCCCGGACTCGAAGGTCGCCGGAACCTCGGCGACCGGGTCGCCGCCGCTGGCGGACCGGACTGCGAGGTCGTACTCGCCGGCGTCAACGGTGGCGTAACCGCCGGAATCACCGAACGCGACGCCCTCGAACAGCGCCGTCCCGTCGCCGGCGGTCACGTCCACCGCCGGCGCGTCGGGCGCGGCGTGGACGACCCGGACGCGCGTCGTCCCCCGCCCGGGCCGGCCGGCGTCGTCTTCCAGTACGAGCGGTTCGAACGTCCCCTCGGACAGTTCGCCCGTCGCCGCGACGGTGAACTCCCCGGCGGGGAGATCGAGGTGGTCGTCGAACGCGACGGTGTCGGGGGCGCCCGCCGCCGTGATCCGGACCCGGTATCGGCCCGGACGGAGCGACGTGTACCCCGAGATCGCGCCGAACGGGACGTCGGCCAGGATCCGGTGATCGCCGACGTAGACGTCGACGTTCGGCGCGTCCGGCGAGAAGTGCGCTGCGCGCACGACCGCGAACTCCCGACCGTCGTGACTGTCCGCCGCGGCGCTACCGACGCCGGCGACTGCGGCGACCCCGGTCGCGCCGGCGGACGCGAGTACCTGCCGTCTGCTGGGGTATCTCCGCGACGTCGACGACACGTCCGGCCGCGATCGACGTGATTTATTTGTAAAATCTGACACGAATCGGCGCCAGATCGGGGTCGACTCTCCCCAGATCTCTCTCGGATAGCGGGGTACCGGGGATCGAGAGGGAGGTTACGCCAGTTCCTCGGCGACCGTCTCGGGACTCATCAGGTCCGGGTCGACGATGAGGGCGGCGCTGGCCAGCGCGAACTCCGGCAGGGAGTTGCCCGTGTAGGCGACGACCTTGATGTCGGGCGTCAGTTCCCGTGCGACCGGGATGGAGGTGGCGAGACCGGCGTCGGTCACCACCAGCAGGTCGGCGCCCTCGACGCCGGCGTCGGTCAGCGCCTCCCTGTCGCCGGTACCGGTCGCCCGAGCGACCTCGACGCCGCGGTCGGCCAGCGCCTCGCCGATCCCGTTCGGGTCGCTGCCGACGACGATCGCCCGGGTCATTCGTACTCGATGGTCGCGGGCGGTTTGTGCGTGACGTCGTAGAGCACGCGCGAGACGTTCGGGAGTTCGCCGGTGATCCGCGACTGGATCCGCTGGAGCGTCTCCCAGTCGAGTTCCTGGGCGCGGGCGGTCATCCCGTCGCGGGACTCCACCGAGCGGACCGCGACCACGTAGCCGTGGACGCGGTTGTCGCCTTTCACCCCCGTCGCCTTCCCGATGACGGCCGCGAACGCCTGCCAGGGGTCGTAGGAGGTGAGTTCGTCCTCGACGACGTGGGTCGCCTCCCGGGCCACCTCGAGGTTCTCCTCGGTGACTTCGCCGACGATCCGAACGGCGAGTCCCGGACCGGGGAACGGCATCCGCTCGCTGACGACCTCCTCGAGGTCGAGCGCGCGGGCGACCTCGCGGACCTCGTCCTTGTAGAGGTCCCGGACAGGTTCGACGATCCCCTCGAAGTCGACCACCTCCGGCAGGCCGCCGACGTTGTGGTGGGACTTGATGTTGCCCTCGCTCTCGATGCGGTCGGGGTAGATCGTCCCCTGGACGAGGTAGTCGGCGTCGGCGTCGCGGGCCTCTCGCTCGAACTCGCGGATGAACCGCTCGCCGATGGCGTGGCGCTTCGCCTCGGGGTCGGTGACCCCCGCGAGCGCGTCGAGAAACCGCTCCTGGGCCTCGACCACCCGCAGCGACTCCATGTAGTCGAAGGTCTCGCGGATCTCCTCGGTCTCCCCTTTCCGCATCAGGCCGGTGTCGACGTACACCGGCGTGAGTCGGTCGCCGATGGCCTCGTAAGCGAGCGCGGCCGCCACGGAGGAGTCGACGCCGCCCGACAGCGCGATGACGGCGTTGGCGTCGCCGACCGCCCCGCGGATCTCCGCGACTGCCTCCTCGACGAACTCGCCGGTGTCGACCATCAGGCCGTCACCTCCGCGCGGTCGAGGACGGCGTCGAGCAGGCCGAGGAAGGGCGGCGAGGCCCGTCCGGGCCGGGATCGGAACTCGGGGTGGAACTGCGTGCCGAGGAAGTAGGGGTGCTCGGGGAGTTCGAGTGTCTCCATGCGGTTGTTGACGCGTCCCGAGAAGACGAGTCCGTCGCTCTCGAGTCGGTCGATGTACTCGGGGTTGACCTCGTACCGGTGGCGGTGACGCTCGACGCAGTTCCCGCCGTACAGTTCGGCCGCGAGCGTCCCCGGTTCGACCGTGGTCTCGTAGGCGCCCAGCCGCATCGTCCCGCCCATGTCCTCGACGTGGTACTGCTCGGGCAGGAGGTCGATCACGGGGTGGGGCGTCCCCTCCGCGAACTCGCTGGAGTTCGCGCCGGTCAGTCCGCTGACGTTCCGGGCGAACTCGACGACCGCCAGCTGGAAGCCCAGGCAGAGCCCGAGGAAGGGAACCCCCTCCTCGCGGGCGTAGCGGATCGCCTCTAGCTTCCCGTCGGTGCCCCGAACGCCGAACCCGCCGGGGACGATCACCGCGTCGGCGCCCCGGAGGCGGCGTTCGTGGTCGGGGCTCATCTCCTCGGCGTCGACCCACTGGACGTCGACCTCGACGCCGCGCTCGAGGCCGGCGTGCTTCAGCGCCTCGTGGATCGAGAGGTAGGCGTCCTCGAGAGCGTACTTGCCGACCAGCGCGACCTCGACCTCGCCGCGGGTCTCCTGGGTGACGAGGTCGCGCCACCGGTTGTCCCGCTCGGCTTTCGGGATCACCCGGTCGGCCAGCCCCAGTCGGCCCATCACGTACTCGTCGAGGCCCTCCTCCTCGACGGTCAGCGGGACGTGGTAGACGTCCTCGACGTCGGGATTCGAGAAGACGGCGTCGGTCGGGACGTCGCAGAACAGCGCGATCTTCTCTTTGGTCTCCGGATCGAGGTGGTCCTCGCAGCGCCCGACGAGCACGTCCGGCTGGAGACCGATCGACCGCAACTCTTTGACGCTGTGCTGGGTCGGCTTCGTCTTCTGCTCGCCGTTCTTCGAGTAGGGGACGAGCGTGACGTGAGTCAGCAGGAAGTCGTCGTCGTCCTGCTCGTGGACGAACTGGCGCAGGGCCTCCAGGAACGGCATCCCCTCGATGTCGCCGACCGTGCCCCCGACCTCGACGATGCAGACGTCGTGGCCCGCGGCGGCCTCCCTGATGCGCCGCTTGATGTCGTCGGTGACGTGGGGGATGATCTGGACGGTGTTGCCCAGGTAGTCGCCGGCCCGCTCTTTCTCGATGACGTGCTGGTAGGTCTTCCCGGTCGTGACGTTGTGATCGGAGGTCATGTCGATGTCCAGGAACCGCTCGTAGTTCCCCAGGTCGAGGTCGACCTCCGCGCCGTCTTTGAGCACGTACACCTCCCCGTGCTGGAAGGGGTTCATCGTCCCGGCGTCGACGTTCAGGTAGGGGTCGATCTTCACCGCCGTCACGTCGAAGCCGGCGTTGGCGAGCAACCGGCCCGTCGAGGCGGCGGTGATGCCCTTCCCGAGGCCGCTCATCACCCCGCCGGTGACGAAAATGAACTTCTCCCCCAGCGTCGGGTCGTAGCCCGTAGGCGCTGTCGGCATACCGAGGGTGTGCCTGTCCGGGCCAAAACCGTTTCGGGAGTGGCAGTCCTTCGACAGCGGCTGTCACTCGGCGGCGGCTGTCACACCCTACAGGTGCGCGTGGCAGAACGCCGCGACGCGGTCGGCGGCTTTCCCGGCCTGCCCGACGAAGAAGTGATCGGCGGACAGCGCCGCGACCTCGCAGTCCAGTCCCCGGGCGCGCTCGACGACCGGCTCCCAGTCGGCGGCGTCGTCGCGCTCGCCGTAGACGACCTGGACGGGGCCCGTGATCCGGTCGAGGGCCGCGGCGGCGTCCAGTCCGGCCGGGAGGCGGGCCGTCGGCGCGAGCGCGCTCGTGCACCCGGGGTCGGTCTCGGCGGCTGCCAGCAGCGCTACCGCCCCGCCGAAACTGAAGCCGAACAGCCCCACGCGGTCGTAGCGCTCGCGCGCCCACGCGACGGCCCGCTCGGCGTCGGTGCGCTCGCCCGTCCCCTCGTCCCAGGGCCCGTAGTCGAAGCGGAGACAGGCCACTTCGGGAGCGAGCGCGTCGCTCACGGCCCGCAACCGCTGATCGGAGCGGGACCCGCCCAACGACGGTGTCGCTGTCGGCGTCGCTCATGGGCGACCGTCGGCGCGCCGGCACCTTGACGATACGGGGGCGTCGCTCCCGCAGTGGCGTCCAGCAGTCCATCCGGCCTGCGAGCGGGGCCGAACGGGACGGGACCGGAACCGGGATCCGCCCGCCGGTCGACCGCGCAGGGGCGTCCTGTGGGCTTAAGACGCCAGGAGCGTTACGGTGGTCCATGGGAATCCTCTCACGCGCGTCCTACGTCGTCCGGTCGAAAATAAACGCCATGCTCGGCAGGATGGAGGATCCGAACGAGACGCTCGACTACTCCTACGAGCAGCTCCGCGACCAGCTCCAAGACGTCAAGCGCGGCATCGCGGACCTGACGACCCAGAAGAAGCGCCTCGAGATCCAGAAGCGCCGCCTCGAGGAGAACGTCGACAAGCACAACGAGCAGGCCCGGAAGGCCGTCGAGCAGGACCGCGACGACCTCGCGCAGAAGGCCCTCGAGAAGAAGAAACAGAAGATGAACCAGATCGAGGACCTGGAGGCCCAGATCGCCGACCTCCAGGAGACCCAGGACTCGCTGGTCGAGAAGAAAGACCAGCTCGAGAGCCGCATCGAGGAGTTCCGGACGAAAAAGGAGTCGATGAAGGCCCGCTACGAGGCCGCCGAGGCCAGCACCCGGGTCAGCGAGGCGATGACCGGCGCCGGCGACGACATGGCCGACCTCAACCGCGCCATCGAGCGCTCCGAGGAGCGCACCGAGGACATGGAGGCCCGCGCGGCCGCCCTCGACGAGCTCCAGGAGAGCGGGGCGCTCGACGACGCCCTCTCGGACAAAGACGAGATCGACCGCGAACTGGAGTCGCTCTCGACGGACAGCGAGATCGACGCCGAACTCGAGACGCTGCGCGAGGAGGCCGGCCGCGGGTCCGGGTCGGGCGCCGAGACCGACCCCGAGACGGAGACCGCGGCGGCCAGCGACGCCGACGTCGAGACCGAGGAGCCGACGCCGGACGCGGACGCGGGCGGGAGCACCGACAGCGACGTCGAGGAGGAACTCGAGGAGCTGAAAGACGAGGAGTCGAACTGACGACTCGCCGGTAGCCGGAAGCTAATTACTCGGCGGGCCGAGACGCCATCCATGGACGATTCGGGTGAGCGCGAGTCGACCCGGCGGCGGTTTCTCGCCGCCGCCGCGGCGACCGGGACGGTCGGACTCTCCGGCTGTCTGGCGACCGATCTCTCGGCCGAGGCGCCGGGCCTCCCGACTGACGTGTTCAGGTTGTTCTCGGTCGTCAACGGCCTCGCGGTCGGCAGCAGCGAGGTCAGAGTGAAGGCCGCTCTGACCGAAGCAGCGACCACGGAAATGAAAGTACGCGAGATGACGGCCGTCGATCCGGCGGGAACGGCGGTCTGGACCGGGGCCGTCGAGGGCGGACAGACCAGCGTGGGGATGTACCTGCCCATCCAGACCCCGCTGACGGTCCGCGCGTTCGACGACTCCGCGGGGCTGGTCGGCGAGCAGTCCCTCCGGATCCGCGCCCGGTCGCTCCTGTAGGTGCAAGCGGATATCGATTTCACCAACCATGGAGGCCGCTGACTCATGAGTGACGGAACCGAGGACGGAAACGGCGATCAGCCGCAGGACACGATGCGCGGTCGGGTCGACGAGAGCAGCTGGAAGCTCTGGCTGCTCATGGACGCCCACCGGTGGGTGGTCGCGGCCGGCGTGCTGGCGGTCGTGTTCCTCTCGCTGACGGCGTTCAGCGTGATGGACCTATCGCCGGTCCGCATGATCCAGCAGGAGCACAACGCGCAGTTCTGGCTGTTTTCGCCGATGTTCGGCGCCATCGTTACCGGCGTCACAATCGTCGTGACCATCGGCCAGCTGGTGCTCTCCCAGGAACTCGGCGCGCTCGGCGACCAGCGCCAGCGGATGCAGGGCTCGATCGACTTCCGTAGGGATATCGAGAGCTGGCTCGACGTGGGCGTCAGCCCGCCGGATCCCGGCTCGTTTCTGGCCGCGGTCCTCGACGGTTGCCAGACCTACGCCAACCGGTTCGAGGAGGCCGTCGAGGACTGCGAGGACGATCAGCTCCGCCGGCAGACCGAAGAGTACGTCGACAGCCTGACCGACCACGCCCAGTCGGTCGGCGGCCGGCTGAGCGGCGCTCAGTTCGGCGAGTTCGACGTGATGTTCGCTGCCCTCGATTTCAACTACTCCTGGAAGATCTACGAGGCCAATCGGCTCCGGGAGAACCACGCCGACGCGCTCACCGAGGAGGCCGACGACGCGCTCGACGACCTGATCGAGGTCCTCAAGTTCTTTGGCCCGGCCCGGGAACACTTCAAGACGCTGTACTTCCAGTGGGAGCTGATGAACCTCTCGCGAGAGATCCTCTACGCCTCGATCCCGGCGCTGATCATCACGTTCGGGATGCTCCAATACGTCGACCCCACGACGTTCACCGGCGTTACGCTCGGGATCGACGACTACACGTGGGTGATGAACGCGGCGACGACCGCCGGGATCGTCCCCTTCGTCGTCCTGCTCTCGTACATCCTGCGGATCGCGACCGTGGCCAAGCGGACCTTCGCCATCGGGCCGTTCATCCTTCGGGACACCGCTCGCTCGGACGATATCACCTGGGAGGAGTGAGGCAGGTTCCGATCGCGCCGCCTCGAACGGGGCCGCCGACGCCGGCTCTCAGTCCTGCTCCGCCAGGAACTCCGGCTCGACGCGCTTCTCGTCGCGCTCCTCGACGAGGTGGGCGCGGAACTCGCCGGGATCGACGCCCTGGCGCTCGCGCTCCTTCCGGTCGCGGACCGCGACGGTCCCCGACCCCTCCTCGTCGTCGCCGACGATCAGCATGTACGGGACGCGGTCCTCGTGGGTGGCCTGGATCTTCCGGCCGATGGTCCACGAGCGGTCCTCGACCTCGACCCGGAAGCCGGCGTCCTCCAGGTCGGCGGCGACCCGGCCGGCGTACTCGAGGTTGTCGTCGGTAATCGGGAGCACGCGCACCTGCTCGGGGGCGAGCCAGAGGGGGAACTTGCCGTCGAAGTGCTCGGTGATCACGCCCATGAACCGCTCGAAGCTCCCCAGCAGCGCGCGGTGGACCATCACCGGCCGGTGGTCCTCGTTGTCCTCGCCGACGTAGGTGAGATCGAGCCGCTCGGGGATGTTGAAGTCGAGCTGGGCGGTGCCGATAGTCCACTCCCGGCCCAGCGCGTCCCTGGCGTCGATGCCGATCTTCGGGCCGTAGAAGGCGGCCTCGCTCTCCTCGACGTCGTAGTCCAGCCCCTCGGACTCGAGGGCCTCCCGGAGCGCGGTCGTCGCCCGGTCCCAGATCTCGTCGCTGCCGACGGCGTTCTCGCCCTGTGTCTCGAGCTTGTAGAGCACCTCCAGGTCGAAGTGGCCGTAGATGTCCTCGATGATCCGGAGCGTCTCGACGATCTCGCCCTCGATCTGGTCGGGACGGATGAACGCGTGGCCGTCGTCCTGGGTCAGTCCGCGGACCCGGAGCAGCCCCGAGAGCTCGCCGGACTGCTCGTTGCGGTAGACGGTGCCGAACTCCGAGAACCGGACGGGGAGGTCTCGGTAGGAGTGTTGCTGGCCGTCGTAGATGGCGGCGTGGTTCGCGCAGTTCATCGGCTTCAGGCCGTACTCGGTGTCGTCCTGGGTCCACGCGAACATCTCGCCTTCCTCCTTGAAGGCGTCGTAGTGGCCGGTCGGCTTCCAGAGTTCGGCCTTGTTGAGTTCCGGCGTCCAGACCTCGTCGTAGCCGAGTTCGTCGTTCTTGGTGCGGACGTACTCCTCGAGTTCCCGCCGGATCGTCATCCCGTTGGGGTGGTAGTGGGGACAGCCCGGCGAGTGGGCCGGCACCGAGAAGAGGTCCATCTCCCGACCGATCTTGCGGTGGTCGCGCTCCTGGGCCTCCCGGCGCCGCTCGAGGAACTCCTCGAGTTCGTCTTCGGTGGGGAAGGCGGTCCCGTAGACGCGGGTCAGCGTCTCGTTGTCCTCGTCCCCACGCCAGTACGCCGCCGAGACCTCCAGCAGTTCGAAGCCGCCGATCTCGCCGGTCGAGTCGACGTGCGGACCGCGACAGAGGTCCTCGAACTCGCCCTGTCGGTAGAAGGAGACAGGGTCCTCGCCGTCGGCCTCGTTCTCGAGGATGTCCTGCTTGAACGGGTTGTCCTCGTAGATCTCGAAGGCCTTCTCGCGGGGGCGGGTGAACCGCTGGATGTCGAGGTCCTCGCCGATAATCGCCTCGGCCTCGCCCTCGATGTCACGCAGGTCCTCCTCGTCGAGGTCGACTCCGGTGATGTCGTAGTAGAACCCCTCGTCCGTCCAGGGACCGATAGTGAGTTTCGCCTCGGGGAAGAGCCGCTGGAGCGCCTGCGCGAAGACGTGGGCCGCCGAGTGACGGAGCACGTCGAGGTACTCCTCGGACCCCTCCGTGACGATCTCGACGCTGGCGCCGTCGTAGACCGGCGTCGCGGCGTCGACGAGGTCGCCGTCGATGACGCCCGCGACGGTGTCGCGGCCGAGGCCTTCGCCGATTGCGTAGGCGACGTCCTCGACGGTCGCGCCCTCCTCGACGGTGAGTTCGGAGCCGTCCGGGAGCGTGACGGAGATATCGCTCATACCCGGACAAGCCGAGGGCGCAGGATAAGTGTATTGAGAGCGGTCGGGGCCAGGGTTGGGGTCCCGCCGGAACGAGCCGAGGAGGGAGGGGGCGCACCGCCGACCGCGGCCCCGCCCCGGCGCGGCGGACGGCGGCCGCGATCAGTCGTTGGCGGGGGGCGCGGCGACTACCTCGGGGTCGCTCACGGTCTCTTCCTCGAGGGCGTCGAGGCGGTCGCCCACGGTGACGGTCCCGTCGTCCTCGCAGGGGGCGACCCACTCGATGTCCTCGCCGCGGCGCTCGCACAGCGCCATCGCGGGCACCGAGAGGTTCCGGTGTGCGCGACCGGTCATCGCCGAGTGAGTCGTGCGCTCGTCGAAGCCCGCGAGGTCGCGGTCGGCCTCGTGGGCCCACTCGCGGAACGCGGCGACGCGCTCGCGGATGAACGCGCCCGCGTCGGTCTCGGTCACCTGCGAGTCGAGGGCGACGCCGTCGCCCCAGACGTGGACGTCGTAGTCGTCGATCGCGCCGTCGCTCTCGAGGTCCCGGAGTCGAGAGAGCGTCTCCTCGACGCGGGCCTGGCTGTCACCGGCGGCGAGCGAGCGGACGTAGAGTTCGACGACGTGGGGAGATTCGGAGTGGGACATGTCTCTCGACTGAAGACTTCCCCCGGTCATACTAAAGCGTTCCTCCGGGTGAGACCCTACGACACCCCACGAATATATTGACCTTAATTGCGATAGGCTGTCACCGGCAGGTGGGAGAACGCCGCCCGCGGGAGCGGGCCGGCCAGCGATCGGGCGCGCTCAGTCGGGCCCCCGACCCCGGCGGGCGCCGGTGCCGGAGCGGTCGACGGCGGCGAGGTCGACGGTCCCGTCGGGCATCGGCACGCCCTGGTAGCGGTCCTCGGCCAGCAGGAGCGCGCCGTCGAGGTCGGCGTAGTCGACCAGCGGGACGAGGTGACAGGCTGCCGCGATGGCGGCGTTGGTCTCGACCATGCAGCCGAGCATCACCTCCAGGTCGTGAGCGCGGGCGGCGTGGACCATCGCGACGGCCTGCCGCGGCCCCCCGCATTTCATCAGCTTGATGTTCGCGACGTCACAGGCGCCGGCCGCGCGGGGGACGTCGGAGAGGGTCACGCAGGACTCGTCGGCCGCGATGGGGACCGCCGACCGCTCGTGGACGTACTGCAGCCCTTCGGGGTGATCGGCGGGGACGGGTTGCTCGCAGAACTCGACGCCGTGCTCGGCGAGGAACTCGCAGTTGGCGACGGCCTCGCGGGGCCTCCAGGCCTCGTTAGCGTCGACCCGGAGCCGCGCGTCGGGGGCGGCCTCCCGGACTGCGCGGACGATCTCCCGGTCCCGGTCGGTCCCGAGTTTGGTCTTCAGGACGCCGTAGCCGGCGTCGACGGCCTCCGCGGCCCGCTCGCGCATGATCTCGGTGTCGTCGAGCCCGATCGTGTACGAGGTGGTGACCGTCCGGTCGGGGTCGAGACCGAGCAGCCGGTACAGCGGCACGCTCAACCGTTTGGCCGCGAGGTCGTGCAGCGCGATCCGCACGCCTGCCTTCGCCGCCGGGTTGTCGCCCACAGCGGCGTCGAGGCGATCGTCGATAGCGTCGAACGCGAGCGGGTCGTCGACGTCCTCGACGGCGGCCAGCAGGTCCGGCAGGACGGCCTCGACGGTGGCGGGGGTCTCGCCGTAGCGCGCCGACGGCGCGGCGGCCCCGACGCCGATGTCGTCGCCGTCGTCGATCCGGACGACGACGTTCTCCGCGGTCGTCTGGGTCCCGCGCGCGATGGTGAACGGTCGCTCCAGCGGGAGCGAGACTCGCTCGAAGTCGGTCCTCATAGCCCCTCCAGGAGGTCGCCGGCGTCGAACCGCACCGGGTCGGTCGCGGGCGCGTCGATAGCGGCCCCGTAGGCCTCCAGCGCCTCGCGGGCGCCCGCCTCGTCCAGCGACGAGGTGTTGAGCGCGCCGCCCGCGACCGTCGTCGGGTGGATCGGTTCGGCCAGCCCCTTGTAGAGGGACGCGAGGTCGCCGGGGTCGGCGACCGGGAACGACTCGTAGCCGTGGACGCGCTCGCGGCCGGCGGCGTGACAGAGCACGAGCGCGTCCGGCATCGCGCCGTGGAGGATGCCGCAGGTGACCGCCGAGTAGGCGGGATGGACGATCGACCCCTGGCCCTCGACGAAGAGGTGGTCGTACTCCTCGGCGCGCTCGACGAGCATCCGCTCGACGGCCCCGGCGGTGAAATCGGAGATCGTCCGGTCGATCGGAATCCCCCACCCCTCGATCATGATACCTGTCTGGCCGGTCGGGACGAACCCCGCGTCGAGGCCCGCCTGGCGGGCGGCCTCGACGAGTTCGCAGGTGGTCGTCATCTTCCCCGTCGAGCAGTCGGTGCCGACGGTGAGGACGATCCGGCAGTCGAGGTCGCGGGCGACCCCCTCGGCGACGGTGAGGTCCTCGGGCGGGCGGCGCACGTCCCAGATCTCCGCGCCGTGTTCCCCGGCGAGGCGGGCGAACTCGTCGTCCTCGGCGAGGAAGTAGTGGAGGCCGGACCACACCTCGACGCCCCGGCCCAGCGCCCCGCGGACGTCGGGGCGCCAGGACTCGTCGAAGCCGCCGCCGATGGGCGCGATGCCGACGACGAAGGCGTCGATCTCGGGGACGTCCTCGATGCCCGCGACGATCGGGGCGTCGGGGACGTCATCGACGTAGTCGTTGACGCGGGCGTCGCCGTCGCCCGCGAGTTCGCGGTCGAGGACGGCGACGACCTCGTGGGGGCCGTACCTGAGCAGTCCGACGGCCGTTTTGGCCCGGTCGGGGAACTTCCCGTGGGCGAGGACGGCGATGCGCATGTCCGGCTACGGGACGGCCAGCGATATAAACAGGCCGACCGCCGTCGGTCGGCGGGTACGGCCTGGGGTCGCCGTCACTCGGGGTCGCCCTGCTCGCCGCCGGTCGCCCGGGCGCCGTCGCGGTGGTCGTCCTCGTCCTCGCCACCCGCCAGTCCCTCGCGGCGGACCGTCATGACCGGTACCGGGGAGAGCCGGACGACCTTCTCGGCGACGCTCCCCATCAGGAGGCGGTCGAACCCGCGGCGGCCGTGAGTTCCCATCACGACGAGGTCGACGCCCTCGCTCTCGGCGTAATCGACGATGCCGCGGTGGGCGGGCCCGCCCGAGCGGACGGCGGTGACGCAGTCGACGCCGCGGACCTCGGCGCGCTCGCAGGCCTCCGCGACGAGGCGGTCGCCGCGCTCCTCGAGGCCCTCCCGGACGGCCCGGGCGTCGACGTCGGCGACGGCGTCCTCGTCGCGGAAGGCGAGGAGGTCGGCGTCGCCGACCACGTTGAGCGCGTGGACGGTCGCGCCGTAGCGCTCCGCGAGGTCCAGCGCGTGCTCGAGAGCGGCCGCCGCGCCGTCGCTACCGTCGGTCGGGACGAGGATGGTCCGGTACATGCCTGCCGGTTGACTCCTCGTCGACAAAAAGGACGGCGTCAGACGGCGACCAGCCGCGTCGTCCAGAACGACCGGGTCGCGTCCCCGAGCGCCGCCTCGGGATCGCCGGTCGCGTCGACGGCCCGTGTGACGGCCGCGCGGTCTGCGAACGCCGCCAGCAGCGCCCGATCGCCGACGACGAACAGCGGGACGTCGTCGACGTCTGCCAGCGCCTCGTGGCAGCGCTCGACGTGGGCCTCGATCTGCTCGTCCCGCAGGCGCTCGAACCGGCCCTGCGAGAAGCCGCCCTTCGAGTGGTCGGACTTCACGTCGCTCTCGAAGCCCTCGACCTCGACGCGCTCGCGGCCCTCGAAGCGCCCAAGCGCGAACGTGTCCGCGCGGACGAGCGCGAGCGCGTGCGCGCCCACGACCGCCGGGTCGAACCACGACCGGTCGACGCGGAACCGGTCGCCCCACTCGACGAACTCCTCGGGGGGCAGCGGCGGAACGAGCGCGACGCTGACGGCTCCGGCGTCGTCGCCGTAGTAGAGACAGGGAGCCGTCCGGCTGACCAGACCGGCGCGCTCGCCGGCGAGGTCGGTCACGGGGTCGGGAACCGCGCCGTCGACCACGGCGCTCAGCGCCCCCTCGCGGTCGGTCCGGACGCTCTCGATTCGGTCGAGGACTGCCGCGATGCGGTCGCCCCTGAGTTCCTCGCGGCGGCGGGGTGAGACCCCGTCTCCGTTCCCGTTCCCCTCGGTACTGTCGGCCCCGAGGCGGCCCTCCAGTCCGGCGATCTCGTCCTCGAGGCGGTTGATCCGCTCCTCGGCGTCCTGCCGCGCGGTGACGGCCTCGGCGCGGCGCTCGCTCTCGGCGTCGAGTTGCCGCTGGAGGTGTCTGTTCTCCTCTTCGAGTTCGTCGATGCGGGCTTTCAGTTCCTCGCGGCCGAGCAGCCGGTCGAGCATTGTCCGACCGTTCGTCCGAGGGGTTAAATACCGGCGGGGGCGCCCATCTCGATGAGCTGGGCGGCGCGGTCGGCCTTGGCCAGCAGCACCTCACGGAGGTCCGGGAGCCGGCCGGCGTCGTCGAGCATCGCCTCGGGAACGGCCAGCGTCCGCTCGGGGACCCCCTCCTCGCCGTGGACCGCGAGGTGGCGCCGTCCGACCTTCATCACGAGGGGCGTGTCGACGCGCTCCACGCCCTCGCCTGTCGTGTAGAGCTGTCGGTTGACGCGTTCGTGCTGGTCGCTGTGCATGGCCGGTCGGTCGCCGCCGTACGGTTCGACGTACAGCCGACCGAGATAGTATCCATCGGAGAACTGTTCGAACATCGGTGCAGTTTGGCGTTTGTTACTCTCACACATAAGGTTTCCCCGCAACAGTATTACCGTCGTACAATCTTACCGTCGTACAATCAGTCGATAGCGATTTGCGGGGGGCCGCCGAGGGGAGGGACGTGCGGAGTCCGATCCCCGAGCGGTGGGCCCAGTACTACCTCGGCAACGCGCCGAGCCTCGTCTGGCTGCTGGTGGCGAACGTCGTGGCCGTGCTGGTGGGCGTGCGGTACTACGTCGAGACGATGCCGGCGGTGGCAACGTTCGCGTGGCCGCTGTACGCCGACTCCCCGGCGGCGGTGTTCCTGGGTCTGCTCTCGCTGACGACGCTGCTGCCCAACCTCGGGCGGCGGGTGAGCGAGGCGCCGATCAACCGTCCGCTGGCGTACCTCCACACGCTGGCGTTCGTCTGGCTGGTCAAGTACGCCCTCTGGACGGTCGTCGCCCTGAACCTCCGACCGGGGCTGTACTTCCCGGCGGTCTGGGCGTACTTCGGCATCCTGCTCACCCACGCCGCGTTCCTCGGCGAGGCGTGCCTCATCCCCCACTACGGCGCCACGACGCGGGGCGCGCTCGCGTTCGCGCTCGGCGCGGCGCTGGTCGGCGACCTCGCGGACTACTGGCTGGGACCGCTCCTCGGGGTCTGCCCGTTCGGCGCGCCCGAAGGGCGATGCGCGATCCACCCGCCGCTGCGCTACGAACCCGGCTTGCTCCTGCCGGCCGCGACCGTCGGCCTGTCGGTGCTGGCAGTGGTTCTGGCCGCCCGATCGTTCGACCGGCTGTAGCCGGGTTAGGACCCCCGCGAACCGAGTAAAACAGTTCCTTAACCGGCCGTTCGCAGACGATGAACGGTTCGAACGGAGACACCCGCTTTTAAGCATCGACCCCCGAGGAACTGACGATGAACCGTCAGCCGGTGGTCGCTGCAGTGTGTGTGCTGACCGTAGTCGCGTCGGTCGCCATCGGTGGGGGGGCGGCCGCCGCAGCGCCCGGGAGCGCCTCGACCGCCCCCCGGACCGACGCAATCCCGCCCGCCGCCAACAACAGCAGCCTCGGCACCGCCCTCTCGACGTTCATGCAGACTAGCGTGGTCGAGACCGAAAGCGAGATCGAAGGCGGGATGTGGATCGTCGCCTTCCGGGAGGCGCCCAACGAGTCCGCCCGTCAGCGCCTCGTCGAGCAGCGGGTGAACGCGCTCGAACGGGAGTCCGCGGCGCTGCGCAACGAGAGCGAGACCGCCGACGGCGGAGTCCAGGCCGTCGTCCTGAGCGCCCGCATCGAGTCGCTCGAGCAGTCGGTCGAGGAGACCAGCGAGGTCGTCAACCGCAGTGGCGTGAACACCACCGAGGTCGACGACCTGCGCCGGAACGTCAGCGACCTCGAGGAGCCGTCGACGCCGTCGGTCCCCGGCGCCGACGTCACCCCCGAATCGACGGTCACTCCTCCGCTGCCCGACACGCCGACCGGGGGCGGGGTCAGTCCGTCCGGTACCGCGTCGGCCGCCGAGGAGGCGACGACCGGGCCGCCCGAGGACGGCCCCTCCATCGAGGGACCGACCGCCGCCGACGAGAGACCGGAGACCGACCCCGAGACAGGGACGGAAACGGAGACCGAGCGCGGGAGAGCCACTCCCGAGACCGGAGAGCGCCGCGGTTCGGCCGAGGCCGGCCCCTCGTTCCCGGAGGGCGACGAGCCCGGAAACGCGACGGGGACCGGGAACGCGTCGGAGCGTCCAGCCCCCGACGCCGGAGCCGACCGGGGAAACGGGAGTCCCGACGGGGCGGCCGGGGTCCCTGACGAGGCGACCCAGCCGAACGGCGGGGCGGACGCCGGCCGATCCGACGAAGCCGATGACCGAGCGGACGAAGCCGGTGACGGGCCGACTGCCGCCGGCGAGAACAACGACTCCGGGAACGCGGGGACCGACCGCTCGAGTAACGCCGGGACCGGCAGCGAGGGCTCCGCGGCCGGGTCCGAAGGGACCGACCGGTCGGCCGACCAGTCTGGCCCGGAGACCGACCCCGGCGACGGGCGTAGTGCGGAGAACGGCGACCGCGGGAATCGAAGCGACGAGGCCGGGAACGGCGGCGCTGGCGGTGACGCTGGGAACGGCGACGCCGGTAACAGCGACCCCGGCAACGGACCGGACGGGGACACCGGAGACGGCGCCGGTAGAAGCAGCGACGCCGAGAACGACCCCAGCGAGGGAGAGGGCGAGAGTGACCGCCCCAGCGACGGCGCGACCGGCGACAGCGGGAACGGGTCCGGCCCGGGGTCGGGATCGAACTCGTCTAACGGAAGCGACGGCGACACCGGCAACGGCGGGAACGGGCAGGGCAACGGGCGCGGCTAGCGGGTGCGTCACCCTCATTACTCTTCGAGGCTAACCTCAGGTAATGGACTCCGCTGCGCTGCTCGATCTGCTCGGCAACGAGAACCGGCGGCGCATTCTCCGGTTGCTCGCGCGTAAGCCGTGCTACGTCACCGAGATCAGCGAGTACCTCGGGGTGAGTCCGAAGGCGGTCATCGATCACCTCCGAAAGCTCGAGGAGGCGGGGCTGGTCGAGTCGCGGGTCGACGACCAGCGGCGCAAGTACTTCTCGATCGCCCGCAACCTCCGGCTGGAGGTGAACGTCTCGCCGTACGGCTTCGGTGCGAAGTCGGCGTATCCGGCCAGCCGCGGACTGGACATGACTCGCTGCCGGTATCTCACGCTCGACGTCTCCGACCCCGACGACGGGGCGGAGCTGACCGAACTGGCCGGCGAACTCCGCCGCCTCGAGAAGCTCTCGAGCGAACTGTCGATGGCTCAGCGGTGGGTCCAGGGGCGTCTGACCGACGTGATGGACGGCATCTCCGAGCAGGTCCGCGAGGAGGGGTCGCTCGGGGCGCCCGACGGGACCGACACCCGCTTCTACGCCGAGGTGCTCTCGGCGCTGGCCAACGACGTCGACACCCCGGAGGCGATCGCCCGGCGGGCGGACGCCCCGACGGAACTCGTCGAGGAGGCCCTCCAGCGACTGGAGGAGCGCGGCGTCGTCGTCCGTGAGGACGGTCGCTGGACGCTGGCCGACTGACGGGACCGACCGAGGGGCGAGTCGCGTCGGGGCTCAGAGGTCGGCCGTCAGCCCCGCCCGGAGGTCCCGGCCGAGGTAGTGGCCGACGAGCGCTGCGATCAGCCCGCCGCCGGCGCCGACGACGGCGAGTTGCGGCCCGAGGTCCCGCAGCGCCGCCAGCAGGACCACGTTCGTGCTCGTGAGCACGAGGCTCAGTCCGGCGACGACGGCCCCGGCCAGTCCGCACTCGACGTACCGGCGGCGGCTCCCGGCCGCCCCGAGGAGGAACGCGCCGAGGGCGACCCCGAGCAGGCCCGCGCCGGGGAGCAGTGGGACGAGGCTGCCGGCGACGAGGCCGGCGGCGGCAGCCACGAAGGCCAGCACGAACCCGCGACCGTCGAACAGGCGGCCGCCGAC
This sequence comes from Halobacteriales archaeon QS_5_70_17, assembly GCA_003021975.1. GTDB lineage: Archaea > Halobacteriota > Halobacteria > Halobacteriales > Haloarculaceae > Halomarina. The sequence continues at coordinate 2,543 of PXRR01000036.1, read as the reverse complement.
CCGAGGGAGTCCGACGTCCGGACGCCACCGGCTGGAGGACGCGCTCTCGCCGGGTGACGTGGTCGAGACCGAGTCGGACGTCGATGCGGAGGCTCCGTCGTCGACCGCGTACTCGTCGGGGTCGTACTCCCGGAGGAGTTCGTCGGTCCGAGACCCGGAGCCGGAACCGGACCCGGAGCCGGAACCAGACATGCCCCCAAGTCGGGGCCGCGTCGGCATGGGACTTTCGCCCCGCTCCTGGCCGCCGATCGACTCCCCCCGGCGGCGCCGCGGCCAACGGATGCTTTCAAGTCCGGGCGCGAGGAACTCCGGGTATGAACCCCGGAGACCGCGTGCGCGTCGAGCGCGGCGACGCCACCTACGAGGGGATCCTGATGCCCTCGACGACGCCCGAACAGGTCGTGGTGAAACTCGACGGCGGCTACAACGTCGGCGTCGACCGCGAGGCCAGCGGGGTCGAACGCCTCGAGTCCGACGTCTACGCCGTCGGCGGGGAAGGCGGCGAGGGAGAAGGCGACGAGTCGGCGATCGAGTTCGACGAGGACCTCCCGACGGTGGCGCTGATCTCCACCGGCGGGACCATCGCCTCGACAGTCGATTACCGGACCGGCGCCGTCACCGCGCAGTTCGACGCCGAGGACGTCCTGCGGGCCGTCCCGGATCTCGCCGGGCGGGCCAACTACCGCGGCCGGGTCGTCGCCAACATCCTCTCGGAGAACATGACCCCCGACGTCTGGCAGGACCTCGCGCGGGCCGTCAGAGCGGAGATCGAGGCCGGCGCCGACGGCGTCGTCGTCATGCACGGCACCGACACCATGCAGTTCACGGCCTCGGCGCTCGCCTTCATGCTGGAGACGCCCGTGCCGATCGTCTTCACGGGCAGTCAGCGGTCCGCCGACCGCCCCTCCTCGGACAACGTGATGAACGCCGTCTGCGCCGTCGAGGCCGCGAAGGCCGACTGCGCCGAGGTGCTGGTCTGCATGCACGAGACCACCTCCGACGACCGGTGTGCGCTCCACCGCGCCACGCGGGTCCGGAAGAACCACACCTCGCGCCGGGACGCCTTCGAGACAGTCGGCAACCGCCCGCTGGGAGCCGTCGACTACGACCGCCTGAGCGGGAACGGAGACGCGGAAGGGGCGGCCGACGCGGTCACGTTCCGCCGACCGTACGCCGCCCGCGGCGAGCGCGAACTGACGCTGGACCCCGACCTCGAGACCGACGTCGAACTAGTGAAGTTCACTCCCGGCATGGACGAGGCGTTCCTCGACGTCTGCGAGGGATCGTCGGGACTCGTCATCGAGGGGACGGGCCTGGGGCACGTCCACACCGACCTTATCGACCGGATCGCGGCGCTGGTCGGCGACGGGACCACCGTCACGATGACCAGCCAGTGCATCGAGGGGCGGGTCTGCGACCGCGTCTACGACACCGGGCGCGACCTGCTGGAGGCCGGCGTCGTCGAAGCCGGCAACACCCTCCCCGGGACGGCCAAGGTGAAACTGATGTGGGCGCTCGCCAACGGCGAGAGCGCCGCCGAGGCGATGCGGACCCCGCTGGCGGGGGAACTCACCGAGCGTTCGACCCCTTGGACATGAACGTCCGCGAGGCCCGGCCGTCGGACCGTGACGCCGTCGTCGCGTTCACCCGCGACACCTGGCCCGACCGCGAGGGGAGCGACTACGTCCCCGACGTCTTCGAGGAGTGGATCGACGACGGCAGCGGGGACCGGCGGACGTTCATGCTGGAGGCCGACGACGCCGTCGAGCAGGTGCTCCCCGACGGCGCGACCGTCTCCCACCGGGTGGCGGGGCTCTGCCAGGGCGCCCTCCTGACCGACGAGGAGGCCTGGGCCCAGGGGATGCGCGTCAATCCCGCCGTCCGGGGCCGAGAGGGCGCCCTCGAACTGACCGACGCGCTCCTCGACTGGGCCGCCGAACGGGGAGCGACGGTCCGGGCGGCCGGTTTCGCGCCGGCGGCGGAGTTCCGGTGGGCCCACCCCGACCCCGACGCCGGCGCGCGGCCGGACCGCGAGGTCGTCGGCGATCCGGCGGCCGCGTGGCGCTACTGGCAGGACAGTCCCGCCCGCGACCACCTCCGGGGGCTGGGGCTGGATCCCGACGAGCCGTGGGCGCTCTCGGAGGTCACCCGCGAGCGGTTCGAGCGGGCCGCCGACGGAGCGGCCGTCCTGGCCGTCCGGGGCGCGGAGGGAGTCCGAGCGGCGACCTACCGAACCCGGACCCACGACCGGACCGCCGAGAGCGGGACCGAGACGTGGGCGGAGTACGGCGTCGGTGCCTGGGCGGGTGCCGAGAGCGCCCGGTCCCTGTTCGCCGCGGTCGCTCGGGACGCCGCCGCAGTCGGCGCCGACCGGACCCGCGTGCTGGTCCCCGAGACGCCCCGGCACGTCTCCGACGTCGCCCGCGTCCGGACGGAGTTCAGCGACGACCCCGACTTCGTGCTCGCGGCCGACCTGACGGGGCGGTGAGCGAGGCGCTGCCTCCCTCCCGGCGCCCGCCTACCGGCGCCCGGAAGGAGGCAGC
>PXRR01000035.1 GCA_003021975.1 Halobacteriales archaeon QS_5_70_17 | reverse complement strand
AACGAATCGCACTCCGACTACGGTCGCCTCGCTAACGGCCTCGAGGCCGCCAAGGAGTTCGCCGAGGCCGACGGCGACGAAGTCGAGGTCATCTTCGACGGCGCCGGGACCCAGTGGATCCCGGAACTCGAAGACGAGGACAGCGACTACCACGGACTCTACCAGTCCGTCCGGAGCGACGTCTCGGTCTGTGACTACTGCGCCACCGCCTTCGACGTCCAGGAGGCCGTCGACGACGCCGGCCTCGAGCAGCTAGCCGAGTTCGACGGCCACCCGAGTATCCGGTCGCTCGTCGACGACGACTACGAGATCATCACCTACTGAGCCGAGGGACCTCTCTCGACCGCCGCCCCGGAACCGCCGGGGATCGAAAGCGCCGGAGTATATACCGGATCGCGTCACACTGTCGCGTATGGACGCGGATCCCCACTACCTGAAGGAAGCCGAGGACGCCTCGCTTGAGATTCCGAGGGACGTAACCGACTCGGTGCTCGACATCGTCGAGACGGTCCGCGACCGGGGCGACGAGGGCGTTCGCGAACTCACCCGGAAGTTCGACGACGTCGAGCGCGAGAACCTCCGCGTGAGCGACGCCGAGATCGAGGCCGCGAGCGAGGAACTGACCGACGCCGAGCGGCGGGCGATCGACAACACCGTCGAGAACGTCCGGGAGTTCCACGAGGAGCAGTTCTCTCACCTGGAGGGGTTCGAGCGGGAGTTCGAGCCCGGGATCACGCTCGGGACGCGGCTCGTTCCCGTCCAGTCCGCCGGGGTCTACGTCCCCGGCGGCCGGCATCCGCTGGTCGCCGCCCCGGCGATGACTATCGTTCCGGCGCGGGTCGTCGGCGTCGACCGGATCGTCGCCTGCGCGCCGCCCCAGGCCGACGGCGGCGTCCAGCCCGCTCAGCTGTACGCAATGGATCGGGCCGGCGCCGACGAGATCTACGTCGCCGGCGGCGCACAGGCCATCGCGGCGATGGCACACGGGACCGAGACGATCCCTGCAGTGAACAAGATCACCGGCCCGGGCAACGTCTACGTCACCGAGGCCAAGCGACAGGTGTTCGGCCGCGTCGGCATCGACTTCCTCGCCGGCCCCTCGGAGGTGCTCGCGATCGCCGACGAGACCTCCGATCCGGCGCTGGTGGCGACCGACCTGCTCGCCCAGGCCGAACACGACCCCCGCTCGCGGCCGATCCTCGTCGCCACCGACCGGTCGGTCGCGGAGGCCGTGGTCGACGAACTCGAAGCCCAGCTCCTGGAACTCCGGACCGAGGAGACCGCCCGGGAGTGCTGGGAGACCAACGGCGAGGTCGTCGTCGTCGAGGACCTGTCGGCCGCCGCGACCGTGGCCAACGACTACGCGATCGAGCACCTGCAGGTGATGATCGACGATCCTCGCCGGATCGCCGCCGACCTCCACAGCTACGGGTCGCTGTTTTTGGGTCACTACTCGCCGGTCGTCTTCGGCGATAAGGCCGTCGGAACCAATCACACGCTGCCGACCCTGGGGGTGGCCGCCTACAGCGGCGGTATCAACGTCACCACCTACCTCAAGGTGCTCACCCAGCAGGAACTGACCGCCGAGGGCGCCGACTCCATCGCGCCGTGGGCCGCGCGGATCTGCGAACTTGAGGGGACCCACGCCCACCAGCGGTCCGCGGAGGCCCGCATGATCAGCGACGAGGCCCATGACCTCGCCGACGAACTGAATCTGACGCAGGTCCTGCAGCGAGAGGAGTAACTGGGGCGGCGTCCGTCGACCGACAGTTTCACTGGCTATGCGAGCGGCCGGAGCAGACCGCGTTTACGTACTCGACGGGTGACGTTACGGTGTAATCTCACATCGGATCGGTACCGTCTCGAAATATGTCAATCGAGGATCTATAACTACGTGCTAGGAACTGCCAGCGGAAGAAATGACCCTTCACTCCGCTGCTCACATCGGACTGCTCGCCCGTCCTTACGAGATAGGCCGGACCGTCGACGGGGCCGACGGAACGTTTTTCTCATCAGACGGCTATCAGGTGCTATGCAACGCGACGCCCGGGGTGCTTCGGAGGACCGGACGGCCCAGTTGGAGTTTCGGGTCCTCGACCGCGACTGGTTCTTCGTCGTTGCCTCCGACCGAGCGGGGTGCCGGATCGAACTCGAAGAGGTGATCCACCGGGCCGACGGCGACCTCCTCGAGTTCTTCACCGTCGAAGGGGCCTCCCCGAAACGCGTCTTCGAGCTAGCCGAGCAGTGGCCGACGATCAGTGACGGCCACGTCGTCCGCACGGGAGAGACCGGAGGGCTGCTGGCGCTCCAACTCTCCGGGCGGTGTATCGTCTCGGAGGTCGCCGAGGCTGGCGCGGTGACGCGGGAACTCAGCGGGGAGGACGGCGTCGGCAGACTCGTCGCCGAGACGCTGGCGACCACCGACGTCCGGACCGTCGTCGAGACGGTCTGCGAGGCCGCGCCGGAGACGGAACTGCTCGCGCGCCGGGAGCACGACCGGCCCGCGCCGACGTTCTCGGGCCGGGCATTCGAGGAGACGCTCGCGGCGCGGCTGACCGACCGCCAGCGCGAGGCGGTCGATGTGGCCGTGGCGAGCGGGTACTTCGACTGGCCCCGGGAGAGCAGCGCCGCCGACTGCGCGGAGGTCCTCGGCGTCTCCCAGCCGACGTTCACCCAGCACCTCCGAGCCGCCGAGAAGAAGGTGTTCGCGGCTCTTTTCGGGGCCTGAATCCGGATCCCGCGCCGAACGACCGTTCGTCGTCCCGAGCGCCGCGAGCCCAGCGACTTCCGTCGACCCGAACAGGGTGAGTTCCAGGTCGGCTCTCGGCGTCGCGAACACGCCGCGAGAACCCGTCGCCGGCTCGATAAACGCCGGCGAGGACTTTACCACGTCGCCGTCCCCTCGATCGCGACGCGTCGGTTCACGACGCGGGTCGTCCGGAAGAGCGGGGCCGAACTCCTGATCGAACTCGGAGAGAGTGCCGCGACGGTGTTCGTGGGAGAATGGTGAGCCCGGTGTGACGTCACGTGAAACCGTATCACACGGTCCGCGGCCGTCTCACCAACCTTTTTTCCGCGGGGATCGGTGGCCCCCGGTAGGTCCTATCATGGGAGGTTCGATCGTCGAACGGCTGCGATCGATCGGTCCCGGCGCGATGGTCGCCGCGGCGTTCATCGGTCCGGGGACCGTGACGACCGCCAGCGTTACTGGAGCTTCTTTCGGCTACGCGCTGGTCTGGACGATCGTGTTCTCGGCCGTCGCGACGATCGTCCTCCGGGAGATGAGCGCGCGCCTCGGTTTCGTCACCGGGTCAGGGCTGGGCGAGGCGCTCCGCGAGCGATTCGCCGCCGCGATCCCCCGGTGGATCAGCGTCGCGCTCGTCGTCTCGGCGATCGGCGTTGGGACCGCCGCCTACGAGGCCGGCAACATCCTCGGCGGCGCCGCCGGCCTCGAGGTCGTCACCGGGATCAGCGCCAACGTTTGGGGGCCGGTGATGGGGCTGGTCGCCGGCGCGCTGCTGTGGACCGGGAACTACGAGTACATCGAGCGGGCGCTGGTCGGTCTCGTGGGCGTGATGGCCGTCGCGTTCGTCGCCGACGCTATCATCGTCGGCCCGGGCTGGGAAGCGCTCGCGCTGGGGTTCGTCCCGGGCATCCCCGACGGGGCGCTGTACCTGGTGACCGGGCTGATCGGGATGACCGTCGTCGGGTACAACCTCTTTCTCCACGCCTCGAGCGTCACCGACCGCTGGGCTGGAGCGGCCGACCTGCCGGAGTCCCGGATCGACACCGTCCTCTCGGTCGTGGCCTGGCTCGGCGTCCGAACGCTCCTGTCCATCGCGGGCGTGACCCCGGTATGACCGACGAGACCAGACTCGGCGCCGACGTCGGCGGGACGTTCACCGACGTGGTGCTGGCCACCGCCGACGGCGGCCTCGCGACCGCGAAGGTGCCGACCACCGACGACCAGAGCGTCGGGGTCCTCCGGGGGATCGAGAAGGCCTGCGACGCCGCCGGGATCGATCCCGCCGACGTCGGAGAGTTCACCCACGCGATGACCGTCTCGGTCAACGCCCTGCTCGAGGAGGCGGGCGCCCGGACGGCGCTCGTGACCACCGAGGGGTTCCGGGACGTCCTCGAGATCGGCCGGCAGGACCGCCCGGAGCTGTACGACCTCTCGGCGCGCAAACCCGCCCCACTGGTGCCCCGTCGGCGGCGCTTCGAACTCCCCGAACGGGTCGCCCCCGGCGGCGACGTCGAACGGCCCCTCGACGAGTCGACCGTCCGGGAGGTCGCCGACCGAGTCCGGGACTGCGACGCCGAGAGCGTCGCGGTCTGCCTGCTCCACGCTTACGCCGACCCCGGCCACGAGCGCCGAGTCGTCGACGTCCTCGAGGACGAGTTGTCGATCCCCGTCTCGGCGTCCCACGAGGTACTGGCGGAGTTCCGCGAGTACGAGCGGACCTCGACGACCGTCGTCGACGCCTACGTGACTCCCGCCATCGACCGCTACCTCGGCGGCCTCATCGAGGAGGCGACCGCGGCGGGCCTGCCCGAACCGCTCGTCATGCAGGCCAACGGCGGCGTCGCCGCCGCGAGCGCGGTCCGGGAGCACGCGGTCACGACGACGATGTCCGGTCCCGCGGCGGGCGTCGTCGGCGCGAACGCCGCCGCGCGATCGGTCGCCGAGACTCGCGACCTCCGGGGGCTGGTCACCTTCGACATGGGCGGGACGTCCAGCGACGTGAGCCTCGTCCGGGACGGCGAGGCCGAGCGCACGACCGACGCGGAGATCGGCGGTCGGCCCGTCCGGACGCCGATGGTCGACGTGACGACCGTCGGGGCGGGGGGCGGGTCGATCGCGCGGGGGCCGACCCCGGTCCCGCCTGCTACGGCCGCGGCGGGACCGAGCCGACGGTCACTGACGCGAACCTCGTTCTGGGGTACATCGGCGAGAGCACCGAGCTAGGGGGCGAACTCTCCCTCGACGCCGAGGCGGCGGGCGACGCGCTGGCCGACCTGGCCGACGCGGCCGGTCTCCCGGACCGTGTCGCGGCCGCCCGCGGCGTCTACCGCGTCGCGAACGCCATCATGGCGCGGGCGATCCGCTCCGCGACCGTCGAGCGGGGCCACGACCCCCGCGGGTTCGGCCTGGTCGCGTTCGGCGGCGCCGGCCCGATGCACGCGGCCGCGCTCGCCGCGGACCTCGGCATCGGGACCGTGGTCATCCCGCCGGCCTGCGGCGTCCTCTCGGCGTACGGCCTGCTGGCCGCCGACGAGAGACACGACGCCGTCCGAACTCACCGGGTCCCGGTCGCCGAGGCCGACCCCGACGCCGTCGACGAGCGCTACGCGGCCCTCGAACGCGAGGCGCTGGCCGACGCCCGCGACCCTGAGACCGCGGCGGTCGACCGGCGAGCCGACCTCCGGTACACCGGCCAGAGCTTCGAACTCACGGTCGACGCGGGCGAGCCGTTCGATCCCGAAGTCGTCGCCGAGCGCTTCCACGCGGCCCACGAAGCGACCTACGGCTACCGGATGGACGAACTGGTCGACGTCGTGAACCTCCGGGTGACGGCGACCGCCGGTCGGTCGGCGCCCGCGCCGGACCACGAGGCAGCGGGCGACGCGCTGACCGACCGCCGGGAGGCCCGCTTCGGGACCGGCGCGGAGAGCGACGCTGACGCGGTCCACGAGACGCTCGTCTACGCGTGGTCGGGACTGTCCGCCGGCCGAACCTTCGACGGTCCCGCCGTCGTCGAGCAGGCCGAGAGCACGGTCGTCGTCCCGCCGTCGTGGACCGCCGCGGTCGGGGAGGACGGCACGCTCGTCCTCTCGTCCGGGGGTGATTCGGAGTGAGCGGGACCGAGAACGGGAACGAGCGCCGCTCCGACCCCGACCTCGACCCGGTCGCCCTCGAGGTCCTGCGCAACCAACTGGAGGGCGTCGCCGAGGAGATGGGGCAGGTCCTCGTTCGGGGGGCGTACTCCCCGAATATCAAGGAGCGCCGGGACTGCTCGACGGCGCTGTTCGATGCCGACGGACGGATGGTCGCGCAGGCCGAGCACATCCCAGTCCACCTGGGTGCGATGCCCGAAGCCGTCGCCGCGGTCCGGGCGCGCGATCCCGTCCCCGGCGAGGTGTGGGCGCTCAACGACCCCTTCGCGGGCGGCACGCACCTCCCGGACGTCACCCTTGTCTCGCCGCTCTCGCCGGCGGGGGCCGACGGCACCGTCGGCTACGCCGTCTCGCGGGCCCACCACGCCGACGTCGGCGGATCGACGCCGGGGAGCATGCCAGCCGGCGCCCGCGAGATCCACGAGGAGGGGACCCGCATCCCCGGCGTCCGGCTCGTGCGTGACGGCGAGATCGCCGACGACGTGCTCGACTTCTTCCTCGCGAACGTCCGCACGCCCGACGAGCGCCGCGCGGACCTCCGGGCGCAACTGGCGGCCCACGACCGCGCCGAGGCGCGCCTCACCGACCTGCTGGCCGAGCACGGGGAGGCGGTCCTCGATGCCTTCGACGCCGTCATCGACTACTCGCGAGAGCGCATGGAGAGCGAACTCGCAGCCATCCCCGACGGCACATACGAGGCCGGGGGCGTCCTGGAAGGGGACGGCGTGACCGACAAAGACATCCCGATCGAAGTGTCGGTCGCCGTCGACGGACCGACGCTGACGGTCGACTTCGCGGGGACGGCCGACCAGGTCGCCGGGAACCTGAACGCGCCGCCCGCGGTCGCGAAGAGCGCCGTCTACTTCGTCGTCCGGTCGGTGACCGATCCGGAGATCCCGCCCAACCAGGGGTGTTACGATCCGGTGACGGTCATCGCTCCAGAGGGGTCGCTGCTCGACCCCGATCCACCGGCGGCGGTCGTCGGCGGGAACGTCGAGACCAGCCAGCGGGTCACGGACGTCACCTTCGCGGCGCTCGCGGAGGCCGTCCCCGACCGCGTCCCCGCCGGCGGCCAGGGGACGATGAACAACCTCGTCGTCGGCTCCCGGACGGGCGAGTTCGCCTACTACGAGACGATCGGCGGGGGCAGCGGTGCGACCGGCACCGCCGACGGCATGGACGGCGTCCAGGTCGGGATGACCAATACGCTGAACACGCCCGTCGAGGTGCTCGAGGCCGAGTACCCCCTCCGGGTCGACCGCTACGCGCTCCGCCCGGGGACGGGCGGCGACGGCGAGTACCGCGGCGGCCTCGGCCTCGAGCGGGCGCTGACAGTTCTGCGTCCGGCGACGGTGTCGCTGCTGACCGAGCGCCGCCGCACCCGGCCGCGGGGCGTCGCCGGCGGCGAGGACGGCGCGACCGGCCAGAACCTCGTCGACGGCAAAACGGTGTCCGCGAAGGCGACCGTCGACGTCGAGTCGGGGGCGACCGTCACCGTGCGGACTCCCGGCGGCGGCGGCCACGGTGACCCCGCCGACCGCGACCCCGAGGCGAGGAAGCGCGACCGGAGAGACGGGAAAGCCGAGGAGTGACGCTCCCGATCGGCCGCGCTCGGTACCGGACGGCGGTGTCCCGCCCCCGTCTCAGCCCATGATCGCCAGCGCGTCCCGGAGGCGCGCGAGCGCGCTCGCGGGGTCGTCGCGGAGGCGCCGGTCGGCCTCGCGGTCCAGCGGTGTGGTCCGCTCGCCGATCACGAGGAGGTCGGCCCCGGTCTCGACGGCGTGGCGGGCGTTCTCGGCGGTCGGATCGACGGCCAGTCGCGTTCCGGCGGCGACGTAGCAGTCGCAGTGCTCGGCCCGGGCGTAGGCGAGCAGGCGGTCGCGCCGGGCGGGCGGTTCGCCGGCCAGCACGATCCCCGGACCGAGCGTGCCCCCGCAGGTCGGACACCGACGGTTGGTAGTCGTCGCCCCCGGCGTCGCGTCGAACGTCCGGCTGCAGTACTGACACCGCGCGCGGTCGGCCCGGCCGTGGAACTCGACGCAGTCGGCGGCCGGAACCCCCGCGGCCCGCAACAGGCCGAAGACGTTCTCGGTGAGGACCGTCGAGACGTGGTCCCCGGCGACGAGTTCGGCGATCCGCTCGTGGACCGGTCGGGGTTCGACGCTCGCCGGATCCACGTCCGCGTCGTCCCAGAACTCCAGCCAGTCGGCCCAGAGTCGGTCGGGGTCCGACTCGAACCGGTCGACCGCGAACCGGCCGTCGGGCGCTCCCCAGACCGCCGCCGTGAGGGCGTCGACCGGGAGGTCGGTCCCGCCGAGCACGCCCCGTCCGACGTGCAGGAGGACGTCGTCTGCCGCCCGGATCGCGCGGGCGACCTCCCGGAGTCGCTGGTCGATCATCCCTCGGACGTACGCGGAGGGGAGGCAAAACGGTGTCCCGCGGTCGTCGCCGTCACCGGACTGTCCCCGCGTCCCGTCGGGCCGTCGACGAGTGTCGTCCCCGGGGAGACGGGCCGCCACTGAATTCGCGTCAACGCCGCGGCCCCGGGGTCGACGCGCGCCCCGCTGATCGAGGAGAACGGGTCGCTCGAGGGCGGAACCGGCGAGGAGTTCCTCGATCGGACGGCGCCGGAGCGGCGCTCCGGTGAACCCGAAGACGTCGCCCGCGTGGTCGTCTTCCTCGCCTCCGACTACGCACAGTGGGTGCCCCGGGGAGACGATCCGCGTCGACGGCGGCCAGTACATCCGCGGGCCCACAGCTACTGGGACGTCCTCGACGAGATGGGAGTGTTCGAGCAGTGACCAGTCCGAGCGCCGCTCGACCCCGCCGTTCGAGCGGGCGGGGAACGGGTGGCGACGGCGGTCACCGTTCCTCGGAGGGCCCTCACCGGGCGCGACCGCCTCACTCCCGCGAGCAGTGCCCGAGGCGTTTTCACGCCTCGGTGCCGTACGGTCGGCCATGCCACTCCTCGTCGGCACTCGAGACGGGGTCTTCCGGGTCCCGGACGCGGCAACGAACTTCGAGAGCGCCGAGCGCGTCCTCGACGCCGGTGACGCGCTCCGCGTGCGCCGGTTCCCCGGCCACGGCATCGTCGCGGCGACGCGAACCGGTCTCTACCGGTCGACTGACGGCGGCGACGCCTGGACCGACCTCGGGGTCCCCCGCGAGGAGGTGTTCGCCGCGGTCGAGAGCCCCGACCGCGAGCGCCTCTACGCCGGCACCCATCCCGCGCACCTCTACGTCTCGACGAACGGAGGCGAGTCGTGGCGCGAACTCGAGGGGTTCCAGGACCTCCCCTCCCGGGAGTCGTGGCACACGCCCCGGCACCGCAACGAGGCCCACGTCCGGAGCCTCGACGTCCACGCCGACGCCCCCGACCGGGTGATCGCGGGCGTCGAGGTCGGCGGGGTCCACGTCAGCGACGACCGCGGCGAGACGTGGACCGAGCGCCGCGACGGCCTCCAGAACGACGTCCACCACGTGCTCGTCCTGAGGCCCGAGTCGTACGTCGCCTCCTGTGGCGGCGGGCTCTACCGAACGGACGACGCCGGCCGATCGTGGTCCCAGCTCGACCGCGACCTCGACCACACTTACTTCCGGGAGGCGATGGCGCACGGCAGTCGCCTGTACGCCGCCGCCGCACGCGGCCCGCCGGGGTCCTGGCACGGCGACGACGGCGCGGACGCAGCGCTCTTCGAGTCGGCCGACGGCGGCGAGAGCTTCGAGGCGGTCACGTACCCCGGCGGCCCCGAGGAGGTCGTCCTCGCGTGGACCGTCCTCGCGGACCGCGTCGTCGCCGGAACGAACGGCGGGCGAGTGATCGCGCGGACTCCCGAGGGCTGGACGAGCCTTGGACGCGTCCCCGAGAGCGTTCGGTCGCTGGCGACCTGCTGACGGACGGTCGGGGCCGCGCCGGGCGGCAGTCCCCGGCGTACAGATCGCACTCGAGGCCGTCGACCCCGGCGAAGTCGCCGTCCCGCGTGACTAGTGTCTAGCCGAATTCCCTGGTAGTGTCGATGACGGCCGGCGGGGCCGTTCCCGCGACCCCCGCTACAGGCCGGTCTTCTCCGCTCTCGATCTCTCGATACATCGCCGGAGCGTCTCACTGGCGACGTTTCGCCCCGATATTGGCAGAACGACTGTCTCCCCTCGGAGGTCCCCCCGCAACTCCCGCATCGCCGCGAGGCCGGCCGCCGACGCCCCCTCAGCGACGATTCGTTCGTCGGCGAGGAGGTCGCGCAGCCCGCGCTCGATGGCCGCGTCGCTCACGAGGCGGAAGTCGTCGAGGCGCTCCCGGAGGACCCGCGTCGTCATCGCGAACGGGACGCGGGTCGCCACGCCCTCGGCGAACGTCTCCATCCGGTCGCAAGGGTCGAGGTGGCCCTCCGACCAGGCGCGGTACATCGCGGGCGCGGCCTCGGACTGCGCGCCGATCACCGTCGCGTCCGCGAGCGCGCCGGTCGTGAGGCAGTAGCCGGCGGCGCTCGATCCGCCACCGACCGGACAGAACAGGTAGTCGACGTCCGGCCGCTCCTCGACGACTTCGAGTCCGGCGGTGCCGACGCCCGCGACCAGCGCCGGCTCGTTCGCCGAGTGGACGTACCGGTACCCCTCCTCGGCGGCCAGCGCCTCGGCGCGCTCGCGGGCGTCGTCGAAGTCCGTGCCGTGAAAGCGGACTGTCGCGCCCAGTCGCTCCATCGCGGTCACCTTCGACGGGTTGGCGTCCTCGGGGACGACGACCGTCGCCGGCACGTCGAGCGCCCGGCCGGCGTAGGCGACCGACTGGCCGTGGTTGCCCGTACTGGCGGCGATCACCCCGGGATCGCGGAACTCGTCGGCCAGCCCGGCGACCAGCGTCACGCCGCCCCGGATCTTGAACGCGCCCGTCGGCAGCGTATCCTCGCGCTTCAGGTAGACGTCGGCGTCGAACTCTGCCGAGAGCGACTCGCTTCGCACCAGCGGCGTCCGCGGGAGGTGTCGGTCGACGATCCGCCGGGCAGCGTAGACGTCCGCCGTCGTCGGTGGCGAGAGGTCGTGGTACGGGAAGACCGTCGTCTCGTCGGGCGAGTCGACCGGTTCGTACGCGCGGCCCATGCGTGGCCCTGCGCGGGAGCCGACTAAGCGATTGGGGGACGGTTCGTCACGCGACGGGAAACCGGAGGAGGTTGCTCACTCCCGGGACGAGTCCCACCGTTCCCGCCATCAGCAACAGCGTCTTGGCGCGAGCCGGCGTCGCGTCGAGTTCCGGGCGGACCAGCGCGAGGACGGCGACCGCGAGCCCCAGTTTGACGAGCACGAACAGCCAGCCCGTTCCCAGTGCCGGGGCCGTCGGGAGAGCGCCTGCGGCCTCGAGAACCGCCCGCGAGGCCGTCACCCGCTCGGTGAACGCGAGGACGTCGACGCCCACGAGCGTCGAGACGGCGTCGAGCGCCTGCCCGAAAACGGCGAACAGTCCCGATCGGCCAGTCGCTGTCAGCGCCGGTCGGTACGCGCGGAGCAGGCCCCACACCGCCCCGCTCGCGGCCAGCGCGCCGGCCACGGCGGCGACAGCTAAGATAAGCGCGGACGGGAGGACGGTCGGATCGGCGAGCGCGGCCGACGCGAGTGACGGCATCGCTCTCAGCTGGCAGCGCCGGAGCAATAAATCACCCGCGGGCGGGTGCCGGACGCGAACTCCGACTCGCTCCTATAACTCTCCCTCTAGCAGCTACTCGACAGCCCCGGCGCGGTAGACGGCTGTGCCCCGCCCCGGGTCGCCGGCAGGACCGGTCACTGTTGCGATCGTTTCACTGTTGAACTCCCGGAAATATCGAAACGATCCTCACCTACTTTACTAAACCGGTCCATGGAGTCGGTTGACGGGGCGGCGCACAGTTCGTATGTCACCGGCGCTCTCGTCCCAGTTCGTGTGCCCTTCCTCCCCGGCTGCCACCCGGGGACTTCCCGTTTATCGACGGAGCGGTACCCCCGAGGATCGGTTGCCGGCGTCGCTACCGAGGACCGACGGCTCGACGAGCGGACCAGTGCGGCGCCGCGGTGGCGTGCCGGAGCACTCGGCCGCCATCACTCTCCGCGGAGCGGCGGCCGGTCGAACTCGGCGCCGCAGTCTGCGCAGACTGCTACCGTCGATCCCCCGCTACGCGTCATCCGGAGGTCGTCGCAGCCACATGACGGGCACGGCGCCGGGCGGTACTCGCCGCCGCAGGCGGGGCAGACCAACGTCGAGTGCGCGTCCCCGGCGAGGCGCAGGTCGGAGTGGTCGCACGCGGAGCACGCGACGGGGAGCCGCACGTCCGCCGTCTCGCGGGGAGCGCCGATCGCCAGCGCGACCAGCGGTTCGCCTGACGCGTTCCGCCCGGAGTGGAACTCGCCGGGAGCGAACCTGACCGCCTCGCCCGCACCGACCGTGACCTCGCCGTCGAGCGTCTCGAATGTCGCTTCCCCCTCACGGACGACGAACACCTCCTCCTGGTCCGCGTGAGCGTGTAATCCGCCCGGGAACCCGTCACCGGGTGCGAGCCGATAGCGGTTGATCGCGACCCCGGTCGCCCCCAGCGGCTCCGAGAGGTCGCGGCGGTCGCTGCTCGCTCCGACACCGGTCGACGGCGCGTCCCCGAGGGCGATCCGTTCCATGGCCGGCGTGTCGGTCGCCGGGGAGAAATACAGTCCGGCGATTCACGGACGCGAGTGCGACGGGGATCGGCACGGGCGTCCGCTGGAGCCAAAGGCGCTCGAGCGGGCGATCTGAGCGGCGTCGAGTCGACGGGCGCCGGGGTCCGGTCCGCGTCGCCTGTGCCGAGGCTGCCGAACCGTCGAACCGAGAGGGCGCGTCGAACACTCGGGGCGGTCCGTCGCGCGGTACTGCCCCGCGTTCCCAGGGGGCGCGCGGATTTATGTCCGGTCGCTTGCACGTCGTCGCATGCGACAGCCGCGAGTCGGACCGCGGACGGCCGCGCCTACCTCGGTGTCGACCGCCGCCGAGGCGACCGCGGCCGGGACGAGTCGGAGTTCACGGGCCTGATCGCGCTCGACCTGAGTGACGACGGCACCGTCGATCCGGTTGCCTGGCCGGCGGACGCCGGCGACGGCGGGGGAACGTTCACCCCCGCCGTCCGCGGTCGAGTCGTCTTCGCTCCGGTCGGCGAAGGGATCACCGCGTTCGACGCTCGCGACGGGAGCGTCTACTGGCGAAACACGGCAAGCTACCACTCACCCGATTCACTCCCTTCGATCTACCAACCTACACCGGCGCAGTCTACTGATTCGATGAGCCGCTTGTTCGGATTAGCGATGTCGCGCGCGTCGCACCACCGGGTGAAGTGACCGAGCCGCGAGCGGTGCGACCGAATTGTCGATCTGGATAACTCCGTTTCTTTCTCCGCGATGTACAATTCCGACGCCGTTCCGGAGTCGATTGGCTCGAGTTCCGTGGTTCGTTCTGTCGCGAACTATTCAAATTTTGAGCCCCATCTAGACCGGTTCGTGAAACACCGAAACACCTAATATCGTGTGTCTCACTATTCTCGGGCCATTTTTTATTTCCTGCAGAACCCACGTGATCGCTCCTCCGCTCAGCGATCGCTATTCAACGCGGCACCTCGATCCGTTTCGGTATTTCGTTACGGTGTCGACCCTCAGGCCCAGCCGCCGGGGGCTCGCATCTCATCGGTGATCCAAGAGAGGTCCTCCGGGAGCCTGCGCTGGTGGTGCGTGTGGAGGGCGATCCCGCCGACGATCCGGGCGACGTCGTCCTCGGGATTACTCTCGTCGTGATCAAGTCCGGCCACGCCCTGGGCGAGCAGGAGCAGTGCGCTGCCCATCGCTCGCGTGTGCGTCTCCGCGTCCTCAAGCATCTGCTCCGACAGGAGTACCTCGGACATCCAGAGGTGCCTGCCGAGGTCGTCGAGCCAGTCGACGACGCCCTCAGTCGCACCGCGGGTCGTCATCGGTGAGACCTTGTTGGGCTTCTCTGGCTCCCAGCGCACGTTCTGTTCGATGGCTTCAGTGTGAGAGAGCGCCTCATCGACGAACTCCGGAAGCTCGGATCCCACGCCGGCTGTCTCGAATGGCTCCATTTCGGCGGTTCCGACAGCGTGTGCGAGACAGTCCTCCAAGAAGTCGGGGTCGAACGGCGGGAGAACCTCGTCCGCAGTTTCGAAGAAGTCCGCCAGAATGAGGTTGGAGACGAGGTCATTGGCTCGGGCCGCTACAGTCTCGTATTCCGTCTCCAGGGTCGGGGAGAGGTCCTCGTGGGTCAGCGAAGAGACGTTCGCCAGTGCTTGCGCCATGTCGCCGGCGGCGTCGGAGAGCGCTGCCCCGTCGACCTCGGTACGTATCTCGTCCGCCAGTTCGTCGCCGGCGTCGGTGAGGCGCCCCTTCGCGTCCTCTGACAACGGGTCATTGACAGATCCTACCATGGGGCGTGATAGCAATGTTACGAAATAAAGGTTGTGATAACCGCCGGATGCAGCGTCCGGCACACGCGGCACCCACTCGTCTCCGGAGCGTCCTACGAATCGGGGCCCGGTACCGAATGGCCCCTACTCCACTCTTCGGGCCTCGAAGTCCGTCGTTCGGGGCGTCAGTACGCCGACTACGTGTCTTATTTAGTCGCCAGCAACCGGAGATATAACTTCCAAAGCAAGTGGTAAATTCACATTGTTATATCCATATGAGAAGACAGTGTAGAAATGCCCCGTAAGACATTAGTTACGTTGGCCCATGCGTGTTACCGACACACATGGTATCACCAGACGTGACGGATTCGGGGCAGGTGAGTTACGGGCCGATCTACGAGACCTACGCGACGGACGAGATTCCGGAAGTATCGGTCACCGACGAAATGCTGCTGGAGGACGGGCAAAACGAGGAGTCGTGGCTCCACTACCGGGGGGGATACCGGGGACACGGGTACACACCCTGTAGCGTCCTCGATACGGGAAGCGTCGAAGACCTGGAATTGGAGTACATCTACCACATCGACACTGGCGGTGGGTACGAGGACTCGCCGACGGTGGTCCCTGGCGATCCGCCGGTCTTGTATACGATCGGCGGGTACGACAGGATGGCCGCGGTTAACGCACGGAACGGAGAGGTCTTCTGGGAGTTCCAGCCGCGATTCAGACACCACACCGACGTCAGCATGGCGCGGCCGTACAGCCGCGGTGTCGCGGTCTACGGGGACAAAGTCTATTTGAACGCGACAGACACGACGATCTACGCACTCGACCGGTACACTGGCGAAGAGGTCTGGTCGACTCGCCTCCATGATCCCACGGACGGATACTTTCAGACCCAGAAGCCGATAGTCTACGACGGGATGCTCATTCTCGGCCATTCGGGCGGAGAACGCGGCATCCAGGGCAAGTATACGGCAGTCGACGCCGAAACCGGCGAGCTAGAATACCAGAGAAGCTTCATCCCCAAGGACAAGTGGCCCGAGGAGAGCTGGCGATACGGCGCCGGAACGGCCTGGATGACGCCGGTTATCGATCCCGACACCGATACCGTCTACTGGTCGACGGGGAACCCCGGCCCCGATTTCAACGCGAACGTCCGGCCCGGGCCGAACCCGATGACGTGTTCGACGGTCGCGACGGACGCCCGGACTGGGGAGTTGAAGTGGTTCTACCAGATCCTACCCCACGACTGGTGGGACCGCGACATCGCGAGCCCAGCGCTCGTGGCGACCCCCAGTGACGGCCAGAAGCGGGTCTTCCAGCAGGGCAAGCACGGCTGGGTGTACATGTTCGACGCGGAAAGCGGGAAGGTGACCGAACGGAGCGAACCGTACGGCTACCATACCGACAACGAGTTTGAGCGACCCGGGTTCACCAACGACGAGGCCGTTGAGGACCAGGGCCCCTCCCTGTGGGGCGGCAGCGAGTGGTCGCCACCCAGTTGGAGCCCGAAGACCGATCGGTTCTACGCGATCGGCAACTTCACCAAAAACGACCTCGTGGCCGCCCATCCGGACTACGATGAGCGGGCCAAGGGGAGTTACGGCTACCTCGACGGATTCGTCGGCGGCGGATTGAAAAACGACGTGCTGCCCACCAACGAGGGTGGCGAAATCGTCGCCTACGATCCCGACACCGGCGCCCGGGACTGGACCCACGAAACTCCGGCGATGATGATGTCCGGATCTCTCGTCACCGGCGGCGACGTCCTCGTCGTCGGCTTACCGACCAGCGAGATTCGGTTTATCGACGCCACGAACGGTGAACTCCTGCGACGGGAGCGGGAACCGGACGCGCCGGTGTGTTCTGCGCCGACGAGTTGGTACGATCCCGCCACGGAGAAACAGTACCTCGCGGTCGCCGCAGGCGGTGGCGGCGACGTCGCGCGGTACAAGTATCCGTCCCGGCCGGGGCACCTACTGGTATTCTCCGTCGAGTCCTGACTATCAGGCCGGGCCCCACTTCAGCCACGAGACGAGTCACTACCCCTCGCCTCGGGTCCAGTCGTCGACCCGTGGTCCAACGATCCTCCGACGACTGCAACTGGACCATGAGTGCGAGTCGTATCTATGCACGGGGCCGTGTTGAATCGACATAAAGTGATGGAATTCACCGCTTGACGGCCCGTTTGATGTTGCCTCGTTGAACGCAAGACAACGTCGGAGTGGGTCGACAGCCTACAGCGTCACGGTGTTAGAGACGAATTTTCGGACGCAGGAGACGTATTAGCCGCCTCTACCACCGTTTGCAGAAGTGTCAGAACTATCGTATCTAAGGGTCGTCTCGATGACGACGATGCCTCTCCCGGATGCGACCGGAGAAGGGGAGCAAGGCGGCGAGCCCAACCCGCCGCCTGCGCGGGGGTATAGACGGTGCACTCGCGTGTGAACTCCCGGAACTGGCGCGGCAGTTCCGGAGGCGGATTTTCTCGCCGTCGTCTTCCGTCGACTGCGAGAAACCCGGCTCACTCATCTAGACCGTCGACGTACTCGTCACGTTCTACGACGCGGGCTTCGAAGAGCTCGAAACGACGCGTTCAGAGTCGATCGAGTGCGGTTCGAACACGGAGGAGACCGTCGAAATGGACGTGGTGCTCCCTGACGACTCCCACTACGTCCCGACGGTGCAGGAAGGGACCCGAACGCAGATTCCCCGTACCGCGTGAGTAGCACCGGAGGAATCCACGGTCGCTCCTCACTACCCCAAGTCGAGGGTGGATACACAGCTATCGCCGACGGTTGCTCCTCCCCGTCCCGTCAGCAGTCCACCGACCGTCCGCGTCGGTTGATCCCTGCTCGTCGTACCGGACCACGTGCTCACCCAGTCAGGCGGAATCGTCGGGGCCAGGAGTGAGCGGTCGACCGTCTCGGGCTCATTACCGGCTCCGAGATCGATCACGCTCTCCGGGACGCCGCTCCCGTCCTCCGCTCCGGCGGGCGGTGCACCGCAACTATCCCGGTGGCCGAGGAACCAGCGATCAACGATCCGTCATCCGGGACACCTCGCTTTCTATCGAGAGTGGCATCTCGAGTCCCTCGCCGACCGGTTCCGTCGCGAGGTCCGAACGACGACGCTATCACTGACATCTGCCCGATGGATTGGCGCGTCCGCTATCGCCCGTAGTGGGGACGCTGTCCGGTAGTGCACCGCTCTCCACTCACGGGGTGATGCGTCTTCCGTGACGAGCAGACTAACGGCTACCTGAAACCGCACTGCGGCGGGTGCAAGCGCCCTCTATCGACGTGTCCTCGTTGTTGCTGATCCCAGGTAATCGACCCACTCTTCCCCGGGAGGAACTCGCAGGCCGGACCGGTTCAGTCCAGTCTGACCCACTCCCCTCGCTCGTCGCTGCGCTGAATCGCGTCGAGCACGCGCTGGACCTCGTAGGCGTCGCCGAAGGAGGGACGGAAGGGGTCGCCGTCGCGGACGCTACACAGGAATTCGTAGTTCTCGTGGACGAACGTGTGCTCCCAGCCGAGCACGTGGCCCGGCGGCCACCAGTGCTCGCCGTAGGGGTCATCGGCGTCGGTGACGAGCACCGTCTCGTATCCCCTCGAGTCGCCAGTCAGTACCTCCAGTTCGTTCAGCCGTTCCAGCGAGAACTTCAGGCTCCCATCGGAGCCGTGAATCTCGATCGTATGGTCGTTCTTGTGGCCGGTCGCGTACCGCGAGGCCTCGAAGTTCCCGACGGCGCCCGAGTCGTACTCTACCTGCGCCGTGTACGCGTCGTCGACGGTCACCTCGCGGGTGTCGTCAGTTCCCTCCACGGGGCGCTCGTCGACGAACGTCCGCAGGTGCCCCGAGAGGCGGTCGATCTCCCCGACTCGGTCGCCGACGAGGAAACGCGCGAGATCGATCGTGTGGGCGCCGAGGTCGCCGAGCGCACCGGCGCCGGCGAGGTCCGCAGAGAGGCGCCACTCCCAGGGCGCCTCGGGATCGACGAGCCAGTCCTGGAGGTATCGCCCGCGGACGTGACGGATCTCGCCGAGCTCGCCCGCGTCGATCAGGCGGTTCGCGTACTGGATGGCGGGGACGAACCGGTAGTTGAACGCGCAGGCGGCGAGCGCGTCGCTCGTCGCGGCCGCGTCGCGCATCCGCTCGGCGGCCTCCAGCGTCGGCGCGAGCGGTTTCTCGCAGAGGACGGGAGTGTCGGACTCCAGGGCGGCGACCGAGGGCTCCTCGTGGACGTGGTTCGGACCGAGGTTGTAGAACGCGTCCACCTCGTCGACTGCGTCCGCCCAGTCGGTCGCGATGTTGTCGAAGCCGAGTCGATCGGCGGCGTCGGCGAGCGCCTCCTCATCGCGACCCACGAGCGTGTGCCGGTTCACCGCCGGCGCGTCCTCGAAGAACATCGGGAGCCGAGCGAGCGCGTTCGCGTGCGCAGCTCCTATGAACCGATAGCCGAGCACACCGACGTCGAACGGCTCTGTGGGGCTCGACGCCATTATTCGGCCCAGTATGCGTCACCGGGAGTCGTCTCGAAGACGGCCCGCTGCAGCACGTCGACCGCCTTCTCCAGTCCCTCGCGGGCGGAGGTGAGCCCGTCCTCGTGTTCGATCGAGAGCGCACCATCGTACCCGACCATCCGTAGGGTCGATACGATGTCCTTCCAGTGGTCCTCCCCGTGGCCGTAGCCGACGGACCGGAACAGCCAGGACCGGTCCGCCTCGTCGGTGTAGGGCGTCGTGTCGAGTACGCCTTTCCGGCGAGCGTTGTGATCGTAGACCCGAGTGTCCTTCGCGTGGACGTGGTGGATAGCGTCCCGTTCTCCGAGATAGCGGATGGCCTCGGTCGGATCGATCCCCTGCCAGTAGAGATGCGACGGATCGAAGTTGGCGCCGACGAACTCGTTGGTCGCCTCGCGCAGCCGGGCCATCCCGGTCGGTTCGTAGACGAGCATGTTCGGGTGCATCTCGATCCCGATCTCGACGCCGTGATCGGACGCGTGGTCGGCGAGCTCTGACCAGTACGCCGTCGCGACCTCCCACTGGTACTCCAGCGCCTCCGCGTGCTCCGTCGGCCAGGGGGCCGTGATCCAGTTCGGCACCTCGTCGTCCGGGGCGCCGCCCGGGAGGCCCGAGAACGCGGTCACGACGTCGACACCGAGCTGAGAAGAGAGTCGAATCGCCTCGCGCAGCTCCCTGTCGGCCTCGTCCGCTCGCTCCTCGTCCGGGTGAAGCGGATTGTTGTGGGTGGCGAGCGCTGATATCTCGAGGTCGTGCTCCTTGAGCAACTGCTGCAGCTCGGACTGTGCGTCCTCGTCGTCGAGGTACCGCCGTCGAGGGAGGGGATCCTCCCCCGGATACCCGCCGCAGCCGATCTCGACCGCGCTCACGCCGAGCCCCGAGAGATACTCGAACACGTCGTCGACGGGTCGGTCCCCCAGCGGGACGGTTAGAACTCCGACGTCCATGTTTCCTCGGAGCGATAGCTCCGACATAAAACCCGCCCGTCTCTTCGCCGGATCGCTCTCCTAGATCGGAGTGACGTCTGTCTCTGTCGCCCTCGCCGACTGATGGCTCGCGACCGATTCACCGACCGAGGTTTTTTGACCCCTTGCCGGTCGGATTCACGGACCACATACCGGGCGGTGGTCGTATCGCGGTGTCACTCGCGCTGGCGGATCGGAGCCTCGCTCTCCAGTGCCACGTCCGCTGGGTCGACGGTGACGAACGACCCGTCGCCGCGGGCTGACTGGTAGGCCGCCTCGGTCACAGCGGTCACCCGGAGTCCGTCGAGCGCCGTCGCGGTGGGCCGTTCCCCCGTTCGGATCGCCTCGACGAACGCCTCGGCCTTCGACTGCCGACCGCGCTGGGGGAGGTGCGGTCGGTGCTCACCGCTCTCGTCGTCGATCTCGGCGTACTCACTCGGCTCCCAGTCCTGGCTGTCGAGTACGACCGCGCCTCGTTCGTCCCACATCCGCACGTGTTCGCGCATGCACGGTGTCTCGCCCGACAGCGAGAACGAGGCCGTCGCGCCGTTCGTGAACCGGACAGTGACGTTCGCACGGCCGTCGACGCGCTCCCGATCGTCGAGAAACGTCATGTCCGCCGAGACGGCTTCGGGGGTGAGGCCGGTACTCCAGAGGACGCAGTCGAGGAGGTGGCTTCCCGTGTCGTAGAGGTATCCACCGCCGGAGAGGTCGGGGTCCTGTCGCCACGTGTCCTCGAAGCGGTCGACCCAGTCCTGGCAGACTTCGGCCGTGATCCAGCGCGGTTCGCGGTCGTCCTCTGCCCACACCTCGCGCGCTCTGACGAACGCCTGGTAGAGGTGCCGCTGGTAGCCGATCATCAGTACTTCGTCGCGTTCGCGGTCGAGGCTCACGAGTTCGCGCGCCTCGTCTAGATCCGTCGTCAGCGGCTTGTCACAGAGCACGTGCAGGTCGCGTTCGAACGCCGCGAGGATCTGGTCGTAGTGAAGCGTGTGTGGCGTTCCGACGAGCACTGCGTCGAGCGCTTCCGAATCGAGCATCGACTCGTACTCGGTGTACCGGCTGTCGGGGTCGACGCCCAACTCGACCCCGGCGGTTTCGAGGGTCTCCTCGTCGATGTCGGTGAGCGCGGCGACCTGCGCGTCGGCGTGTTCGACGAACGTTTCGCCGACGGTCGTCCCGATGTAACCGCCACCGACGACGCCGATTCGAAGGCGGTCGGACCTGACGGACCCTGGCTCCGGCGTGTCACTCCTCCCAGAATCACTCATGCAGAGGACAATCCCGAGAGGGACAATAGGGGTTGTGTTTCTCTCGGACAGTAGCCGGAGGAGACTGGACGGACTAGCGGAACATCCCACTGACGCGGGACGGGTGATTCCCGGAAGACGGGACAGCGAGGCCACCGGCCGCCCCCCTTGTTCGTCCTCGCGCCCACCGGCGTCTTCTCCGGCCTGATCGGGACAAACGTTCGCTCACCGGAACGCCCGCTCTTCCGGCCCGTCAGGCCCCATCGCGCGACCCCCGAGAGTACCCGCCGGGCGTATGCGTGTTCGTCGAGGCGGCAGCCGTGTGTTGCGAGGGACCCAGCGGAGACAGGACTCGTCGGTCGTCTCGTCGCGCATCCGTCGTCTATCGGACCCCACGGAGAAGACGGCGGAGTCGTCCCGATCGCTCTACGGCGTCGGGACTGTCCTAACCTCGGTGGGCGCCGTCGAAGAAGACGTGCCCCTCCCGGTGGGCGGCGTGCCACCGGGAGGAGACAGTCTCGTCCGGCCGTGCGATCGTGCTCGGTTCCCGCCGACGCTCATTCCGGCGGAGTCCTTGGAGCCGTGCGGGAGACCGGTCTGACGCATCGTGGCCGGCTGATCCGGGCGGTTTTCGAACGTGATTTGCGATCTCTCTCTGTTCGAGCAGATCGTCAACGGTTCGATGACCGACGCGTCGATAGCGTCACCCTCACTCTCGCCCTCGAGCCGGTGGTCGTCGGGTCCCTTCGTCTGCAACACCGTCAAACGAACGAGAGTACAGCTCGTTGATTGGTGGCACAAGCTACAAGAATTCTTTCCGCGTAGACTGCTAGCTAATACCATGACGCACCGACGGCGGTTCCTGACAGTCTTCGCAGCGACCACAGTGACGGCTGTCCCCGGGTGCACGGGGAGTACCGGTAGGGGGAGTGCCAGCGTCGAAGAAACCTCGGAGGTGACGATGACGGAGTCTCAATTCCAGCCCCGCAACGTCCACGTCGACGCCGGCACCACGGTCATGTGGACGAACGAGGACAGTGGTGAACACACTGTCACGAGTACCTCGGATAACTGGCGCGTCGATGAGCGCGTACCGGGCGGCGAGACGGTGGAACACACGTTCGAAGAAAGTGGCGTGTACGACGTGTACTGTACAATCCACGGCTCGGCGGACCTCTCGGGGATGAGCATGAAAGTCGGTGTCGGCGACGCCGCTATCGAAAGTCCGCTCGGGGGGAGCGGAGACGCCAACGGAGGAGGCTACTACTGAACCACCAGCTGCCAGAAGACGGTTTGCGACATATACGACGCGGCTCCGACAGTCACCCCTCGAAGTAGTCGGACTACTCGTATCCGATCTCCAGGGTGGGATCAGCGTCGTTGTCCTTCTCGCTGGGCGCACAAAAGAGACGAGTAGTCGATGGAACACGAGAATGGCCTCAACCGAGTACCTCGCCGAAAGAGAGGTCAACGTTGAGCTGACTGCTGATCAGTTCACACAGGAGGAGCAGGAATCATCGAGCTTGGCCTTCTCCAGTGGGATGGGACCGTCACGACCGGTCGGTGCGACCGCTACGAGGGGGAACAGTGCCAGCGGCTCCGATCTGGGTGCACGAGGGGGAATCCCCGCTCGCTGCAGGTTTGGGGAGAGCAGTGCCGGGGACTAGCTGGTCGATTCAGTCAGGGCTCCCTCGAGGACCTTTCGTTGAGCCCGCCGGAGGTGCTTGTGGACCGTCGGCGAGGAGACGTCCAGCGACTCCGCGATCTCCTCGGCGGTGCTGTCCCGCGGCCAGTTGAAGTACCCCGAGTAGTAGGCGGTCTTCAGGGCGGCCAGCTGCCGATCGCTCAAGGCGTCCACGAGACGGGCCCGCTCTTCGGCCGGATCCTCGATCGTGATCTGTCGGCGAGCGACCATGGTCATCTCCGGGTACGCCTCCTCGATCCTGTCGATTACCTCTCGAACGGGGACGCTGGGCGGGAGATGGATCCGCATCTGGTAGTCGCCGTTCTCGATCACCGCCTCCTTGACGATCCCGCCTCGCTCGCCGATCTCCGTGAGTATCGGCGGATTCGAGAGTCGGAGTTCGAACCGCCTGGGGCTCCCCGCGTCCTCGTCGTCGGTGAACGAGACGGCCGTCCAGTAGGGGACGGCGTCGACGAGGGCGTGCACGCTGTCGACCGCGTCGGCCGTTGCGGTCCCGTACACGAGATACTCCCCTTCCTCGATCAACACCGGTTGATCAAGCGTAATCCGGCCATCGTGCGCTCCGGCGGCGCCGAGCGCCTCGAAGGCGTCAGAGAGGCGGAACTCGACCTCGACGACCTCGTCACCCAGGAGCGCCTGCTTGCGCTCGGCGGCCGCGATCGCGTGGCCGACGATCTCGCCCAACTGACCGAGCATCCGCCGCTCGTCCCCGGTGAGCGCCTCCGACCGGTCGGCGTAGACGGCCAGCAGGCCGTACAGCGTCTCCTCGTGAGTGATGGGGACGGCAGCGAGTGAGCGGTACTCATAGTCGGAGAGGTGGTCCCGCCATGGCTCTAGGCTGGAATCCGCGCCGACGTCATCGACGACCTGGACCTCCCCGGTCCGGATCGCCCGCCCTCCCGGTCCCTGCCCCCGAGGGTCATCGGGATCGATCGACACCGTCATGTCGTCGAGGTAGCCCTCGATCCCGGCTTCCACGCGGGGGGTTACTGTTTCGGAGTGAATGTCGGGCTCGCCGATCCAGGCGAATCCGTAGGGGTCAGCGGCCGCGAGGCGCTCGCAGACGACCTGTTCGATCTCGTCCCGAGTCGACTCCTCGATCGCCGCGCCGGTGATCTCCCGGACGACGTCGTTGAGGCTATCGAGCGCCCCGAAGGTGTCCTCGGCCTGTCTGGATTCGGGATCCGTCGCGAGAGTGACGGCGGGATCGGTCGGATCTCGCCACCAGACCCGGCCGTTCGCACCGACCTTCTTGGTCTCGAGTAGCCCCTCGTCGACGAGGCGTTCGAGGCGCTCATAGGTACTCCGGCGGCCGAGGTCCAACCGATCGGCGACCTCGCTCGTCGTCAGCGGCGTCCCTGGAGCGGCGGCTTCGAAGACGCTGAGCGTCTCCGCGAGCACGGGTGTCAGTTTCCCCATATCTTTGGTCAAGACAAGTAGTTGTCTCTTATTAACTCTTCGACGGCGGAGGCTCGCTGCACACGTAGCCGTCGAAACCAGGTCTCGAACGGACCTTCGACGGAGCGGAAGAGCAGTCCTTTTGGGCTCTCTCAGCGTTTTCCATCGCAGTCGAGGCGGACGCGGGCAGTGTAAATTCCTTCCACGCTACTCGAGAAGACAGAGCGAGACCGGGCGGCTCACTACCTCCTGCTCTCGCTGGCACTGTGGGCCTCCGGGAGAGGCACCAGAGCGCCTTCTCGACGGTTCTGAAACGCCTTCGCAGCGTTCGACACAGGCCGACCGTTCAGTGCTCCCGGCGGTAGTTCACGCGCCTTCCCAGTCGCTCGAAGCGTGTACCGCGTCGGTCCTCCGCGACGGCGAGGGTAATGGTCGCTCTCACTCCCTTTCCGGCCGGGGATAGCGTCCTGTCGCGCGTCGTTCGCTGGCGACGACGCCTCGGGAGTGCGGATCGAGCTGTGGCTAGTTCCGGCTTCGCACGAGGACCGCACCGCCGACGAGTACGAGCACCGCGACCGCGGTGATCCCCGGGCTGCCGGCGGCAACGGCGACTGCCGACTCGAAGAGCGACCGCTGGCGGCCGTAGTAGACGAGGCCGCCAGTGGCGGCGTAAAATCCGACCGTTCCGACCGCCGTGAAGGTCCCGAACCGCCGCGGGTTCATCTTCGCGAGGCCGGCGGGGATCGAGACGACAGAGCGGAACGCGGGGAGAAACCGTCCCCAGAGCACTGACGACCGCCCCCATCGGCGGAACCACTCCCTCCCCCGGTCGATCCGATCCTCCGAGACGAGAATTCGGTCGGTGATCCGATCGACGTTCCCGAACCGGGTGTCGCGAGCCGCGTAGAACGGAACGAACGCACCGGCCGTCCCCCCATACCGGCCGCCAGTACGAACACGACCAGCGAGACGGGGTCCGTGACGAGCAACGCGGCCGCCGCCAGAACGACGACTTCGCTCGGGAGAAACGGGAACAGCATCGACGTCTCGAGAAAGGTGAACAGACACAACACGAGGGGACCGTAGAGTCGCAGGAGATGGAGCGTCAGCGCCGTCAGATCCACCATGGGGTAGCTACGCCGCGACGGCATAACACTCTCCCGGGTCCAAGGCCCCGGGCGACGTCACGGCCCTGTATCGCTTCACTCCGGCAGTAAGCTCCAGAAGCGTCGATCTCCGAGTCCGCTCAGCGGTCCAGGTCAGAGAGCGACGAGCGCCTCGCCCAGAGAGGATCGACTTATGACCGATCAGATCCGCCCGAAGGCGGTCTCCCGCATCGATACCACTCCTCTACGATCTGGAGGCCCATCACCCGTTTTCTTCGACGTAGACCACTCTGCATTCGGAACAGCGAGTGAGGGCTACTTTCGCGTGTCACAATCCGCTCGCGTTCGATAGTCGTCGCTTACACGGCGGTGAACGTCTGGTGGGTCCTGAGGCCGGCACAGAGACCGCCCGGACGATGCTCACGATCACTCACCGGCACCAAAGTCCGGAGAGGACCGTGCTGCACCGACCGACCCGGAAGGCAGTACGCGTCTCGTTCTCGGTCCGCTGAACCCTCGAAGAGCGGAGGGAGACGCGCTCTGTCGCTCGGTGGCCTCCGCGCGGAGGTACTCTCATCGGCCGCGGTCGCGTCCGAGACCGTCATCGCGGAGGCGGTTTCGCTCTCGGGCGGCATGGACTTCGTCAATCGAGTCGTTCGCGACGAGGCGACCGACCTTCCGTTCGAACTCCGCTTCGGTGATCTCTCCGTCGACGTACTGTCGTTTCAGTTCAGCGAGTGCCTGCTCGGCCTGCTCGTCGGCCGACGGCTCCGGCGGCGTGAAGAGGTCCGCCAGCCCGAGGGCTCGGAGGGGCGGATACTCCCGCTCGGCTCGCTTCGCGAGGGCCCCGATCCGGTCGCTTCGCGGGAGCGACGCGCTCCGAACGATTACCCAGAGCAGGCCGACGCCGGACAGCGCCAGTAGCGCGACCACCACGGCGAGGCTCCCGAGCACGGGGAGGGCGATATCGAGCAAGACGGGGAAGACCGGTGCGCCGCTCGCGACCGCCGAATCCGCGAGCAGGCCGACGTAGCCGGCGATGATGATCCCCACCGCGCCGGAGAGCAGCAGGCCTGTCCCGAAGAGCCACAACCACTTGTTGCGCGAGAGCCCCGTCATCTACTGTTCCGTAGGTCCGGGAGCGTGGTATACTCACCGCGACCGCCCTGCCGGGAACCCGGTCGACGGTCGCTCCCCGTTCCGGTAATTCACCACCGGGCTCGATCCGTCGCCTCCGAGCAGGACTCACGGGCGACCATCGGGGCGTGGCGTCGGGTCGGTGCGGTCTCCGCAGGCACCCCGGTTTCTGCCGAGAGGCGTCCAGTGAGGGACGTGTCCAGTATCAGCGCCACTCACCTCGAGAACGGAGAGCGGATCCAGCCCAACGACACCAACAACTACGGCAGCGCTCACGGGGGGAACATCATGCGGTGGATGGACGAGATCGGCGCGCTGGCCGCGATGCGCCACGCCGGCGAGACGTGCGTGACGGCCCACGTTAGCGACCTCGATTTCAAGCGCCCGATTCCCCAGGGGGACACCTGTGTCGTCACCGCTTACGCGTACGCGACCAAACGAACCAGCATCCTGGTCCGGCTGCAGGCGTTCCACGAGGCTCCCCGGACCGGGGATCAGGAGCAGACGACCGACTCCTACTTCGGCTTCGTCGCCGTCGACGAGGACGGCACTCCGACTCCGGTTCCCCGCCTCCCCGTCGAAACCGAGCGCTGCGAGGAGTTACGAGCGGCGGCCCTCGACCCCGACACCACCACCTCCTCGTACGCGGACCCGTTGATCTTTCTGTTCATGGGCGGGTTCTTCATCGCGATGGCGACGCAGTGCTGGGACCTCCACTGGCGCATCGCGCTGCGGACGATCCGCGCGATCGGCACCGGTCCGAGCCGGATCATCCTCGGGTTCATGGTCGCGACGGCGTTCCTCTCGATGTGGGTCTCGAACACCGCGACGACGATGATGATGACGCCCATCGGCCTCGCGGTGATCCCCCAGACGAGCGACCTCGTCGACCGCATTGACGCGGACGTACCGACGGCGCAAGGCGAGTTCCGCTTCGGAACGGGGCTGATGCTCTGTATCGCCTACTCGGCGTCGGTCGGCGGCGTCGCGACCACCGTCGGCACGCCGCCGAACTTGGTGCTGGTCGGCGCGATCGACGAGACATCCGCTGTGAGAACTGGCCGACGCTCTCGACGCGGGGACGTCGATCGAACTCCGGGGCGACGATGGGGTCGGGCGGATCGCCACGCCCTCGGATCTCGCCGTCGAGATCGAACTGGAGGGCGAGGACGGCGGGAACGGGCAGGACTTCGAACTCGAACTGGAGCTCTCCTGGGAGGGAGCGACCGACGACTGGACGGCGACACCGGAAGGGGAGTCGGACGACCGGAACCGACCCTCGGACCGCTCCGGGGAGACCGATCCCGGCCGGAGAGACGAGTCGTCGGCCGGCGCCGGGATCGCGGCCAGCGGCGGTCCGGGGTCGATGGCGCGGTTCGAGGTGTTCCGCGACCGGGCCGGCGAGTGGCGCTGGCGGCTCGTCCACTGCAACGGAAACATCATCGCGACAAGCGGCGAGGGGTACACCACGCGCCGGAACGCCGAGAAGGGAATCAGGAGCGTGGTGGCGAACGCTCCCGGCGCGGACGTCGACGACGAGTCGTAGGCGAGGTCGGACGACCGGACTTCGTTCCCGGTGGCCGGTCGTCGCCACGCCACGCAGAACCCGGTCTCGACGCCCCGGTCCTCCGTAGTGATCGTCCCGATGAGGACGTGTTTCCGCGGAATCGCTCCGAGTAGTTCGTCGTCGGCGGTCGTCTCGGCGGTGACGTAGACGAACCGGCCGTTCTCTCGTCGGACGAGCCTGACGCCGGAGGTGGATTCGAGACACCGCCGGAAGTTCCGCCTGCGGGTGTCCTGGAGCGTCGACCGAACACCGAATTCCTCGTGCACCCGCGTCAGCCGGTATTTCAGCGTGATGTGACGATACCCCCACTACAGGCGCTATAACCCGAGAAATGATGAGTTGTTCTAATTGTTACGTGACGAAAAATGCGGTCGACACTGCCGAG
Source organism: Halobacteriales archaeon QS_5_70_17 (assembly GCA_003021975.1). GTDB lineage: Archaea > Halobacteriota > Halobacteria > Halobacteriales > Haloarculaceae > Halomarina. Next base: position 4,099 of record PXRR01000035.1, on the reverse strand, counting down.
TCGGAGAGTCCGTCGCTCCGCACACGAGTCGACTCGAGCGCCGCGACCGCTCGAGCGACGAGTCCTGTTCGTCGCGTCGACGGTGACGCTCCCCTCGGATAGGGCGTACAGTCGCTCGCGTCCCCGATCATTCGGCGCGGTCGACACCGGAGACTTCGAAGCGCGCGCCGCCGTCCTCGCTCTCGAGCACTTCGACTTCCCAGCCGTGGGCGTCCGCGATTTCACCGACAATCGCGAGCCCGAATCCCGTACCCGCCGCCGCGGTCGAGTACCCTCGCTCGAACACCTGCTCGCGTCGCTTCGGCGGGATCCCGGGTCCGTCGTCCGCGACGTAGAAGCCATCGCCGTCCGCCAGTTCGCCGACCGTGATCGTAACCTCCTGATCAGTGGGATCGGTCGACTCGGCCCCGCCGTCGAGGGAGCCGCGTCCGGCGCCGTCGGCAGACTCCTCGCCCGTGAAGCCGCGCTCGATGGTGTCGTCGGACTCCGTCCGGCTGTCCGCGGACCCGTGTTCGACGCTGTTACCACGAGCCTGCGAGCGGGAGCCCGTGGACCCGTGTTCTACGCTGTTTCCCAGCAGGTTCTCCAGCAACTGCCGGAGCCGGGACCGATCGGCGTGGACGGTGCTGTCGACGTCCACAACGAGCGCAGCGTCGCCCGCGTCGACACAGCGGAAGCACTCCTCGACGACGGCGGCGAGGTCGACCGGTTCCACCTCTCGGACGCGTTCCCCCTCGCGCGCGAGCGCGAGGAGGTCGTCGATCAGCGTCTCCATCCGCTCCATCGCGTCGGAGACGGCGTCGAGGTGGGGGCTGTCGCAGTCCGCTCGGGCGAGTTCGAGGCGGCCCTCCGCGGTGGAGAGAGGGCCCCGGAGGTCGTGGGAGACGGCGCTGGTGAACTCCTCGAGGCGCTCGTTCTGTTGCTCCAGCGTTCGCTCGTATCGCTTTCGTTCGGTGATGTCGACGTAGAGCCCGAACTGCTCGGCGACTTCGCCGTCGTGTTCGATGGGCGCCGACCTGAAGAGGAAGTCACGCACGCCGTCAGTCGTTTCGCGGCGGACCTCCCAGGTGAGTTGCTCGCCGGCCGCGGCCCGCTCGTCGATCGCCTCGGCCTCGGTCCGTAGGCACTCGTCGTCGGGCACGATGACCTCGTTGAGATCCCCGCCGACTACCTCCGAGGCCTCGTACCCAAAGGTGTCCTCGAAGGCGGCGTTGACGTCGCGCAGGGACGCTCCGTCGTCTGCGACATCGACCTCGACGACCGGTTCCGGAATCGCCGCGAAGAGCCCCTGGAACCGGTCGCGTTCGAACGCGAGGTCGCGCTCGTAATCCCTCCGTTCAGTGATGTCGCGGACGATGCACACCCCGTCGCCGGTCTTCGAGAGGGCGATGACGTGATCGCCCAGGAACGTCTCCCCGTCGGCCCGCTCGAACGTCCGTTCCTCGTACCAGTACCCCTCCTCCTGGAGGGTCGGCGCCACGCTCTCGCGGACTTCCCTGATCTGTTCGTCGAGGTAGACGAGGTGCCAAGGCTCGCCGATCATCTCCTCGGGATCGTAGCCGAAGAGGTCGGCGTAGGCGTTGTTGACGTAGACGAACTCCATCTCCTCGCTCAGGATCCCGATGCCCTCGCGGACGGTCTCGATCGCCGAGAGGTGGCGTCGCCGCGCAGCCTCCGCCCGCGACTTCTCGACGGCGTTCACCGCCCGCGCCGCCAGTAGTTCGTACTGCTCGGTCCCGCCGCCCTTCTGGAGGTAGTCGGTGACTCCGGCCGAGAGCGCCTCGCTGGCGACTTCCTCGCTGCCCTTTCCCGTAAAGAGAACGAACGGGAGGTCGGGATACTCCCCGCGGACGGCCTCGAAGAACTCGAGACCGTCCCTCTCCGGCATGTCGTAGTCCGAGACGACGCAGTCGACGTCGTCGTCGAGTCGTCGCAGTCCGTCGTCCACGCTCGGTGCGCTCTCGACGCTGAGTCGGTCGTTCTCCCGTTCGAGGAACGCCGCGGTCAGGTCGGCGAACTCCGGGTCGTCGTCGACGTGGAGGACCGTGATCCGGTCGGACCGGGAGCGCTGAGAGGAGCGACGGGACGTGGACGATACCATGTGACTTACTCTGGCCGTCATCACTCTTCCGTACTGACATAATTTTGGGGCGTTCCCCGATCCTGACCCGCGGGTTCGTCGCGTCGGGAGTTCGCCGCCCGAACCGTCCGGCTACCGCGCCGTCCCGACTCGGTGCCAGTCGGCAGCGGCCGGATCCGATCGCGCGGTCCTCCGCGCTCCGGCCGGATCGCCCCCGCCTCACCTGAGCGCGCGAGGAACACGTTGAAGGTCTTCCCCCCGACGCTGTATCTATGTGCGGACGCAACTCCCTGTTCGTACCCAGTAGCGACCTCGAGTCGCGGTTCGATGCTGAAGTCGTCGCGGACGGCGGGTACGAACCTCGATACAACATCGCGCCCGGCGCCGACCTGGAGGTCGTCACGAACGACGCGCCCGGCGCGATCGGCCGCTACCACTGGGGGCTACTCCCGCTGTGGGCGGACGAGCGGGGGGAGGGAATCGTCAACGCCCGGTCGGAGACGGTCGACCAGAAGCGTCCCTTCGAGGACGCCTGGGACTCGCGGCCCTGTCTCGTCCTCTCCTCGGGGTTCTACGAGTGGCAGGCGCGGGCCGGCGGCCCGAAACGACCCTACCGCGTGTACCGCGAGGACGGACCGACGTTTGCGATGGCCGGCCTCTGGGACGTCTGGGAGGGCGAAGACGGTCCGGTCCCCTGCGTGACGATCCTGACCACCGAGCCGAACGAACTGATGGAACCGATCCACGACCGCATGCCGGTCGTCCTACCGAAGGACGCCGAATCGGAGTGGCTGACCGCCGGTCCGGCGGTCCGGGAGGAACTCTGTCGGCCATACCCCCGGGACGACCTGACCGCCTACGAGGTCTCGACGGCCGTCAACGACCCCGGCAACGACGATCCCGGCGTGATCGACCCGCTGGAACACGAGCAGTCGGGGCTCGGCGAGTTCTCCCCCGGGTGATCCGTCCCCACCGAGGGCGACGAGTGACCGCTCGTGGCTGCACGGTCGGAGCGCCGGGGGTCGCCGGAGATCGGCGGTCCGGGGAATGGGAATCCCGCTCGCGAAGGGCGCCCTCGACCGAGATACCCCACACGCGTCCGACTGCCACGGACCCGTCGAGCCCCGACTTATCGCGGCGGCGCCTCCGCGGACCGACACGGTCGCGGAGCCTCAAATTCAGCGGGACGGCGGCTCCTCGCCCAGTTCGAACGTATGCTCGCGGACGGCGTCGCAGCTCGGACACGTGTGGCGGTACACGATCCGGCTCCCGTCCGTCTCGGAGACCCAGTTGCCCTCCTGGTCGACGTACCCGCAGTCCGTGCACTTCTTCTCCGTCTCCTCGTAGCGGGCCCGGACCCGTTCGAACTTCGTTCTGCCGCCCAATCGGTTGAGGGACATACGCCTCACTTGACCTCTCACCTTGGTAAGTGTTGGCACTAGGCTCCCCGGAGGAAAGACCGAATCGCGTGCAAATCCGAAATTCGATGACGATAGCGACAGCCAGCGGACGGTACCGCAAGACCGAGGCGGCATCGACAGCGCCCGTCGACGACGTCAAGCGCCACCGCGAATCTTTACCCCGGCGTTCCACTTGACACAGCTATGGCGAAGCGGTCGCTGCTGGTCTGGCTTGCGCGCGCGCTGGCAGCCTACAGCGTCCTCGTCTACGCCGTCGGACTGCTGGTCATCGCGCTCCCGACGGCCCTCGAACGGGGCTGGGAGCGGGTGTTCCCGACGGACTCCGGAGGGCGGTCGTGGCCGTCACTCTCGCCGTGATGGTAGCGACGTACCTCGCCGAGCGGCGCTCCGCCTTCGATGGGGGCAGAGAACCCGAGGCCCGATCGGAGCGCGCACCCGGAGCCGAGGCCGGCGATCGGGCGCACGACGCGCCCGGCGCGACCGGGGCCCGGAGCGAGGACGGCGCGCCGTCGTACTCGCTGTCCGCGCGGGTCTCGCTGTCCGCGGCCGCCCTGGGGGTCGCCGTCGGGGTCTACGTCGCGTTCGCCCTCGAGCGGCC
>PXRR01000034.1:17494-35733 GCA_003021975.1 Halobacteriales archaeon QS_5_70_17 | reverse complement strand
CCGCCGGCCCCGACGGCGGCCGCGCGGTCGCGGCGGTCGGAGCCGACGCCGTCCAGCAGAACAACTCGACGGTCCGCCACCGCGACCCCAACGAGGTGCGCGAGGAGGGCAGCGTTGAGGACGTACGGTGGTGGCTCGTCGGCCGGCTCACCGACCGGCTGGACGAGGGGGCGGTTCAGCTGAGCGAGGGGCAGGCCGAGCAGGCGCGCCGTCTCCTGGGCGACGAGTACAGCGAGCGCCTCGATCAGTTGGTCGACGTCGCGGGCGAGACCGAGACGACGCGAACGCTCCGTGAGACCCGCGAGAACCAGCGAGAGACGACCGATGCCGTCGAGGAGTACCGGGAGACCTACGAGGAGTACCGCGAGGCACGCCGGAACGGCAACAACGAGCGCGCCCGGGAGCTGGGCCGGGACCTTGAGCGCCAGAGCCGGCGGGTCAACGAGAACGCCGGCGAGACCGCGGAGGGGTACGACGAGCTCGGGAATCAGACGGGCGAGGACTTCACCGAGCCCCGGGTGGCCATCGAGAACGTCTCGGAGAACGTCTCGGAGACTCAGGAGGAGGTCCGCGAGGAGATCTTCACCGAGACGAACCTCACGGCGAGCGCCGACGGCCAGCGGGTGTCGTTCGTCGATCCGCTGGCGATCAGCGGGACGCTAACGACCGAGAACGGCACCGCCGTCGGGACTGAGACGATCGAGCTTCGCGTCGGCAACCGGACGCTCGTCGCGGACACCGACGCCGACGGGGACTTCACCGTCGAGTACCGGCCGGTGACGATCCCGGCGAACGCGACCGAGGTGACCGTCGAGTACCTTCCCAGCGGCGGGTCGGAGTACCTGAACAGTTCCGCGAACGTGTCCGTCGACGTCGAGACGGTCGAGCCGAACGTGACCGCCGCGGCGACCGATCGAGTGGCGTACAACGAGACGCTGACCGTCGCGGGGCGGGTGAGCGCCGACGGCGTCGGCGCGCCGGCCCCGGTCGCGGTGTACGTCGGCGACCGGCGCGTGGGGACGACCACGGCCGCCGGGAACGGGAGTTACGAGACGCGCGCACGCCTGCCAGCCGACGTCCCCGACGGCGAGCGGACGGTGCGGGCGGTCGTCGACCAAGAGGGGCGAGGGATCGAACGCGCCAACGGGACGGCGGCCCTGACCGTCGAGGAGACGACGACCGGCCTGACGGCCGACGCCGGCACGGACGGGAACGCGACGGTCCGGGTGACCGGCCGGCTGACGACCGCGGACGGCGACGCCCTGGCCGGGCGGACAGTGCGCATCGAGCGCGGGGGGCGGGCCGTCGAGTCGGTGACGACCAACGCGTCCGGGCGGTACGCCGCGACGCTCTCGGTCCCCGAGGACGCGGCCGGCGAGACGGTCGCCGCGGCCGTCGTCTTCGAGGGACGGGGGACGAACCTGGAGCGGTCGAGCGCGCGCGCGACCGTGCCCCTGCCCGACGACTGGGCCGGAGCGAACGCGGGCGGCGGGAGCGGCGGCGGGCCCCTGGAGGTGGGCCTGCTCGAGTGGATCTCGGGGGTGTTGAGCAGCGGCGGCGGCGACGGCGTCGGCGCGGTCGTGCGGATCTTCGCGCTCGCGAATCCGCTGCTCGCCGGCGCGTTCGTCCTCGGGGTCGTCCTGCTCGCGCTCGCCGGGGGGTACGCCGTCCTCACCGGTCGGGGGCCGTTCGGCTCCGACGGAGACGAGGGGATCGAGGGCGTCGCGAGCGAGCGGCCGGCCGGCGGCGCAGACGGGGACACAGACGCGGACGCGGCGGAGTCTTCCGCCCGGTCCCGGGAGGTCGTCGCCGCGCTGCTGGAGCGCGCCCGCGAGCAGGTCGCCGGCGGCGCGGCGGACGCGGGCGTAATCACCGCCTACGCGGCGACCCGGCGGCGGCTCGCCGACCGGGGGAGCGACGAGGGGCGCACCCACTGGGAGTTCTACCGGCGCAACCGCGACGCGCTCGACGAGGAGACGGCGTCGGTGCTCCGGGACCTGACCGAGGCCTACGAGCGGGCGGCGTTCGCCCCCGACTCGGTGTCGGTCGACCGCGCCCGAGACCTCCTCGCGCGCGTGTCCGGCGGCGATCAGGAGGGGCCGGCGGCGGACTGATCAGGGCGGACCGCCGTCGGATCGAGCGGACCGGTCGCCGACCAGCGTTTCGGCGGCGGAGACTGCCTCCATCGCAGTCGACGTGGCCACCGCACCGGGCCCGAACACCGCCCGCTCGTACAGTTCGACGAGCCGACGGAGGGCGGCGGCCTGCCGGTCTTCGACGCCGTCCCGGTACTCCTGATAGAGCTCCCAGTGGGTGAGCGATTCGGCGGGCGCATCGTTCGAGAAATCCTCGTGGACCGCGGCGTACGCGATCCTGACCGCCCGCTGGGCGTTCTTGGCGGACACCTGTTCTCGCGCGCGCTCGAGCAGCGCTTCCGGTCGGGGGTCGTCGGTCCCGCCGTCGGGCGACACGGCGCCGGGCGTCGGATCCGGGTCCGTCACTCGGGGCACGGGGTCGGTCGACGCCGCCCTGTCGCCCGACGGCGCCGGAGCGAGGTCGGGATCCGCGTCGCTCCCCTCGCCGCCCGACCGGCGGGCGATCACGGCGAGTTCGGCCGCGGCGACCGCGAGCAGCAGGAGGCTGATCCCGAGCCACGTCTGCCAGGACGGGCCGTCCAGGACTGGAACGGCTGCGACGCGCGCCGGTCCACCCGAGAGCGCTCCCGGCGCGGCGAGCGCTCCGACGTCCCTGACGCTACTCCACTCCCCGATCACTGATACAATAGTTGTACTTTCACGGCAAAATACCTTTCGCGGAGAGCTACGGGATCGGTCGGGAAGCGGTAACCTCAGTTCGACGGACGGAACCGAACGATGTCTTCCGAGACGGCCCACACGGTGGTAGACTGATACTCGTTACCGTTCCGTACTGTCATTCTGCCGTCACGTAATATTCGCTACTTATTCGGATCTATTATCTAGTCGGGAGATTCAAACAAGTATAATACGCGGTGATCACATTCCTCGTCGGGGGGCCGGACGGACCCCCGATTATCTACAATGAACCGGAGAACGTTCCTGAAGACGGCCAGCGTCGCAGCGCTCGGATCCGCCGCCGTCGGAGCGGCGGCCGCGGACCCCGATCGGGACCGGTACCGCCCGGGCGGACCGGTCCTCGGTAGCCCGAAGTCGATCAACCTGGACGGGTTCCGCACGAACGAACAGCTCGCGGCGGAACTCCAGCGGATCGAGCGGCGGAGCGGCCGGCTCTCGCTGCGGGAGATCGCTCGGTCGGCCGGGCGGAACGATCCCGTCTGGGAGGTACAGGTCGGCGGCGGCGACACCGACGTCCACCTGATCACGCAGATCCACGGGGACGAACCGACCGGGACGGAGGCGATCCTCGAGGTGATCCAGAGCCTCGCGACCGGCGACGGTCGCCGGGTCGACCGCATCCTCGAGAATCTCTCGTTCACGATCGTCCCGCGGGTCAACCCCGACGGCGCCATGTACCGCTACGACGTCGACGACGACGGCGACGACGAGTGGGTCGCCCGGCGGTACAACACGCAGGCCTGGAGCGGGGAGTCGGAGCACCGACCCTACTACCACTACGAGTCGCCGCCCGGCGGCGACCCCGGCTACGACATGAACCGGGACTTCAACATCCGGCCGCCCGGCGAGTTCGACCCGCGAGCCGACGACGATGCGTCGTGGTGGGAACAGGCCGACGGCGAGTGGTACATGGACATGCCCCACGAGGGCCACACGCTGTTCGGGAGCGGCCTCCGACTGACGCCGGAGGTTCGAGGGGTCACCGAGTCGTTCGTGGAGGCCGACCCCGACTACGCCATCACCCACCACCACAAGGGCGGGAGCCTCTATCCGGACTCGGAGGAGGAGAACCGACCGCAAAAGCAGAGCCTGCTGAGCGTGATGGCGGCCTACGGTGAGTCGTACCTGGATCGGTCGCCGTTCTACCCGGCGGACCACGAGCCCGTTACTGAGGCCGTCAACCCCTTCCTCGACGAGGCGACGAGCACGCGCTCGATCAGGCTGAACGCGCTGGTGATCGAGGCGCTCGCCGAGCGGGGGGACAGCATCTTCGACAGCGTCACCCGCTACGGCTACTTCCCGCTGTGGGGGTCGTACCTCGACGCGATGTGCCCGAACCTGGCCAACGGCGGCGACAGCGCCGCGGGGATGCTCTACGAGGTCGCCTACCAGACCGACGACCTGGGACAGAAGGCGCTCGGCCGGATGCTGGAACTGACCCGGCGGAGCTTCCTCGAGTCCTTCGACGCGCTGGCCGCCGATCCGGACCTCGCCGACTACGACGCGGAGACGTACTTCGATACGCCGCTGTTCGGCGAGGGGGTGCAACCCCGGTGACCCGGTCGGCGAGTCGCCGGCGGTTCCTGGCGGGGGCGGGCGCCGCGGCCGCCGCGCTGGCGCTCGGGGCGGGACAGGTCGGGGCCGACGACCGCCGGCGGTTCCTGATCGACCGCCGGAGCCTCGACAGCGAGCGAGACCTGACCGTGGTCCACGACCTCGCGCCCGTCGACCTGCTGGTCGCGCGGACGACGGAGGAGCGCCTCGCGGACGCGGACGCCACCTACGCGCCGGACGCCGGCTACGCCCCCCGACTTCCGGACGCGGCCCGCGAGCGCGCGGACGAGGTCGCGGTCCCCGCGGAAAGCGAGGACCTGACGGGCTACCAGTGGGACAAGGACGACCAGCGGATCCCCGAGGTCCACGACGTGACCCGCGGCGAGGGGACTCGCGTCGCGATTATCGACTCGGGCGTTGCGGCCGGCCACCCCGACCTGCAGGGCACCGTGAACGCCGACCTGTCGGCGAACTTCACGCCCGACGACCACGGCGCGCCCGGCCCCTACGGCGGGTCCCACGGCACCCACGTCGCGGGGATCGTCGCGGCCCACGACACCGGGACGGGCGTCGTCGGGTCGGCACCGGAGGCAGAGCTCGTCGACCTCCGGGTGTTCTCCGAGACCGCCTGGCCGGGCTTCCGGGCGTGGCTGGGCGACGTGCTGGCGGCGATCGTTTACGGCGCCGAGATCGGCGCCGACGCGGCGAACCTCAGCCTCGGGTGGACCTTCCTCCTCCGGGACGACCGGTGGGGCCGGTTCTGGGGGCGGGCGATGCAGCGGACGACCACCTACGCGAACCGCGAGGGGACGGTCCTCACCCACGCCTGCGGGAACTGGGGCGGATCGCTGCAGTTCGACCGCGACCAGCGCGACTCCTCGGAGAGCGCCGGCGGCCTCACCGTGAGCGCCACCGGCCCGATCGGGTTCGAGTGGGGCGACCCCGGACTGGAGGAACCGCCCCACGCGCCGGCGTTCTACACCAACCACGGGACGAACGCGGTCGACGTCGGCGCGCCCGGCGGGAACGCCGACCTCGACGCGACCGATAGCGGCGCCGACTGGTACCGCGACTTCGTGGTGAGCACCGTGGCCGTGCCCGAGTTCGACGACGACGGCACCTACCGGGGCGCAACCTACGGCTACGACTGGTACGCGGGCACGTCGATGGCGGCGCCGCAGGTCGCCGGCGCTGCCGCGCTCGTCCGGAGCGCCGAACCGGAGTCCAGCGCGAACCGGGTGAAAACCGCGATCCGGCGGACCGCCGAGGTACCCGAGGCGTACGATCGCGAGTACTACGGCTCGGGCTACCTCGATACGTTCGCCGCAGTGACAGAGTAGCGATCCGGCCGCGGGCCCAGGTCCGTCCGTCCCGCTCCCGGCAGGCCCGTAGCCGACCGAATCCCTCTTAGCGACGCCCGGGCTAGTCGGCCGGCGTGTACCGCCCCGTCACCCGAACCCCGATCTCTCCACCGACCGGGCGGCGGTCGGTTCCGAGCGCGGAGGCGCGGGTCCGTCCCGCGGGGCGGGGCCAGTGAGCGGAGTGCGCTCCCGGACGGTCCTGCTGTCGGTCATCGCCTGTACCTTCTTCGTCGGCTTCGGCGGCGGCGTCGTCTTCCCCATCCTGCCGAACCTGGAGGCGCTGCTGGGCATCTCGCCGTTCGTGGTGGGGATCATCCTCAGCACCAACCGGTTCGTCCGGACGGTGGCCAACGCGCCGGCGGGCGCGCTGGTCGACCGCTTCGGGACGCGCACGCCCTTCATCGTCGGCCTGTTCGTCGAGGGCGTGGCGACGCTGGGGTACAACGTGGCGCTGGCCTCCTCGCTGCCGGAGGTCTGGTTCGTCCTCGCGCGGGTCGCGTGGGGGCTGGGCAGCGCGCTCGTGTTCGCGACCGCCTACACGATCACCGCCGACGTGAGCGACGCCGACAGCCGCGGGACGAGCATGGGCGTCGTCCGCGCCGGCATCACGTTCGGCTTCCCGGCGGGCCTGGTACTGGGCGGGGTCGTCAGCGACCTCTACGGCGTTCCGGCGGCGTTCTCGCTGGCCGCCGCGTTCGCGCTGGCCGCCAGCGGACTGGCCTTCCTCACCGTCCCCGAAACCCACGTGACGGAGCCGCGGGGAGCGATCGCGCCCTGGGAGATCGACCGGAGCGTCCCGGCGCTGACGGCTGGCCTGGTCAGCTTCGGCCTCTACTTCACGTATCTGGGCGTGCTGTTCACGACGCTGGTACTCTTTCTCGGCGACCGGGGGATCACCGCCTTCGGTTACTCCCCGCGGGGGACCTCGGGGTTCCTGATGGCCGGGACCGTCCTCGCGGGGTCGGGGGCGATGCTCGCGGGCGGCGTCCTGAGCGACCGCCTGGGCGTCCGGATGCCCGTCCTGCTGGGCTCTCTGTCGGTCGCGTCCGCTGGCTTTCTGGTACTCGCGGGCGCCGGATCGCGAGTCGGCGTCCTCGGCGGGTGTCTCCTGGTCGGCGCCGGTCAGGGCGGCGTGGGCGGACCGCTGCTGGCGCTGCTCGCCGACCTCACGCCGGGCGATCGGATGGGCCGCGCGACGGGGACCAACAACGTCCTCGGCGACATCGGCAGCGGCCTCGGGCCGCTGGTCGCGCTGCCGGCGGTCGACGCCGTCGGCTTCGCACCCGTCTACGCGGCCTGCGCGGCCCTGCCGATGGCCGCCGGCGTCGCCCTGCTGGTCGGAACCTACCGCCACACAGGTAAACTCAACCCGGAGGTCGGCGACGCGGGAGCGGGGTGACGGCCGGCGTCCGATCGGGCGCCGGTCCGCACCACGGACGGGGTCGCGGATGAAGCTATATTTGACACACGATTGATACTGGTGGTGGGTTCTGCTACAATCTGCGACATTCGAACTCAAGTAGGGGCTGAAATACGATTAACTCACAACAATATCACTATTATCTTCACATATATTGTCTATCGCAACAGTCGGGTTCATTCTATCATGCGATGACTTGCCGATACAATATCAGGCAGAAGTAATTACTATAGGAATAATTTGACCGGGCGGACCGTCATGAAGGCCGGCGGGCTCGGCGCCCTCGGGCGCTCGCCGGCTGTCTGACCGCCCGCGGAAGCGCGGCGGTCCAAACCGAGAGCGGAAGCGACGACGGCCAGGGATCGTCGGGCTCGTCCGCGCGGATCGAGGGCGCCGAGCAGGTGTCGACGCGGGACTTCCACGAGGAGAACTACGAGATCGTCCACACCTACCGCCGCACGGAGGCGATCAGGACCCTCCTTCTGGACCCCCAGGTGCAGAGCGTCGCGAGCGACCGCGGGCGACGGACACGGCAACAAGTCGTGTCCGACACCCGGCAACGAGACCGACGCGGGCGGGGACACGGACGGAGACAGGCCGACGGACAACGACTTCAGGCGGCTGATCCGGCTCCTGATCCGCCTGCGGCGGCGCCTGCTCGGGACCATGTAACGCCCGCGTCGACTGAGACCGGTTCGCCCCAGCCGCGAGAGAGCGCCCCTGGTCTCCGGGCCGAACCGTCCGGTCGCGGGATCCACCGGACCGGTTCTCGCGGCTCACGGGGGCGAAGCAGGCGGGTACCGATTCTGAGCGCACCGTTTTCGGCAGGTGACGGCGGTTGCCTTGCCGTCACCGTCGCTGCCGTCCCGTCGGATCGCACTGGCGGTCACGGGCAGCGATCAGCGGGACCCGGGCCCCGGCGGCGCCTCGAAGCGCGCCAGGGGAGCGTCGGTCGCGTCGTCGATCGCCAGCAGGCGGTTGTACTTCGCCAGCCGCTCGGAGCGGGCCAGCGAGCCGACTTTGATCTGGCCGGCGCCGGTCCCGACCGCGAGGTCGGCGATGGTCGCGTCGCAGGTCTCTCCGGAGCGCGCTGAGACGACGGGGTTGCACCCCGCCGCGAGCGCCCGCCGGCAGACCGCCAGCGCGCGGGTCACCGTCCCCGCCTGGTTGGGTTTGACGAGGACGGCGTTCGCCGCCCCTCGGTCGAGGGCCCGGTCCAGCCGCTCCGGATCGGTCACGAGGAGGTCGTCGCCCAGCACCTGGAGGTCGTCGGGCGCGCGCTCGCGGAAGCGCGCCCAGGCCGCCCAGTCGCTCTCCGCGAGGGGGTCCTCGACGGAGACGATCGGGTACCGCTCGACCCACTCGAGGGCGCGCTCGACCATGGCCTCGGGAGCGAGCGGGTCCCCGTCGCCGAGGTCGTAGGCGCCCCGCTCCGGGTCGTGGAAGTGCGTCGCGGCGACGTCGACGGCCAGCGCGAGGTCACCGCCGGCGCCGGGGTCGAACCCCGCGCCGGCGATCCCGTCGCGGACGAGTTCGAACGCGTCCGCCGGGCGCTCCACGCTGGGCGGCGAGAAGCCGCCCTCGTCGGCGACCAGCGGACGGTGGCCGTCCGCGACGATCCGCTCGCGCACCGCCCGGCGGACCTCCCAGGCCCACTCCAGGGCCGTCGGGTAGTCCGGCGCGCCGACCGGGACGACGAGGACGTCCTGGATCGGGACGCCGCCGCCGGCGTGCAGCCCGCCGCTGACGACGTTGATCATGGGCATCGGGACGCTGATGTCCGTCCGTGCGAGGTCGTTCACGTTCACGCTCTCGTCGTCGCCCGCGAGACGCGCGACGTGGGCGTAGAGCGGCCGGCCGGCGACTCGGGCGGCAGTTCGGAGCGCGGCCCCCGAGACGCCGAGGACGGCGTTGGCGCCCAGCCGCCGGAGGTCGTCGGTGCCGTCGAGGTCCCGCAACGCGGCGTCGAGGCCCGCCTGGTCGTCGACCGCGCGGCCGACGACCGCGCCGGCGATCTCGCCCTCCACGGCCGCGACCGCCTCGCGGACGCCCCGGCCGCCGTACCGGTCGCCGCCGTCGCGGCGCTCGCTGGCCTCGTGGCTCCCCGTGCTCGCCCCGGCGGGGACGGTGAACCGGCCGGCGCTCTCGACGGTCACCCGGACGGTGGGATCGCCCCGCGAGTCGAGCACCTCGAGGGCGCGCACGGCGTCGATCTCGGGGGTCACGACGCCTCCACCAGGCAGTCGACGTACGCCTCGAAGTCGGTCACGCCCGAACGGAGCGCCCTCTTGGCAGTCGACCGCAGGACCTCGCGGATCTCCTCGCCGGCGTACTCGACGGGGGACTTGCCGTCGACCCGGGCGAGCATCAACACGGCCAGTTCCCGGACCGTCGCGCGCTCCACGTCCCAGGGGGCGCGCTCGCGGTAAGCCGAGCGGAACGCGCGGGCGGCCGCGAGCAGGTCCTCGCGGGCGGCGGAGACGTGGACGGACTTGATCAGCAGGTGGTTGAGCAGGAAGGCCGTGTCGAAGGCGGGGTCGCCCCAGTGAGCGACCTCGAAGTCCAGCAGCCAGGGGGCGCCGTCAGCGACGAGGACGTTCTTCGGGCTGAAGTCGCCGTGGACGAGCGTCCGCTCGACGCCCTCGATCCGCTCGATCTCGCGCTCGACAGGGTCGGCGACGTCGGGGTGGCGGCGCGCGACCGTCCGGTGGTAGGGATCCAGCCGCAGCTGCCGGAACGGCTCCTTGTTCCCGAAGCGCTCGGCGAGTTCCTCGTCGTCGGCCGCCGCCGCGTGGCTCTCGCCGAGGAACCGCCCCAGCGTCCGCGCGACATCGGCGTCGACGGCGCCGTCCAGGAGCCGGCACTTCCACGTGACCGCACTCTCGGGGGCGCACTCCAGGGCGACCACGTGATCGGACGCGTCCTCGAAGACGACCCGCGGGACGCGGACCGGCAGGCCGGCCCGGTCGGCGATCCCGCGGTAGGCTCGCGCCGCGCTCGCCTCGTTGTGGACGCGAGTCACGTCAGCGGGCCAGTCGTCCTCGACCGCGAGGTTCGGAAAGGGCTGTTTCACGACGAGGCAGTCGCCGCCGGTCCTGACGCGGACGACGGCGTTCGAGACGCCGCCGCCCAGCGGTTCGGCCTCAGTGGTCGCGTCGGCCGGGAGGACGTCGCGGTCCCGGAGGTAGTTCCCGACGGTCTCCGCGTCGATGGCCGTTCGGCCGGTCATCCGTCCGGCCCGGCGGTCGCGTCGGCCGGACGGGGAAGTCGGAGGGCGCGTCTGAACGCGGGTCGCTGGCGGTCGCTGGGCGGGCGGAGCCGACCGGCGGGAGAGCCGTGTGCCGGGGTCGACGTGGAACGCCCGTACCGGGGTCGATTGCGGCGTGTCATCGAGTGCCGGAAGTGTGGCCACGCCCCCCTTAACTTCTCGCGTGATCCGGCCCGGTCCGATTCCGACCCGTCCTCGGCGACAGAGGCTACACAGATTGCGGACAGTTTCATTTCCCGATACTGGCAGTGGCAAGCATGAACTCGCTCCGGGAAACGATCGAACGGCTCTGTGGTGCGCTCGCGGCCCGCTGCGAGCGGCGGGCGAGGGCGGCCGAGCGGCGGGCGGCGTCTTTCGACGCGCTCGCGGCGCTGCTGGCGGCCGCCGAGTCGCGGGCCACGCGGTGGACGCTCTTGGACACCGCCGCCGAGCGGTGGGAGGGCCACGAGGGCGACGAGTTCCTCCGGCCGGTGCCGGACCGCGTGCCGCCGACGTCGAATCCGGACACGATGCGCCTCCGGGCGGGCGACGAGCGCCGGATCGCAGCGCACTACCGCGCGGTCGCGGGGGCCGTCCGGGAACTGTCCGTCGGCCGCCGGCACCTTCCGTGCCTGCAGTCGGTGGCGGCGTCGCTGTCCGCCGACGACTGGGCGGACGCGCTCCTGCCGCTGGCCCGCGCGCTCCTCCGGGCGACCGTCGACGCGCTCGGGGCCGCGTCCCGGACGGAGGACCCGGTCGGAGGGCGCGCACGCGGTGCCGCGGCCGCCGACTGATAACCGGTCGACCCTTCTGGACGGTGGATCCCCGATCGCAGCGGGACTCGCTCCCGCCGAGCGCTCGGCTTCCGACAGTTCGCCGCGAGGGAGAGTCAACTGATTTTTACACGACGGCGAGATACGGGTCGTAGAGATGGACGCGCGACTGCTGTTGCCACGTCAGGTCCGTCGGCTCCCCGCCGACCTCGCAGCAGTCGTCGCGCTCACGCTGTTGACGAACCTGTTCGTCCTCGCGCCGGTGTTGCGCGAGACGCCCGTCCGGATCGTGCTCGGACTGGCGTTCGTGCTGTTCGTCCCCGGGTACGCCTTCATCGCGGCGCTGTTCCCCGAAGAGGGGACGGGCCCGGTCGCCGCTGACGACCCCGAGTCCGATACGGATTCGACCGCGGAGGACTCGCTCGGTCCAGGTCCGGGTCCGGGTCCGGGTCCGGATTCGGAGGATCCGGCCGTCGAGGAGCGGGGCATCGACGGCATCGAGCGGGTCGCGCTCTCGTTCGGGACGAGCATCGCCATCGTCCCGCTGATCGGACTCGTGTTGAACTTCACGCCGTTCGGCATCCGGCTGGTGCCGATCCTGGCGAGCGTGAGCCTGTTCACGCTGGCCTGCGTGGCCGCCGGGGCGCGCCGGCGGTGGGACCTGCCTGCCGAGGAGCGCCTCGCAGTTCCGTTCCGAGAGTGGTACGCCGGCGCGCGGGCCGAACTGCTCGAACCCGACAGCCGCGGGGACGCGATCCTGAACGTCCTCCTGGTGGTGAGCGTCCTGCTCGCGGTGTCGAGCGTGGGCTACGCGGTGCTGGTGCCCAGTCAGGGCGAGCAGTTCACGGAACTGTACCTGCTGACCGAAAACGAGAGCGGCGACCTCGTGGCCGACGACTACCCGACGGAGTTCGAGCGCGGCGAGCCGCGGTCGCTGTACGTCGGCGTCGGGAACCACGAGGGCGAGAGCGTCAACTACACGCTCGTGGTCGAACTCCAGCGCGTCGACGTCCAGTACTACGAGAACGGCTCCCGGGTGTCGAACGCCACGAACGGGACGAACGTCACGAACGTGACCGTCGACCCCCGCGAGACCGAGGAGCTGCGGCGGTTCTCGCCGACCGTCGCCGACAACGAGACCTGGCGGATGAACCACACCGTCGAGCCGACGCTCGCCGGCGAGCGCCTCCGCCTGGTCTACCTGCTGTACAAGGGCGACCCGCCGGCGGACCCGACCGTCGACAACGCCTACCGCGAGGTCCACCTCTGGGTGAACGTCTCGGAGGGGCAGGGCGGGAGCGGGACCTGAGCGGTCGACGGACCTGAGCGCTCGGTCGACGGGCCGAAACGCCGACCGCTCACCCGTCGGGCGCGGCGACCACGCGCCCGAGGAACAGCGGCGTCTCGGTCGGCCGGTCCCGGATGTAGAAGAGGAACGGCCGATCGACGGTCAGTTCGACGCGCTCGGCGGGCGCGCTCTCGTCCATGACGACCGCGGTCGCGGCGGCGGCCTCGGTGCCGCGCTCGTCGACCTCGACGAACGCCTGGTGGACGATCTCGCTGACGAACAGGTCGCCGCCCTCGGCCATCCCGCTGAAATCGGCGTCGCCGGTGAACGCCCGCTCCATCCCCAGCGCCTGCATCGCCTCGACGAGGCTGAACTTCGACTCGACGCCGAACTTCGGCAGCGCGAGGTCGACCTGCGGCGTCGTCGTCGCCTCGAGCATCGTCGCCAGTCGGTCGACGGACAGGTCGCCCTCGAAGGCTTCGAACTCGCCGGCGGCCGGGACGACGATCACCATGCTCGTGTCGCCGCTGGCGTAGGGGAGCCCGACGAGGCGGTGACCGTCGACCTCGGCGTGGGGAACCTCGATCGAGGCGTGCATCATCGACACCTCCTGTTCGGTGCCGTCGAGGGCGGTGAACGCGCCCTGCCCCGTTCGCTCCTCCTCGAATGGGTACTTCCACATGCCGACGAAGTAGACGGCGTTAGTGAGCACCAGTCGGGTCGTCGACGAGATCGACCCCTGCGGGAGGAGGTCCTCGGTGCGGTCGTTCGTCCGCTCGGCGACCCAGTCGTTGATCCGCCGGCGGGCCTCCGCGGGACTGTCCTAGAAGTCGACCAGCTGCATCCCGGCGCCGTAGTACGCCTCGAGGAGGTCGAAGAAGTCCTCGCGGAAGGGGTAGCCCTCCTGGCCCCACGTGGTGTTCGCGGTCCGGAGTTCGAAGGCCGGATCGGCGTCCTCGTCGTCGGTCGGTCCCTCGACGTCCTTCCCCTCCTCGTTGCGCCGAGCGAACTCCGCCTCCAGGGCGCCGAAGGCGGGGTGGAGGTCGTCCTGTCCGAGTTCGTAGTGCAACGCCCGGGCCATCTCCTCGGCCGTCTCGGAGCGCGCGCCGGCGTAGGTCATCGCGAGCGCGACGGAGACGCTGTACGGCGAGCAGAAGAGGTTCGCGCCGGGCTGCTCGGTCCGGCGGATCCCCAGGAGATCGACGGCGAAGGCGAGGTTGCCCCGGACCTGCTCGGCCAGCAACTCCTCGTCGATCTCGGGATCGGTAGCGAGATCGAGGCGGGGGAACGCGTCGGGGTTTCCGCCGCCAGTGTCGGTCGGCGTCTCGGTGTCGGCGGGCATCTCCATGTCAGCGGGCGTCGGAGTTCCGGTTCCGTCGTCGCCGCCGTCGCTCGTACAGCCCGCGAGCCCGGCAAGGAGGGCGCCGGTCAGGGCGAGCACGCGCCGTCGGTCCGCGTTCGGGGCCATATGCGGTCCCGGACCGACAGGTACAAAGCCTTCACCGAGCCTCAAACGGCCGTTTCAATCTCGGCGTCCGTCGACGGGGACGGGCCTCCAACGGTCGAGGGGCGGGGTCCGGGACTTGCTCGGGTCGCGCTCGTACCCGCGGACGTATTCACGACGGCCGAGCGGCGTTACTTCGAGACGGCCCGGGTCGGCCGACGCCGACGGCCGGCCCAATGCGGTCCCCGTCTGTTTCGCCTTCCTGGAGGACGACCTCGTGTCTCAAACGGAGAACTGATCGGGCCGACCCCTGGAAGTACGTGATCGACCTCGTGAAGGACGGGCTGGCTGCTCGGGATCTCCTGGACCGCCGCCCGGAACGACGATTCCGACTCGACACTGGGAGGATCGAGTACGTGCTGCCCGAGGTGACCGCGCAACTCGCGGGGGAGCGCTCACCCGAGGACATCGAGCGGCTGCTCGACACCGCCGAGTCGACTCGCCCGGAACTCTGGGAACTCCTCGAGCGGGAGATCGATCCCACCGTCTCCGCTCGACGCGCTACGGACGGGTGCTACAACCCCTACAACTACGGTTCCGTCCCGTGATCTCCGACCGAAGCGGAGTAGATATCAGCCGAGTACGGAAGACCCCGGACACGCCGGTCACACCGAGTCCTGTCCGATGTAATCACTATTTTTGACCGATCCCGGTGATACGTTCGCACGCCGTATTCGGCTGCGAAAACCTGTCGTCGAGTGTGGGTTTTAACGGAGCCGGAGAGATATTTTCTCGATCACTCTCGAAAGATTCGATATCTTCGAAACGAGAGCCGTCCTAAGAGAAAGCTACTTGCGAGTGGAGGCGGAACAGGGCCGTATAGACTCCCTTGACAGTACGTTACGAGGGGACCACTACCACCATGTCCGAAGAAGACGAATCCGTCAAGACGATCTGTCCGTACTGTGGTGTCGGCTGTGGACTGAAACTGACTCCCGGCGAGGAGGAGGGAGCGGTGAACCTCGCGCCCTGGTTCGACGCTCCGGTCAACGAAGGCGCGCTCTGTGTCAAGGGCGGGGCGGCGCCGGAGGTCGTCGACCACCCCGACCGGCTGACGGAGCCGCTGATCAAGGAGGACGGCGAGTTCCGGGAAGCGAGCTGGGACGAGGCCTACGACCTGATCGTCTCCGAACTCGAGCGCATCCGCGAGGAGTACGAGCCCGACGCGATGGGCTTTTTCGGTTCCTCGAAGACGATGAACGAGGAGAACTACCTCATCCAGAAGCTGGCCCGGCGCTACGGGACCAACAACGTCGACAACTGCACGCGGATGTGCCACGCCTCGACGGTGTGGGCGCTGCGGACCAGCCTGGGGATGGGCGCGATGACCAACAGCATGCGCGACCTCGAGGAGGCGGCGGACGTCTACTGGATCCAGGGCGCGAACCCGGGCGAGCAACACCCCATCGCCAACAGCCAGTACTTCAAGCAGGCTGTCCTCGAGGGAGCGACGGTCATTCAGGTCGACCCCCACGCCAACAAGACGACGCGGTCGTTCGAGATCCAGGAGGAGGACAACCGCCACATGCACCTCCAGCTCGAGCCGGGGACGGACGTGCCTCTCCTGAACATCGTCCTCAAGACGGTTCTCGAGAACGACTGGTACGACGAGGAGTTCATCGAGGAGCGCACCGAGGGCTTCGAGCACCTGAAAGAGACCCTCGAGGACTTCGACAAGGAGGCGGCCGCCGAGGAGTGTGGCGTCCCGCTGGAGGACATCGAGAAGGCCGCCGAGAAGTACGCGATGGCCAACAACGCCGCCATCTTCACCGGCATGGGTATGAGCCAGCACCGGTGCGGCGTCGACAACGTCCAGAACGAGATCAACCTCTCGTTGATCACGGGCAACATCGGTCGGCCGGGGACCGGCGTGAACCCGCTGCGCGGCCAGAACAACGTCCAGGGGACCTGTGACGTCGGCGCGATGCCCAACGTCCTGCCGGGCTACCAGCTGGTCGACGACCACGAGGCCCGCGAGTCAGTCGAGGAGGTCTGGGGCTTCGAGGTCCCGCCCGAGCCGGGGCTGACGAACGTCGAGATCTCCAACTCGATCGGCGACGCCATCCACGGGCTGTTCATCATGGGCGAGAACCCCATCATGAGCGAACCCGACGCCAACGAGGTCGAAGAGCGGTTCCGCGACGAGTTGGAGTTCCTCGCCGTCCAGGACGTCTTCATGACTGAGACCGCCGAGCACGCCGACGTCGTGCTGCCGGCGACCTCGTGGGCCGAGCGCGGCGGCACCGTCACGAACACCGACCGCCGCGTCCAGCGCATGCGCGGAGCCGTGGACGTGCCGGGCAACACTCGCCACGACCTCGATATCCTCTGTGACATCGGCACGCGCCTGTTCGGCGAGGACGGCGGCTTCGACTTCGACGGCCCGGAGGAGGTCTTCGAGGAACTCCGGGAGGTCTGCCCGATCATGCACGGCATGACCTACGACCGCCTCGGCGAGGAGGGCGTCCACTGGCCCTGCTACGAACCGGGCGACGAGGGCGACTCCTACCTCTACGAGGACGAGTTCGAGACCGAGAGCGGGCTGGGCCACATCGAGGGCGTCGAGCACACGCCGCCGGCGGAGGTGCCCGACGACGAGTACCCGCTGATCCTCACGACCGCTCGCCTCGAGGAACACTACAACACGGGGACGATGAGCACCCGCTCGCCGACGCTCAAGCGCCGCACCCCGGAGAACTTCGTCGACGTTCACCCCAACGACGCCGAGCGCTACGGCATCGAGGACGGCGACTACGTGAAGGTCCACTCCCGGCGCGGCGAGATCGTCGTCGAGGCCCACGTCACCAAGGACATCAAGGAGGGCTCGATCTGGACGACGCCGCACTTCGCGGCGGCGTCAGCCAACCGCCTGACGAACAACGTCCTCGACGAGCGCGCGAAGATCCCCGAGTACAAGGCCGCCGCCGGCGAGATCGAGGTCGGCATCGAACCCGCCGAGGCCCCCGACGACGCGCCCGCCGACGACTGACGTCCCGACCGGTCCCCGGTTTTCGCTCGCTGCTCCCCGACGGTCGGCCGTCTCCGTTCCCCGGAACCCCCGCGAACGCGCGGGCTCAGTCTCCCTCTGATCGACGGAACGAAGGCTTTTGTCGCCGCGCTCGGAGAGCGTGGGTATGGACGGTATCCACGACGTGGGGGGCATGGACGGGTTCGGCGACCTGCCGCCGGACGAACCCGACGGCGCCTCGCCGTTTCACGAGGGCTGGGAGGGCCGCGTCCAGGCGGCGTACGTCGCCGGCCTCGGCAACGACGTCTTCGACCTCGACGAGTTCCGCTACCGCCTCGAGCGCCAGGCTCCGACCTACTACCTGGAGACGCCGTACTACGAGCGGTGGCTGACGGGCATCTCGGGGCTGTTCGTCGAGGCGGGCGTGATCGACCGGGAGGAACTCGCCGAGCGGACGGCGGCCTTCGAGGCCGGCGAGGCGGCCCTCGACGAGGCGGCCGGCGGCCCCGATGTCGAGGAACTCGTCGCCGGCGTCGCCGCCACCTACGACTCCGAGCGCCCCGCCCGGGACCCCGCCTTCGAGGCGGGCGACCGCGTGCGCGTCCGGAAGGAACACCCCAGCGGGCACACCCGCTGTCCGCGGTACGTCCGCGGCGCGACCGGCGAGGTGATGGCCCACCGCGGCACGCACGTCCTCCCGGACGCGAACGCCCACGGCGGTGAGGTCGCGGAGCCGCTGTACAACGTCCGCTTCGACGCCGCCGACCTCTGGGGCGCGGACAACACCGACGCCGACGCCGTCCGCATCGAACTCTGGGAGTCCTACGTCGAGGGGGTCGACGATGAGTGACCGACCGGCGGGCGACCCCAGTTCCGGTTCCGGCTCCGACCCCGGAAACCTCCGCGAGCGCGACCCGGAGGCCCGCGCCCGCGCGCTCCAGTCGCTGCTCGTCGAGAAGGGGCTGTTGAGCCCCGAGGCGGTCGACGACGTCGTCAGGACCTACGAGGAGGACGTCGGCCCGCTCAACGGCGCGAAGGCCGTCGCGCGCGCCTGGACTGACCCCGACTACCGGGAGTGGCTGCTCGAGGACGGCGTCGAGGCGGTCGCGGCCGTCGACGCCGAGGTCAACGACGAGGTGATGGAACTCCGGGTCGTCGAGAACACCCCCGACACCCACAACCTCGTCGTCTGCACGCTCTGCTCGTGTTACCCGTGGGCGGTCCTCGGTCTGCCGCCGACGTGGTACAAGACGCCCGCCTACCGCTCGCGCGCGGTCGACGAACCGCGCG
>PXRR01000034.1:0-17383 GCA_003021975.1 Halobacteriales archaeon QS_5_70_17 | reverse complement strand
GGTGCCCGACGTCCCCGGGGCGCTCGGCGGAGGCGAGGACGCGCCGACCTTCGAAGCGCCCTGGCAGGCCCGCGCGTTCGCGCTCGCGGTCGCGCTGACCGACGAGGACGACGACGCCCTCCCCTGGGACGAGTTCCAGCGCCGACTCGTCGAGGAGATCGACGCCGGCGACGGTGGAGCCGACGAGAAGACCTACTACCGCCGGTGGCTCGCCGCCCTCGAACGGTTGCTCGTCGAGCGCGACCGCCTCGATCCGGGCGAACTCACCGACCGGGTCGCCGAGTTCGAGGCGGGCGACCGCTCGGGCCACGAGTTCGTCGAGGGGGACCCGCGCGCCCACGCCGACCGCCTCCCGGAGGGTCACGCCGAGGGCAGCGGACACTCCCACGAGCACGAGCACGGGCACTAATCCCCGCCGTCCGGGACACTCCGCACAGCGGCGCGACCCCCGTTTCGGGAGGAATCGCGCGTGGGCGGTGCGGGACCGCCCGACCCTACCCCGATCGCTTTTCGCACTTCGCCGTTCTCGTCTCTCAGTGGCACTCTCGACCCTTCCCCGCTACGACGAGCGCCGCGTGCCGGCGGTCGGCGAGCGAGCCCCGGTCGCGGGCCCGAGCGCGGCCGGGCTCCTGGCCGGTCGCGTGCTCGCCGACGGGTTCCGGGAGGGCACGATCGTCGACCGGGATCCGCTCCCGGACGGGGTCCTCCTCGAGGACGACGGCCCCGGCATCCCGCTCAGCGAGCGCGAGACGGTGTTCGAGTGAGGACACTCGACGCACGGTACCGGCGGATTGGGGCTGGCGATCGTGCGGACGATCATCCGCGCTCACGACGGCCGGCTCACGACCACCGAGGCGACCGACGGGGGCGCCCGGTTCGAGTTGACCGACTCCGACGTCCCCCCACACCAACCGCGTAGTGCAAAACGGGAGCCCCCGCTCGTGAGCAACCCACGGGACGTACAATTGTCGGAGGGCCGAGGAGAAGGAACGGTACACACGCAGCACCTGTCCAGTAGTGAGTGCCGACGCAACCGACACAGAGCGCCGATTCATCGTTCGGCCTCCGCCGATATGATGAACATCAGAAACAAACGGAATTACTAAACGTATCCCTGAGCAACCCGAGTTATCGGCCTGCAGGCCCGCTTCGTCGCGGCCGGATCCGAGCATCCGCTCCGGGAGGCCGGGCTGTTCGTCGCCGTGACGTTTCTCATCGCGGCCGGCGTCTATCTCCCGCTGCTCGCCAGTGATCTGGGATGGATCACCAGACTACCGCCGGGGCTGCAGGTCGTGGGGATCTCGAGCCCCGCCATCGCTACTCTGGTCGTTCACCTGTATGAGAACGGGATCGAGGGCGTTCGTAGTGTCCTCGGTGGACTGGCGGCGTGGCGGTTCGACCGCGTCTGGTGGGGCGTCACGCTCGCGCTGCCGCCGGCCTTTGCCGCCGCATACGCCGGGGCGTACATCGCTCTCGAGCGCGACTTCTCCCCCGAACCGATTCGCACGGTGTCCGAGGCGGGCGGGGCGTTCGTCCTCCTGATTCTGCTCCTCGTCGTCCTCTCGGCCGGCGAGGAGATCGGCTGGCGCGGTCATCTGCTGCCGTTACTGCAGGCGCGACTGAGTGCCCTGCCGGCGAGTCTCGTCCTCGGTGCGGTCTGGGCCGTCTGGCACGTCCCGGCGTTCTACGGGGCCGGGATCGGGGGCTGGGCGTTTCCGCTACGGCTCGTCAGCTTCTTCGGGGCGGCCGTCGTGTTCACGTGGCTGTTCAGCAATACCGGCGGCAGCGTGCTCGCGGTGACGCTCCTGCACGCCGGCACCAGTCTGTGGGGACGGCTGTTGGCCCCGATGCCGAGCGCACAGCCGGCCGCGGCGGTCTTCACTGCGGTGAACGTTCTGCTCGCTGTCGCGCTGATCGTCAGCTTCGGTGGGAGACACTCGCAGGATCGCCGCAGGCTCTCAGGTCGCTCCGCTAGCCGCGACTCAGGCCGCTGCACGGCCGGACGGTGAATACGGTCGGTGTCGTCGCCGACCCCATCGTGGCCACCGAGGTCGACATCTACGTTCGGTTCGGCTCCTGTTTCAGGACCCAGACGTCATCGGTCGTATCGCTTCCGGCTTCTTCGGTCAGCTCAGTGAGGCTGCCCTGGCGGTATTCCTCGGCGTATCTCTGTTACTGATTCTCCGGATACGGACGGGTGGCGAGATAGCGAGATCGCTCGAATCTGACGCCAGACCAGGGATCGAAGAGCCCGCGTCGATGAGCGATCACAGCGTCGTCATCAGTCGCCGAACATCTCTCGCATCATCGGGTGCATCTCCATGAGCTGTTCCTCGGCGATCTCCTCGTAGAGCTTGTAGGTGATCGAGACCGTTAGCAGCAGGCCCGTCCCGGAGACCTGGCCGATGGTGCCGAGCATGTTCGCCATGACCGCCAGGAAGCCAACGAGCGCGCCGCCGATGACCGTCACCTGCGGGATGTACCGCTCGAGGACCTTCTCGATCACGCCGGGGGACTTCCGGAAGCCGGGGATCTGCATCCCGGAGTTCTGGATCTGCTGGGCGGTCGCCTCCGGACCCATGCCCGTCGTCTCGACCCAGAAGATCGCAAAGATCGCTCCCCCGATGACCATGAACGTCAGGTCGACGCCGATCCGGATGAGGATGTCGACGGTGTTGGTCGACAGTGCGCCGATCCAGTCGGCCGGCGAGTAAATCGGCGCGAGGTAGTAGAACAGCCCGCCGACGGGGTTGAGAACGCCGTTCTGGGTCGTGTAAACGCCGAGCCAGCCGGGCATCCCCGCGGCGCCCAGTTCCGAGCGCAGGATCCGACCGAGGAACTGGATGTTGGCCTGCAGCGCGCGCACGAGGATCATCGGCAGGACGCTGGCGTAGATGAGCTTCACGGGGAACCGACCCCGGGCGCCTTTCACTCGCGAGTGACTCAGCGGAATCTCGACCCGGACGCTCTCGGCGTAGACGACCACCGCGAAGATGAACAGCGTCGTGAACAGGAAGAGGAGCTGTCCGGGCTCGAACAGCAGGCTCTGGATGCCGTCCATCGTCAGCGGCGACCCGACTTCCGTCTGTCCCGTGATGATGTTGAACCACGTCAGGAAGAACCCGTTCTGGGCGCTCTGGGAGATGCCGCTCCACGAGAAGAACCCGCCGATGAGCCGCTGGCTCACCCCGGCGACGATGAACAGCCCGATCCCGCTGCCGACCCCCCACTTGCTGATCACCTCGTCCATGAACAGGATGAGGAGGCCGCCGACCGCGATCTGTCCGAAGATCAGCCAGCTGATCCCCCACAGCGGGACGCCCAGCGACCGCGCGAGCTGTTCGCTGGGCGGGAGAAAGGCCCCGAAGAACACCAGCGGGATCCCGGTCAGGAAGATCATCACGACCACCAGCAGCTTCTGGAGACCCTGGTAGAGTATCTGGTCGCGCGGGTCGTCCGTGTCCAGTCCCAGCAGGTCGGCGCCGCCGAGCAACTGCATGACGATGCTCGCTGTGACGATGGGACCGATCCCCAACTGGAGGATGCTCCCCTGTCCTCCCGCGAGGATGGTGCGGAACTGGCCGAACGCGTCGCTACCCTGCCCTTGAAGTCCGTATATCAGGACGTTCGTGAGGAAGAAGTACAACACGAGGACGCCCGCAGTCCAGCCGAGCTTCCGCCGGAAGGGGACGTGGCCCTCCGGGCGGGAGACGCTGGGCATCCGCGTGAGTACTGGTGCAGCGGTCTCCTTCCAACTCATTCTGCTCCGGCTTACCCTCGTGCCCATGTAGTTCCTTCGACTCGTGGACCGCGTGGACTGAACTCCACCCGAAAACACCCTGCGATAGCGACGCACGCGGCCGATCGGACCGCGCGAATAAAAACACGGAATCCGATATGCTCTCGTCGTACTCCGAAAACGAGAACGAGGACGTCCGTCGACTGCCGCGGGAGCGTTACTCCTCGCCGCCCTCGTCGGCGTCGGGCTCCTCGGGGTCGGACTTCGCCTCGGCCAGTTCCTCGCCGCGCTCGCTGAGGACGGCCGCGCCGCCCTCGCTCTCGAGGAGCTCTTCGGCGCTGTCGGTGAAGTCGTCGGCGACGACCTCCAGCGTGTTGAACAGCTGGCCGCCGCCCAACAGCTTCACGGCGTCGACGCCGGCGGTCGTCTCCGCGACGTCGCGGGCGTCGATCCGGTAACCGTCGTCGGTCTCCTCGGCGATCCCCTCGTCGACGTACAGCGCGATGTCCTCGTCGATCTTCTGGAGGTCGACCGTCTCGACGGTGCGCTGGGCCTTGTCGGGTCGATTGAACCCGTGTTTGCCGAGCGGTTCGTAGTTGTGGAACTCGTGTTTCGCGCGGCCGGCGCGCCCGCGGCCGCCGCGGTTACCGGCGCCGCGGCGGTTCTTGTGGCTCCCGCCGCCGTGGGTCGTATTGCCGCGCTGTCTGCGTTTCTTGCTCGTCATCGCATCTGAGTGAGGAGCTCGTCGATCTCCTCGGTGGTGTGTTTGCCCAACTGGCCGCCCTCGACCGCGGCGTGCTTGAGGCCGTCGTGGCCCCCTCGCGGCGGGTGGAGGCGCAAGACCGGAGCGAGCCCCGCCTCGCGGAGCGTCACTTCCTCGGCGACGAGCGCCTCGGCCAGCGCGTCGATGCTGTCGTGGTCGGTGTTCTCGGACACCCACTCGTCGGTGACGTCGCCGTCGCCCTCTGCGGGCTCGCCGCGGGTCCGGAGGACCGTCGCGACGGCCTCGGCGGAGGGTTCGCCGTGGGCGACCCAGTCGTTGACCTTCGTGATCATCCCGCGGTAGGCGTCGGTCTCGGGGACGAACGTGCAGTGGTTCACCCGCCCGAGGTTGAGCATGTCGACGGTGTCCTGCACTTCGTAGCTCATGTCGACTGGGCGCGCTCGGGGACCCGGGCCTCGGCGGTGTTGCGAAGCGCGTTGAACGTCGCCTTCGCGAAGTTGACCGTCGTCCGGGTGTTGCCCGACGAGCGCGTCCAGATGTCCTCGATGCCGGCGAGTTCGAGCACCGAGCGGACGGTCTCCCCGCCCGCCAGCCCCAGCCCGCGCGGCGCGGGGCGGAGTTCGACCTCGACGCTGCCGGCCTTGCCGGTGGTGCGGAGCGCGACCGTGTGCGGGCGCCCGCAGCCACACTCCCAGGAGCCACAGCCCCGGGAGATGTCGATGATGTTCAGCTTCGCGATGCCGATAGCCTTCTGGATGGCACCGCCGACCTGGTCGTCGCGGCCCTCCGCGTAGCCGACCAGGCCGTCGCGGTTGCCGACGACGACCGCACACCGGAACTTCACCCGGCGGCCGGAGTCGGTCATCCGCTGGACCATGTTGATGTCCAGCACGTTGTCCTCCAGGTCCGGCACGAGGCGGTCGACGACCTCGGGCTCTTTCAGCGGAAGCCCGGTCTCGAGGGCCTCGCTCATCGACGACACGTCGCCGTCGAGGACCCGCTGTCCGAGCCGCGTGCGCGGCTCCCAGGCGTCCCCGTTACTCATAGCTCGTCACCGTCGGTCTCCTGTAGTCGTTCTCGTGTCTCATCGAAGTGGTCGGGTAGCTCCGTCGCGTCGAAGTCGCCGCTGTACAGCGGTTCGTCGCGTTGCTCGGCGTACTCCGCGATGTGTCCGCCCCGCGTGCGCTCCCAGTCGGCGAACACCGACTCGTTGTGGGGGATCTCGAGCCCGGCGTCGATGGCGCCTTCCTGCACCGCGAACACCTTGTTGCCAGGCGTCGCGGTGTTCAGGCCGATGTCGAGGACGGCCTCCTCGAGGCCGGCCTCGACGGCGCGCCGTCCGGCGAGGTAGCCGGTGAGGTAGGCCGCGGGGAGGTTCCCCGTCGGCGCCTCCCAGCCGAACTCGCGGAGGTCGCTCGAGTGTGCGCTCGCGAGGGTGCGGTCCCCCTGCGGGCTAGTCGTCACCAGCTGCGCCCTGACGTGTTTGTTGCTCGGACGAGCAACCAGGCGTGGTTTGCCGGATTTCAGCAGGCGCAACCGCTGATGGTAGTCCGTCCGTGCCTCGCGGCGACGCCGCATCGGCACTTTGTATCGTGGTCCGGTTGCCATTGTCAGTAGTTACTCTTGATGTATCGTTCCAGGTCGCCGACGCTGTCGAACTCCCCGCCCGAGGCCTTGTTGTAGAGGTCCCGGTACTCGCCGGGCTCCAGTTCGCCCTCGTCGCGGAGTTCGCGCAGGCGCTCGCGCTGCGCGCGAATGCGACGCTGCCATTGGTCGTTCGGTGCCTCGCGGGCCCCCTGTTTGCCCTTCCGGGATCCGGGACCCTTGCGGTGGCCGTAGGCGCGCTTCTCGTTGCGCTCCCGCGCCCGACCCCGGGAGTTGCCGCCCCGCTCGCCCTTGACGTCGATCGTGCCGTCGTCGACGAGTTCGCGGACGTCCTCCCGGGTGATCGCGTCGGCGATTTCGCCTTGCGCCTCGGGGTCGAACCAGACGCGGTTCTCCCCGACGTCGAGCACGTCTGCGGCCAGCCGCCGCTGTGCTGAGAGATCACTCATCGGACGTCACCTCGACTTCCACGTAGGTGGGGTTGAGGACGCGGATCCCCGCGTCCTCGGCTTCCTCCTCGATCCGCTCGCGCTTGCGGGCGCCGACCTTGGAGGCGATCCGCACCGCCTTTCGGTCGCCGTCGACGCCCTCGAGGTCGTCCACGTTGTGCACGCGGACCTCCTCGAAACCGCTGGGGTGGAGCCCCCGCACCGCCTCGGGGGTGCGGTAGCCGCTCTCGACTTTCGGACCCTTCCCCTTGACGGCGCGGCGCTGCTTGGAGAGCGTGCCCCGCGGGCGCCGCCAGGACTCCGGCGTCCGCTTTTTCTTGTGGTAGTCCTGGCGCCGGAAGGCGGGCTTGCCCTCCTGCTTGCGCCGGCGGAGCAACCGCTCGGTGTCCTCGTCGAGGTCCGGAGTCTTCTCGACCAGCCCCCGGGGGCGGAGCTCCGTCTCGACCTCCTCGGTCTCCTCGGGCTCCGCTTCGGGGGTCTCGTCTTCGACCTCGGCCTCGGTCTCCTCTTCTTCCTGGATCTCGAGACCGCCGACGTCCGCCTTGATCCGGGCGGCCAGCGCGTTTCCGACACCCGAGACCTCTGCGAGGTCCGACTGGGAGGCGCCCCGAACGGCCTCGACGTCCTCGTACCCGGCCTCGCGCAGCGCCTCGGCCTTGCTCGGGCCGACGCCGCTGATGTCCTCGAGGTCCTCGACGTCCTCGGAGAGGTCCTCCTCGGTGATGGTCCGCTCGGTCTCGGGGACCACGTCCTCCTCGTCGTCGTGTTCGTTCTCGTTGTCCTCGGCCATCAGGCGTCACCTCGCTGGGGCTTCTGCGTGATGTAGACCCCGTCCTGGAAGACCCGCGTGTCCTTGCCGCTGACGCGGGTCAGCTGTTCGATGTCCGCGGCGGTCTGTCCGACGGCCTCGATGTCGGACCCGCGCAGGGTCAGCTCCTCGCCGTCGACCTGCACCTCGGTGTCCCCGCGGACGGGAGTCCGCCGGGGAGCCTCCTCGCCGAGGAAGTTCGTGATGACGACCTCGCCGTCCTCGACCGACACCTGCATCGGGAAGTGGGAGTAGAAGACCTCCATCTCGTACTCCCAGCCCTCGGTGACGCCGTGGATCATGTTGTGCACGTGGCTCTCGAAGGTCCCGACGGTCGCGTTGGACTTGCGGTCGTCGTCCTCGCTCTCGACGACGACGGCGCCGTCCTCGACCGTCACGGACACGTCCGGATACCACAGCTTGCGAGTCACCGAGCCGTTGGGCCCCTCGATCGTGAGATCGAGGTGGTCCAGCGACGCGCTGACCTCCTCCGGTAGCTCGATTTCCATTCGGTTCATTAGTAGACGTATGCGATGACCTGGCCACCGACGCCCTGATCGCGGGCCTCGTAGTGGCTCATGATGCCCTCCGAGGTGGAGACGATGAGCGCCCCGTAGTCCCGGGCGGGGAGAAACCGCTTCTCCCACTTCTCGAACTCGTCGGACCCCGCCGAGTAGCGGGGCTTCACCGGCCCACACTCGTTGATGGCACCTTTCAGTTCGACCTCGAACCGACCGGCCTTCCCGTCGTCGACGAACTCGAAGCCGCCGACGTACCCGCGGTCGTAGAAGACCTCGAGCACGGAGCCGATCACGTTCGAGGCGGGCGATACCGTCTGACTGAGATGTCCGACGCTCTCGGCGTTGTTCAACCCCGAGAGCGCGCTCGACAGTGGATCGTTGTCCGCCATTGTTAGCTGTACTTCTCGAATCCCATGTCGCGGGCGATCTCGCGGAAGCACTGCCGGCACAGCCAGATGTCGTACTTGCCGATCAGCCCCTGCTTGCGGCCACAGCGCTGGCACTGCTCGAGCTGGCCGGTGCGCTTCGTGGCCTGTTCGCCCGTTTCGGTGTCGCTTTCACTCATTTACTGGATCTCCGTGTCGAACTCGCGTTCGAGGAACGCCACCGCGTCCTCGACGGTCAGTCGGTGTCTCGACGGGATCTGCTGGTTGGCTACGTCGCGCTTCCGCACGCGGTAGCCGGGCCGGACGAGGTTGACCGTCACGTCCAGCCCGTAGATCCCGATGCTCGGGTCGTACTCCTGACCGGGGAAGTCGGTGTGCTCCTCGACGCCGAAGCTGAAGTTCCCCGTCTGGTCGAACTGCGAGCGCTCGACGTCGACGAACTCCAGGGCGGTCTCGAGGAACTCCCGGGCGAGGTCGTCCCGGAGGGTGACCTTCGCGCCGATCGGGTCCCCCTCCCGGATGTTGAACTCCGGGACGGTCCGGTCGGCGGTGGTCCGCACCGGCTCCTGACCGGTGATCTCGGCGAGGATCTCCTCGCCGTCCGCGAGTTCGCGCCCGCCCTCGCCGACGCCCATGTGGACGACGACCTTCTCGACGACGGGCTCGCGCATCTCGTGGAACTCCGCGTCGGACTCGGAACTCACTGGTCACTCACCTCCTGGTCGCTCTCGTCTTTGCTTCCGCCTTCCGGCGCCGCGGTCTCCGTCTCGGCGTCCTGGACCTCGCTCTCGTCTTGGAGTTCGGTCGCCGTCGCGGCCTCGCCCTCGGTGAAGTTCTCGTCGATGACGACGACGTACTCCTCGACGGTCTCGAACTCGTCGCCGTCCTGGGAGACGACGACGTTGTTCGGGCTGCTGCCGGGGATCGTCTGGATCGACTCGACGGTGCCGACTTCGCCGGCGTGCTGGCCGCGGACGGCCGTGACGAGCGCGCCCTCCTCGTAGGGGAAGTGCGCGACGACCGAGCCGTCCTCGTTGTCGACGACGACGGAGTCGTTGCCGCCGATCGACTCGTCGTCGACCAGGAGCGTCTGTCCGTCGTGCAGCGTCAGCTGCGTGTCACCGCCGGGCACCTGCTGTTTGCCGACGACCTTCCCGAGCTTCGAGCCGGCGCTGTCCGCGTCGATGGGGGTCAGCGCCAGCCGACCGCCCTGGTCGGGGAACACGCGGTAGTGCTCCTCGCGCTCGGTGAACGACAGGATGTCGAACATCCCGATGGGACGTTCCTCGTCGCTGAGCGGCTGCCCGTTGACGAGGACGCTGTTCTGTTCGAGCGCGAAGCGCGCTTCCTTCCGCGAGTCGACGTAGCCGAGCACGTCCCGCAGGAGGACCAGCAGGGGAACCCCCGCCTCGCCGTGCGGACCGGCGTCGGCCTTGATCGTGTACGTCTTGGTCTTGCGCTCGACCGGCCACGACGTCGGGGCCGAGAGGCGCTTCTGGTGGTCACTCATCGTTATCGTTGGTCTCCGTCGTGGATTCCAGGCGCTGCTCGCGCCGCTCGTCGTCCAGGTTCAGGTCGGTTACGCGGAGGTTCGAGGCGTCGAGCCGGCGGGGAACCTCCTCCCCGTCGGCGGCCTCGACGACGACGTCCTCGACGTAGACGACCGCGTCGGTCAGGTCTACCTCCAGGACCTCGGCTTCCGTCCCCGCGTGATCGCCCCGGAGCACCTCGACGGTGTCCCCGGCGTTGACTCGGACGCTGCGCTGACCGTACTCCTCTCGGAGGTCCCCGGTCAGCGTCGCGCGGACCTGCTTCTGGCGATCGTGGAGCGGCGCGTTCTCGCGCTGGTTTCGCTGTTTGCGTGGTTGCTCGCTCATCGTTACACCATCGTCGTCGCCGTGCTGCCGATGCTGCCGAACCGCTCGGCGACCTCGTGGGCGATGGGGCCTTTGATCTCCGTGCCCCGGGGGTCCTCGTTCTCGTCGATGATGACGGCCGCGTTGTCCTCGAACTTCACGCGCGTCCCGTCCGGCCGCCGGATGGGCTTGCGCTGGCGGATGATCACCGCCTCGAGGACCTGCCGTCGCATCTCGGGGGTACCCTTGGTCACCGACACGGTGATCTTGTCACCGAGCCCCGCCTTCGGGTGACGGTTCTTGGTGCCGTGGTAGCCCGAGACGCTGAGGACCTTCAGCTCGCGGGCGCCGGTGTTGTCGGCGCAGACGAGCAGCGAGCCCTTCTCCAGTCCGGGGGTGACGTCGGCGTTGAGCGCCTGCATCAGTCACCACCCTCCTGGCTGCGGTCCTCCGAGGCGTCCTCGGTGACCGCCCCCGAGGTGCCCTCGGTGTCCTCGGTGGCCGGCGCCGTGATGCCGCCGACCTCCTCGGCCTCCTCGACGATCTCGACGACCACGTGCGATTTGGTCTTCGACAGGGGTCGTGTCTCTGCGATACGGACCGTGTCGCCGACCGAGAGATCGAAGCAGTCCGGGTGGTGTGCCGGAATTCGCGACCGCCGCTTCATGTAGCGGTCGTACTTCGGCACCCGGACGTCGTACTCTCGTTCGACGACGACGGTCTTCTCCATGGATGTGGATTCGACCTGTCCCTCGACCGTCTGCCCGCGCACGGAAAGGCTCCCGTGGAACGGGCAGTTGGCGTCGGAACAGCTCTCCTCCGGTTCCGGTACGTTCAGTCCTATTGCCATCGTGAATCACCTGTGCGTTCGGTGCGTCGGGCCGGCCGCGCGACGAGCACCTCGCCGTCGACGACGACGTACTCGGGATCGGAATCGGGAGCGGGATCGACGCCGGCGTCGGTCGCCGCGTCGTGCCCGCTTCCGTCCGCGTCGTCGCCCGGGAGGCGAAACTCGAACGTCGCGTCGGCCTTCGGCACCCGCACGAGCCGAGACTCCTCGCCCGCGCGGTCGCCGTCGGTATCGTCGGCGACCGCGACGCTGAGCGTGTTGGTCGTCTCCATGACGACCTTTCCCTCGATCCCGACCAGCGTCGGGTTCGAGGCCTCGACGACCCGCAGGTGCAGGCCGATGAGTTCGTGGCGCGTGAGGGTCTCGGCGGTCAGCATCATTCGTCGGTCTCTTCCTCGAAGTCGCCTTCCTCGCGCTGGATCGTCTTGATCCGGGCGATGGTCCGGCGAAGCTCCTTGATGCGCCCCGGATCCTCCGGAGCGCCGCCCGTCGCCTTCACGGCGCGGGTGTTCAGCAGTTCCGTCTCGAGTTCCTCGAGTTCGACCTCCCGCTCGGCGGGGGTCATGTCGCGGATCTCTTCAGCGTGGAGGATCGCCACTACTCGGACACCTCCTGGCCGTCGTCGCTTTCGTTCTCGTCCTCGTCGCTCTCGCCGACGTCGGTCGTCGGCGCGGTGGAACTCCCGTCGGCGCCGCCGGCGCTCTCGTCGTCGCCCTCGACGGTCTCCTCGACCGGCGCGGTCTCGGTCTCCTCGGACTCCATCTCGTCGAGGAGGTCCTCGGCCTCGGCCTCTGTATCCTCGGCCAGTTCGCCCTCGACGTCCTCCGCGAGGTCGTCGAGTTCCTCCTCGATCTCCTCGTCGCCGCCGGGGGTGGCGACCTCCTGTTCCTCGTCGAGGACCTCCTCCTCGACGACCTCCTCTTCGGCCGTCGGCGGAGCGTCCTCGTCGACCTCGCTGTCGGTGACCTCGTCGAACTCCTCGCCGGTCGTCTCGGCGGGCTCGCGCTCGAGCAGTTCCTCGACGCCCTCGCCCTCCTCGGGCTCGACGATGTACTCCTCGATGTCGGCGTCCTCCTGGATGCGGAAGTCGTCGGGCAGTTCCGCCCCCGGCGGGATGATCTTGACGTTGACGCCGATCGTCCCGAGCTTCATGACGGCGACGCCCTTGCCGTGGTCGACGATCGACTCGGCGGGCTCGCCGTTGTGCTTGATGTATCCCCGGTTGAACTTCTCGACGCGCGAACGCGCGCCCGTGACCTTCCCGCTGAGGACGATCTCGGCGCCCAGCGCGCCGGCGTCCATGATGCGGTCGATGGTCGTGTGACCGGCCTTCCGGAAGTACCAGCCACGCTCGAGGGCGTTGGCCAGTCGGTCGGCGACGATCTGAGCGTTCAGGTCCGGCTCGTCGACCTCCTGGACGTCGATCTGGGGGTCGTCGAGGTCGAACCGCTCCTCGAGTTCGGAGGTGATCTTCCGGATGTTCTTCCCGCCCTTCCCGATGACCATTCCGGGCTTCTCGGCCTTGAGGACGATCTGGGTGCCCATCGGCGTCTTGGCGACCTCCATGCCGCCGTAGCCGGCGCGGGCGAGTTCCTCGCCGAAGAACTCGTCGATCTGCGTCCGCTGGAGGCCGTCCTCGATGAACTGGTGTTCGTCGGCCATTACTCGGACACCTCCTCGAGGATCAGTTCGACGTCGACCTGGGGCGTGTTCCAGGCGGTCGCGCGACCGAACGCGCGGGGCTTGCGCCCCGGCGACTCGCCGACCTTGTGGGCGGCGACGTGCATGATCTCCATGGACTCGCCCTCGAACCCCTGGTGGTCGGCGTTCGAGACGGCGTTCTCGAGCAGGTCGAGGAACGCCTCGGTCGCCTTCTCGGGGTAGCGGCCGGCGTCCCAGCCGTCGACGTCCGATCGGTGGCCGACCCCGGAGTTGTGACTCTTGAACGGGACCGACCGCTCGCCGGCCTTGACGGCCTCGAGGTAGTCGACGGCGTCGCCGGCGGTCATCCCCTTGATCTCGCGGGCGATTTCCTTGCTGTGCTTGTGGGACATGTGACGCTCCCGGAGCATCGCTTTCGCCGTGGTGTCCGGGTCCGCGTCGACGCTGTAGCTGATTCCCATATTACTTGAGCGGGACGAACTTCGAGGAGCGCGTGGCACCGATGCCCGCCTGACCGTGTTCGACGGACTGGCGCGTCAGCACGAATTCGCCGAGGTAGTGTCCCAGCATCTCGGGTTCGACGTAGACGCGCTCGAACTCCTGGCCGTCGTAGACCGCGAAGGTCTTCTCGACGAACGACGGCAGGATCGGCATGTCGCGCAGGTGCGTCCGGAAGGGGTCGTCCGCGGACTCCTCCGCGGAGCGGGTCTGGACTTCCTCCCGAAGCTTCTCCTGTTCGGTGGTCAGGCCGCGCTCGATGGTTCGCCGCTGTCGCGCGGGAAGCAGTTCCGCGAACTCCGAGAGCTCCATCTCCCGGAGTTCCTCCAGGGTGTGGCCGCGGTAGGTGAACTCCTCGTCCTTGTCGCGACCGATCTGGTAGTCCGAACTCATTAGTTGTCTCCACCTCCTTTGCCGCCCCGCCCGGTGCGGCGGGACGCGATGTCGCCGACCTTCCGGCCGGGCGGCGCGTTCCGGGAGATGCTCTTGGGCTTCCCCGGGTGCTGGCGGCCGCCGCCCCCGAACGGGTGGTCGACGGCGTTCATGGCCACGCCGCGCACGTTCGGCCACTTGGTGCCGCGTGCGCGCATCTTGTGGTGCTTGTTGCCGGCCTTGACCAACGGCTTCTCGGTTCGTCCGCCGCCGGCGACGACGCCGATGGTCGCCCGGCAGTCGGGGGCCAGCCGGCGGATCTCGCCGCTGGGCAACTGGACGACCGCCGCCCGCCGGTCGTGGGTCAGCAGCGTCGCCGAGACGCCGGAGGCCCGGGCGAACTTCCCGCCGTCGCCGGGCTGGCGCTCGACGTTACACACCGGGACGCCCTCGGGGATCTCCCGCAGCGGGAGCGTGTTCCCGCGAGCGATCTCGGCGCTGACGCCGACCTGCAGGTCGTCGCCGACGCCGACCCCCTCCGGGGCGAGCACGAGGCGCTGGTCGCCGTCCTCGAACTCGACGGCCGCGACGGGCGCCGAGCGGGCCGGGTCGTGCTCGATGTCGACGACCGTCCCGTCGACGACGTCGCCCTCTTCGACCTTTCGGTGTTCGAGGTCGGCCTTGTACCGGTGGCTCGGCGCGCGGAACGTCGGCGTGCCGCGCCCCCGGCGCTGGCCCTGGATGCGTCGCCCCATCTCAGAACACCCCGATCCGGGAGGCCACTTCCTGTGCGTCGTCGTCGTCGGAGAGACGTACGGTGGCCTTCTTCGTTCCTTCCGGCGTGACCTGTGTGTTCACGCTCCGGATGTCGATCTCGAACTGCTCTTCCAACGCCTCGCGGATCTCCGGCTTGCGGGCGTCGGCGGCGACGACGAACTGGAGCTTGTTCTCGAAGTCCATCTCGTTCATCGCCTTCTCCGTGACGTTGGGGTACTTGATCAGGCTCATCGGTCTGCTACCTCCTCGATCGCGGATTCGGTGAAGACCGTCAGGCGACCCGCGTGGGCCCCCGGCGCGAGGTCCTCCGCGTTGACCTCCCGGGCCGTGGCGACGTCGGCGCCCGCGAGGTTGCGGGCGGCCTTCGAGGGCTCCTCGCTCGTGACGAAGAGGATCGACTTGGGACGCTTGTACTTGCGCCCGCGGGTCGTCCCCCGCCCCGAGCGGACCGTCTTGCCCTCGTCCGCGCGCTCGACGTCGGCGTGGACGCCCAGCGCCTCCAGCAGCGAGACGACCTCCTTGGTCTTCACGAGGTCCTCGAAGTCGTCCGAGACGACCAGCGGGAACTCGACGTCGTCGTCGAGGCCGTCGACGCGGTGGCCCCGCTCGGCGACGAGTTCGCGGTCGGCCGTGGTGGCGATCGCCGACCGGACGGCCAGTTTCCGCTCTTTGGTGTTGACCTTCTCGCCGCGGTCCGTCTCGGCTTTCGGCGGGTGGGCCCTGCGCCCGCCCACCGTCTGGGGAACGCGGCGGCCCCGCCCGTTCTCGCGGGGGACGTGGGCCATGCCGCGGCCGCTGCCGAACGATTCCGCCGGTGTGCGCATCCCCGCGTAGGGGTCAGCGCCGTAGTCCTGCTTCCGGTTGGCCTGGGCGGCGCTGACGGCCCGCCGGATCAGGTCCGGGCGGTACTGCGTGTCGAACACGTCGGGGAGGTCGATCTCCCCGTCCGCCTCGCCGTCCAGATCGTACACTTGTGTCATCCTTGGTTACTCTCCGTGGAGACGTACCGCACCTCGGGGTCGAGGCGGGGCTGTTCGTTGGGCCGGACGGCCGGCCGGAAGCGCACGACGCGCTTGTTCGGTCCGGGCAGCGACCCCTTGACGAGCACGTACGGCCCGTCGACCTCGCCGTAGTTGACGAAGCCGCCGTCGGGGGTGATCCCCTCGTCGTCGACGGCCATCAGGCGCTTGTTGAGTTCGGTCCGCTGGTGGTAGCCGGTCTGCCCCTGCTGGGGGACCGTCGAGCGGACCCGCGAGGGGTTCCACGGGCCGAGGTTGCCGATGCGGCGCTTCCAGCCCTGACGGAAGTGTTTCCCCTTGCGCTTCTGGACGCCCCAGCGCTTGACGGGCCCCTGCGTGCCCTTGCCCTTGGTGACGCCGGAGACGTCGGCGAACTCGCCGGCGCGGAACACGCCGGAGGCGGCGTGCTCGCCGCCGTCCTCGATGAGTTCCAGCGCGTGGTCGACGCGGTCCTCGATGGAACCGCCGCCGACGCGGGTCTCCATCACGTCCGGTTTCTTCTTCGGGACGCCGGGGAGGGCGCCGGGGACGGTGTGCGTGATCACGCGCACGTCGCCCAGGTCGCCCGACTCCGCGGCGTCGCGAACGAGCTGTTCCTGGCCGTCAGTCTGCTCGGGGAGGTCGATCGACCGCTCGAGGTCCTCGTGGAACTCGTCGGTCCAGACCTCCGTCATCGGTCGCAGTCCGTACGGCGTGTCCTCGTAGGCTCGAAGGGCCACCGCGCGCATCGGCGGCGTCTCGACGACCGTGACAGGGACGGTCTCCTCCATCCCCTCGCGGGGGGAGTCGGGCTCGTCGTTGATCGCGACGACGTGGGACATCCCGGCCTTGTAGCCGGCGAAGCCCTGTACCCCCGGCTGTCCGTCGTCGTCGGGCCAGGTGCTGATACGCGGCACCTCGCTCGACGCCCGGACGCGCGGGCTGAAGCCCAGCGAGCCTTTTCGTGGTCTGCTTGGTTGTGGCATGGTTTTACTCCAGGTTCAGCGCAGCGAGGGTGGCGAACATCGCCTCCTCCGTTCGCACGACCTCGCTGCCCTGCTTCGGAACCGTATTCAGCCAGAGGTCGAACCCGGACTCCGGTTCGGGTTCGTCTGCGTCGCCGGCGGCGGACCGCGTCGTGCCGTCCGCGTCGTCGCTCGGATCGACCCGCGGGGGGTCGATCCCCAGTATCTCCGGGAGGCCGCGCTCGGGCGCGCCGAAGGCCACGGTGAACCCGTCTCGCACGCGCGGGGACAGCTCGTCCAGCCGCGCGACGCTCAGCGGTTCGCCGTGGCGCGACGCGGCGATGCGAACGCCGGCGTCGACACGCGAGAGCGCGTCCTCCAGTTCCGCGTCCGTCACCGTCAGCCCCGGGAGAGGCTCGTCGACGATGCGGGCCCGGAACGGCCGTCGCGAAGAGACCCTGATGGTCACGCGCTCCCCCTGCTGGACGTCCATCTCGGACGGGACCAGCAGCGAGACCGGGTGTTGCGTTCCGCAATTGACCCGTGCGCGCCCGTCAGGTCCGACCTCGGTCACGATTCCCTGTCTTAACGACCCCGAATCGTCCGATCCGGAGCCGGTCTCCGTGACAGCGCGGAGCGGCGGCAGCACGCCGACGTACTCCAGTTCGTCGCGCCGTCCCCAGGCCTCCTTTCGGAGGTAGGGTGGCGTGGCCGCGTAGGCCAGCACGGTGCGGACGAACCCGGCGCCGCGAGCCCGCTCGCCCCCCGGATCGGGGTAGACGACCAGGCGATCCGCCCGGAAGACCGTCGCCGCGCGGGCGACGTAGCCCAACTTCAGTGTGGCTTCCCGCTTGTCGGGGGCCTCCCGGGTCAGCGACGACGGCACGAGTACGGTACGCGTCATGCCGTTACGCTTCCCCGCTGCACACGAGACTGTGACGATCATACCCAGCCCTGTCCTAAAAGGGTAGCGTTTCTCCAGGCGACTGTGAGCCTCTCACACGACCGTTCTCGGCGTGTGAGAGTCACACGCGGGAAGCGGCCGGTCGCCCGACTCCGGTACGTTTTTATCCTCCTCTCTCCTCGCTTCGAGTGCAGTCGCGCGCTGGTAGTGTAGTGGTATCACGTGACCTTGCCATGGTCACAACCCGGGTTCAAATCCCGGCCAGCGCA
>PXRR01000033.1 GCA_003021975.1 Halobacteriales archaeon QS_5_70_17 | reverse complement strand
CGTCGGGGTGGGCGTCGAGCCCTCGACGTCGACGCTCGAACTGCCGGTCTCGCGGGCGTCGTCGATGCGGTCCTGGCGGGCGGCTTCCCGCGGCCCGGACGGCGTCGGGTCGAAGCGCTGCCAGCCGTAGCCGGGGAAGTAGACCTCGACCCAGGCGTGGGCGTTCAGCCCCCGGACGACCCACTCGTCGTCGTCGATCCGCTGGCCCTCGGTGTACCCGACCACGAACCGCGCCGGGATCCCCTGGGAGCGCAGCATGGCCACCATCGTCGTCGCGAAGTAGGTGCAGTAGCCGGCGTCCATCTCGAAGAGGAACGAGTCGGCGACGTCCCCCGAGGGTCGCTCGACGTCCAGCGAGTAGCTCTTCTCCTCCTGGAGGTAGGTCTCGATCACTCGGGCGGTGTCGTATGGGTTGTCGGCGTTGGCGGTCAGCGTCCCCGTGAACTCGCCGATCCGGTCGGGCGTGCTCGCGGGGAGGCGAGTGTACTGCTCGCGGTTGATCGCCGAGTAGTCGGTGCCTGCGTCCCGCAGTTCGTCGGGCTGAGCGCTCGAAACGCGGCTGAGGACGCTGTACTCGTCGCCCGGGGCGAGCGGGTCGGCTGGGTGGACGCCGCCGAATCCTGTCACCCGGGCCGCCCGCCCGTCGACGGAAACGGGCTTCCAGGCCGCCGGGAGGACGCTCGCCGACGTCTCGGCGGTGAACGTCTGGCGCACCGGGCGGGTCGGGCCGGGCGGGCCCGACTGGCCGTCGAACTCATCGACGGTCGCGGTGCGCACCCAGCCGTCGCCGCTGTACCGATCGTAGGCGCCGACCTTCCAGTACTGCCCCTCGTCGCTCTCGACGCGGAAGCGCACCTCCGGGCTGAGGCTGATCGGCCCCTGGATCGCGACCTCGCCGTCGGCCCGAGTGAGACTCGCCTCGACGGTGTCGGCGCTGCCGCCGCCCCGGGAAGGCACGAGCGGATCGCCCGATCCCGTCGGGACGAGCGTCACTGTCGCCGTCAGGATGACCATGGCGGCGACGACGACCGCTACCCCGTCGGCCTCGATCAGCCGTCCGCCCCGGCGGTCGACGTCGCCGACGCCGACGGCCCCGGCGGCGGCGATGACGCCGAACAGCGCGAGCGTCGGCCCGGCGTCGCCGGTCAGGACGAAGAAGACCAGCGTCGCGGTACCGACCGCCACCGCGGAGACGTACTGCCGGCGGGCCGTCAGGTACCACGAGAGGAAGACGGGGACGGGGGCGACGACCGTCGCCCACACGCCCGCGTTGATGATCCGGAGAATGCTCAGCCCCGTCAGCAGTGCGACGACGTCCGTCAGCAGGAGGTCGAGGCGCCCGAGGAGTTCGTATCCGCCGGGGATAGTGGGGACGTACAGCGCTCCGCCGACCGCGGCGATGGCGACCGTCAGGGGCACCGCCAGCGACTCGGGGAGGACCCGCCCGAAGGCCGCGCCCGCGAGCAGCGCCGCGACGACGACGGCCGCGAACAGCGTGACGTCGCCCGCGACGTCGGCCACCCGGTAGAGGACGCTCAAGTACGTGGCGGTCAGTGCGGCCACCGCGGCGACCGCGACCGCTCGGGGGCCGTCGAGCGGGACGCTCACGCTCACGCCGCCACCTCCCGGTCGCCGCGCCCGCTTCCCGGGGCGCTCGCCCCCTCCGCGAGCGCGTCGAAGGCGAGTCGCCGCCCGGCGACCTCGACGGTCGTCCGCTCGCCGGCGCGCACGTGAACGTCCGCGCGCGCGGCCGCGTCGCCGTCGACCGCCCCCGCCGGCGCCCGGGCGAGCAGCGCCAGCGCCGCGCGGCGCTGGCGCTCGCCGACGCCCGCCTCGAGGTGACCGCCGGGGACGACTAGCTCCACCTCGACGCCCGCGTCCAGCAGGTGGACGACGACGCTCGCCGTCGCGGACGCCATCGCGTCGGCCCGGTCGTCGCTGCTCCCCGCGCCGCCCTCGCTCCCGACCGTCTCGGCGACGACCGTGACCGCCCCCTCGCTCTCGCTCGCGAAGTTCACTACGACGAGGTCGTCCTGCTTCGCGGTGGCCTTCCAGTGGACGTCCCGCAGCGCGTCGCCGCGGACGTACTCCCGGAGGCTGTCGAAGGTCTGTCGATCCGGCCGCGCCGTCCCCTCGACGAACCCGGCCAGGGGGCCCCCGGCGGTGATCGGGCGTAGTTGGGGATAGACGAGCACGCGCCGGCGGTCGTCGTAGCCGTATCGCCGCGCGACCAGTCCGAGCGGGTCGGTGACCGCCGCCGTCAGCGGACCGAGCGCGTGATCGCCCCGCTCGCGGAGTTCGACTGGATACTCGAGGCGGTCGGGGCCGTCGCGGCCGCCGCCGACGCGGTGGACCCGCTCGGCGAGCGCGAGTCCGTCCCCGGAGGCGTCGTCGGACGGGGGCGGTCCGGATCCGATCCCCGGGAGGTTACCTCGACTGCTCCCCGGTCGCCGGGGAAGCCGCTGTCGGGGGCCCGCCGCTCGACGGCGGGGCGGTCGGCGCGCCACACGAGGGCGGTCCCGACGAGGAGGGCGACGACCCCCGGCGCGGCCACGGCGTTCAGTCCCGGCTGTCCGAACGCCGCGGCGACGCCGAACGCCGCGACGGTCGCGGCCGCGGCGACGGCTCCGCGTCGCGTCGGCCGCATCTCACACCTCGACGTCGTCGAGCGCCGCCTCGATCAGTTCCCGGGCCGTCCGACCGGCGCCGGCCCCCGGTCGGATCCGGTGGGCGAGCACCACGGTCGCCTCGCGCTGGACGTCGTCGGGGATCACGTAGTCCCGGCCGTCGAGGGCCGCCCTGGCCTGGGCGGCGCGCAACAGCGCGATCGATCCCCGGGGACTCACGCCGAGTTCGGCTCGCTTGCGGGTGGCCCGCGCGAGGCGCGTGATGTACGACCGGACGTCCTCCTGAACGCGGATTCCGGCGACCGCGTCCCGTGCGGTCCGGAGTTCGTCGGTCGTGGCGACCGCCTCGAGGCCCTCGATGGGGTGGTCGCCCACGATCCGGTCGAGCATCTGCGATTCGTCGTCCGCCTCGGGATAACCGAGGTGGAGCTTCTTCATGAACCGGTCGAGTTCGGCCGCCGGTAGCTCGTAGGTCCGGTCGCGCTCGACGGTGTTCTGGGTCGCGATGACGGTGAAGGGGGCGGGGACCGCTCGGGTCTCCCCGTCGACGGTGACCTGGCCCTCCTCCATGGCCTCCAGCAGCGCCGACTGGGTCTTCGGCGGGGCGCGGTTGATCTCGTCGCCCAGCACCACGTTCCCGAAGATGGGGCCGGGCTGGAACTCGAACTCCCGGGTCTTCTGGTCGAAGACGTTGACCCCGGTGACGTCCGTCGGCAGGAGGTCGGGGGTGAACTGGACGCGCTTGAACGTGCAGTCGACCGAGCGCGCGACCGAGCGCGCGAGCATCGTCTTGCCCACACCCGGGACGTCCTCCAGCAGGACGTGCCCGCGGGCGAGGATGGCCGTCAGCAGGTGCTCGACGACCTGGTGGTGTCCGACGATGACCCGCTCGACGTTCTCCGTGACGCGGCGAGCGAGGTCGCCGGCCGCGCGCACCGCCTCGGGGTCGGGGCCAGCGTCGGCGTCGTCGCTGTCGGCGGCGAGGT
Organism: Halobacteriales archaeon QS_5_70_17; assembly: GCA_003021975.1. Classification (GTDB taxonomy): domain Archaea; phylum Halobacteriota; class Halobacteria; order Halobacteriales; family Haloarculaceae; genus Halomarina. Next base: position 25,943 of record PXRR01000033.1, on the reverse strand, counting down.
TGTCACTCATCGATGCGAGGGGGACCGAACGAACGCACAGTTGTCTCGATCATTGCCACCCGGCTCTCGGTGGTGGCTAACGTGGCGAGGGCAGGTAACTCTGCTGGACGGATGAGACAGCGGGACGCGCGGCCGATCACCACTCCTTGCAGGCGTCGCAGACCATCCGGTCGCCGTCCCGCCACCGGCGTTCAGCGGCGACCCCGCAGGCCTCGCAGTTGGCGTCGTCCGCCCACGCCATCGTCGGCTCCGCCGGGCGGACCTCCAGATCGGTCACCGGACCGTCCGCGCCCCCCTCGTCGGTCGATTCGTCGCCCCCGGACGCTCGCGGTCGGTCCGCCGAGGCCCCCTCGTCCGGATCCGCGTCCCCGTCCGCACTTACGTCGGTACTCCCGGCCCCGGAATCGCTCCCGGCGTCCGTCCGCGAGGGCGCAGTCGCGGCCGCGGTCGCTCTCTCTTCCGGTGGCTCGCTCTCGTCGGGGGCGTCGCCTCCGCCGCTCTCGACCCCGTCGCCGTCCTCGCTCGCTCCGGCGAACTCGTCGAGCGATCGGTCCCGGCCCATACCCCGAGGTGCGGGCGCCGACGTATATATCTCTCACTCGCGCCGGTCAGGGATCGCGGGCGCTCGCCCCTCGGCCGTGCCGGACGGACACACACAAGTACGAGGCCGCGGATCCTCCTGTATGCAGAGTCTTCCCGTGGAACTGGTCCGGAGCCTCGTCGACCTGATAGGGGAGTTCGGACGGATCGCCGGGGGGTCGCCGGAGCAGGCCGTGTTGCTACTCGCCGGCGCCGCCCTGATGGGGTTCACCGTGCTCGTGAGCACCTACCTGCTCGCGGGCGCGATCCTCCGCCCGATCGGTAACCTCCCCGCGCTGGGGAGAGGCCACACCGACCGCCGCGAGACGATCTACCGGGAGGGAACCGGCGGCCGGGAACAGGAGTACCTCGAGGGCGACCGCCGGTAGGTCAGAGCGGTTCGATCCACCGCTTTTCTCGCTGCGTCCTCGGAACGTGTCAGGCGCTCTCGGTACCCTCGGCAGCGTCGAGCGCGCGCGCCGCGAGGTCGATCGACCGCTCGGGATCCGGCCCGAGCGGCGACCCGACGACGACGCCGTCAGCGTGTTCGAGGAGGCCGGCGAGCCGATCCGCGACGGTCTCGACCGTGCCGGCCGCGCAGAACGCGTCGATCATCGCCGGCGTCACCCCCTCGAAGGCGGCGGAGAACTCCCCGCCGCTGATGGCGTCCCCGATCGACGCCGCGCGATCGCGATCGATCCCGTGGCGGTCGAGCACCGGCGGCGCGGTCCCGGCAGCGATGAACGCCACCGGCGGTCGGGCGGCCTCCCGGGCGGCGTCGGCGTCCTCGGCGACCGAGACGCTGGCGTAGGCCGCGAGGTCGAACGGCCCGCGGTCGTCGGGGCGGGCCTCCCGGCCCCGCTCGACCTGCTCGCGGGCCCACGCGAGGTCCTCGGGGTGGGAGCCGTTGAACAGCAGGCCGTCCGCGTGTTTCGCCGCCATCCGGCACATGTGCGGACCCTCGCCGCCGACGTACGCCGGGATGGCGTCGCCGGAGGGGGGTTCGTAGTTCAGTCCGGCGTCGACCGCCTCGACCGGGCCCTCCTCTCGAGTGACGCGCTCGCCGCGCCAGAGCGCTCGGGCGGTCTCGACGGTCGCCAGCGTCGCCGAGAGCCCCCGCTCGCGGTCGATGCCGAGGTTCCGCAGCGTCGAGGGATCGCCGGGACCGATCCCGAAGACCGCCCGGCCCCCGGAGAGTTCGTCGAGAGTCGCCACCGCCGACGCCAGCCGGACGGGGTGGACGCCGTAGGGGTTGGCGACGCCCGGGCCGAGGCGGGCGGTCTCCGTGCGACCTGCGATCCGCGCTAGCGCGATCATCGGATCGCGGTTGTTGTAGTGGGAACTGGCGAAGAGGGTGTCGAAGCCCGCGGCCTCGGCGCGGCCGGCCAGGTCGGCGACCCGCTCGACGGGGTGCTCGGGCGTGAGTTCGATCCCCCGCACGGTCACCGCCCCGCCTCAGGTTTCCGGTCCGCGCCCGGCTCCCGGCCGCTCCCGTCCGCGCGTCCGTCGCTCGTCCACTCCCAGTCCTCCAGGGCCTGCCGGACGAGGTCGCCCTCGTAGTCCCGGAACAGGTCGTCACTGCGCTCGTGGTCGCCGAACTCGAACCCCCGGACGACGACGGCGGGACGCCCGCCCGCCCCCTCGCCGGCGAGGAGGTTAGCCGCGGCGGCGAGTTCGTCGACGACCGCCTCGACGGTGACGTCCAGTTCCCGGCCGGCGCGGTCCGCCTCCCCGCGCCAGTCGCGGGCCGCCGGCAGTCCCGCCCACCCGATGGCGACGCCGCGCTGGCCGTGGCGGAACGGCCGCCCGCAGGTGTCGGTGACGATCACCGGCACGCCCAGCCGATCGGAGAGGCGCTCGGCGCTCGCCGCGGGGTCCTTGGGGAGCACCAGGAGGTCCGCGCCGGGGACGTTCGAGCGGTCGATGCCCGCGTTGACGGTGACGTGGCCGAAACGGGTCTCGGTCAGGAGGAAAGGCGCCTCGAGCAGCAGCGCCGTCGACTCCTCGAGGACGACCTGGGCGAAGCGGGGATCTTTCTCCTCGCCGGTGGCCGCCTCGAGGGCGGCGGCGATCGCTCGGGCGCGCTCGCCGGCGGTCACGGACTCGAGGTCGACCGTCCGACCCTTGGCCTTCGATACGACCGTGCTGGCGACGCAGACCACGTCGCCGTCCCGGAGGTCGACCTGCTCGGCGATCAGCGCGGCGAGGTCGTCGCCCGGCCCTACCTCCGGCAGGTCCGGGACAGCGAACAGTTCCATATTCCCCCCAGAGGGCGGGCGGTCATAAACTGCCGAGATACCGGAGAGACGTACCCCGGTGCCGGCGCGTCCGAGCGGGGTCGCCGACCCCACTGAGGGACGACGAACCACGGCCACGGTCGCGGCCTCGGCCCGCGCCGGAGTCGCCGACGGAGCGACCAGCGGGGACCGGTCAGTCCCGGCGCTCGACCTGCACGTCCAGGTCGCCGTCCTCGGCGCGGACGACCAGCATCGACTCGAACGACGCCGGATCGGCCCCGGTCGCGCTCCCGGGGTTGAGCAGGCGGACGCCGTCGGCCTCCCGGGTCGGATCGTCGGTCTCGGTCTCCGGGCGGACCGTCGTGTCGGTCAGCTGGTGGGTGTGGCCGGCGACGCCGACGACCGTCTCCGCGTCGCCGACGTGGTCCCGGACGACGCCGGCGACCCGGGACTCGTAGTCGGCGAGGTCGCCGGTCCCGTGGGTGACGACGAACCGGACGCCCCCGCGGTCGAGCGCGGTCGTCTCGGGGAGGTCGACGGTCGTCATCTCGGGGTCCATGTTCCCCCGGACGGCCGTTAGCTCCGCCGAGAGGTCCGCGATGTCGTCGTAGGCCTCCCGGGAGTCGAAGTCGCCGGCGTGGATCACGTGGTCGGCGCCCCGGAGTTCGTCGCGGATCCAGTCGGGCAGTTCCTCCGCGCGCGACGGGATGTGGGTGTCGGCGATGACGGCGATGCGCATGTTCGACCGCTCGCTCGCCGGCGGCTTAACTCCGGTCCCGACCGTGGCAACGTGGCGCGGGGACTCGTCGGGGCTCTGGCGGCACGCCGGGTCCGCCCCGCTACAGCACCGTGTCGACGACCACCAGGACGGCGAAGCCGACGAGGAAGGCGGCGGTCGCCGCGTCGGCGTAGCCGTGACCGTGGCTGGAGGGGATCATCTCCCGGAAGACGGCGGCCGTTATCGCCCCGGCGGCGAACCCTGCCGCGACGGGGAACAGGCCCGTCGCCAGTCCCACGAGGTAGAAGCCGAGCACGGACATGACGACCTGGGGAACGGTCCCTGAGAGCGTCGTCCACAGCAGCACTCGCCAGTGACCATGCCGGTGTCGGCCGCCGGTACCGCGAAGGCGAACCCGTCGGGGACGTTCTGGAGTGCGATGACGACCGCGAGCACGAGCGCGACGCTCTCGAGGCCGGAGGCGAAGGCGACGCCCATCGCCAGCCCCTCGGGCGCGTTGTGCAGCGTGACCGCGCCGCCGACCAGCACCGCGCGCCGGAGCCGGGGGTCGCGGTCCGCCGCGAGGGCGTCCAGCGGAGCGGGGTCGGCGCCGCCGTGGCCCACCCGCTCGCGGTACCGCTCGTGGACGTGCGGGATGCGGCGGTTCGCGGCCAGCAGGCCGAAGCCGCCGACGAAGACGCCCGCCATCACGGTCGTCAGGCCGCCGGCCTCCATCCCGGGGATGATCAGCGCGAAGACGCTGGCCGCCAGCGTGATCCCCGCCGCCAGTCCGAGCGCCGCGTCGTAGGTCCGGTGGGTGACAGAGGCCCGGAAGAACACCGGCAGCGCGCCCAGTCCGGTGGCCACCCCCGTCGCGGTCGTCACGGCCAGCACGGCTGTCAGATCGCTCACGCGCGGAGATACGCCGGCGGGAGCTTAAGCGGTCGGAGCGCGCACCGCCGCTCATGAGCGACGACAGCGCAGACCGGACGCCGGTGGTCACCTGCTTTCTCCGGAGCGACGCCGAGGTCCTGCTGGTGCGCCGCAGCGAGGCCGTCGGTTCCTACGCGGGCCGGTGGGGCGGGGTCGCCGGCCACGTCGAACCCGGCCCGGAGGAGGACGGTGACCCCGACCGAGACGCGATCGACGCCGCCCGCGCCGAGATCGAGGAGGAGACGGGGCTGCTCGACGCCTGCGCGCTCGTCCGGGGCGGGGACCCGTTGGTCGTCGACCCCGACCACGGCGAGTGGCTCGCCCACCCCTTCCTGTTCGACTGCGACGACCGGAGCGTCGAGACCGACGGGAAGAGTGTCGACCACGAGTGGGTCGCCCCGACGGAGATCCTCGGTCGGGAGACCGTCCCCGACCTCTGGCGGTCCTACGAGCGGGTCGCGCCGACCGTCGAGACGGTCCGCGAGGACCGCGAGCACGGCGCGGCGTACCTCTCGGTGCGCGCCTGCGAGGTGCTGCGCAATCGGGCGGCGCGGGCCGTCAGCGCGGGCGACGCCGACTGGACGGACCTGGTCGACCTCGCCCGGGACCTGCGCGCGGCCCGACCGAGCATGCCCGCCGCCGCCAACCGCGTCAATCGCGTTATGGCCGCCGCGGAGGGGGATCCGAGAGCGGTCACCGACCGGGCGAGCGAGGTCATCGCGGACGCGCTGGCCGCCGCCGACCGGGCCGCAGAGCGCGCCGCCGCGGCGGTCGGAGACGCGGACCGCGTGTTCACCCTCTCGCGGTCGGGAACGGTCCGGGCAGTCCTCGACCGCCTCGACCTCGAGCGGGTCTACGTCGCCGAGTCGCGTCCCGGCGGCGAGGGAGTCGGCGTCGCGCAGTCGCTGGCCGCCGACGCCGACGTGACGCTGGTCCCCGACGCCGCCGTCGCCCACGCGCTGGCGACCGAACCCGTCGACGCCGCGGTCGTCGGCGCCGACGCCGTCCTCCCGGACGGCCGCGTTATCAACAAGGTCGGCACTCGGGCGGCGGCGCTCGCGGCCGCCCGCGAGTCGGTCCCGGTCTACGCCGTCGCCGCCCGCGACAAGGTCCGAGCCGACGCCGAACCCGACCTCGAACCGCTCCCGCCCGGGGCCGTCTACGGCGGCGACGCCGACCTCGACGTCCTCGCGCCTACCTTCGACGTGACGCCGGCCGGCGACCCGACGCTCGTGACGGAGGAGGGGCCGCTCGGTCCCGGAGCGGTCGCCGCCGTCGCCCGCGAGGCCCGCGAGCGGGCGCGCTGGGACGAAGTCGGCACGGCGGACGACGGCGCCAGCGACCACGGGGCCGAGAGGTAACACGGAAACCGCCCGCCGTCTAAGCCCCGCTGGGCGGCGGTGACGAGGGTTACCCCCACCGAGCCCCTTGTGACGAGGTCCCAACCCGAGCCGCCCGATTTCAAGACCGTCCGCGCGTAGTTCCGGGTATGCGCGTCGCCGTCCACCGATCCGTCGCGCCCGTGTTCCCGCCCGAGCGACTCGCCGCCGCGCTGGAGGGGCGGGGACTGGGAGCGGACGTCACCGACGACCCGGCCGGGGCCGGGTTCGACTGCGTGGTCGCCTTCGAGCACGACGACGCCTTCTTCGAGTGCCCGTGGGTCCACGCCATCACCGCCGGGTACGACGACTACCCCGTCGACCGCTACCGGAAGCGAGGCGTCACCTTCACTAACTCGACGGGGATCCACGGCGCGACGGTCGGCGAGACCGTCGCCGGCGCGTGTCTCTCCTTCGCGCGCCGGCTCCACCGCTACCGGGACCGCCAGCGCGAGCGCCGGTGGGACCGCGAGCCCTACGACGCGGCGTTCACGGTCGCCGGCGAGCGGGCCTGCGTCGTCGGCCTCGGATCGATCGGTCGGGGGGCCGCGACGCGGCTGGACGCGCTGGGGGCGGACGTGGTCGGGGTGCGGCGTACCCCCGCGTCCGCTCCCGGCGTCCGGGAAGTGTATACCCCCGACGCCCTCCGCGACGCGATCCGGGACGCCCGGTTCGTCGCCCTCGCGGTGCCGCTGACCGACGACACCCGGGGACTGATCGGCGAGGACGAACTCGCGGCGATGCGCGCGGACGCCTACCTGATCAACGTCGCCCGGGGGGCGGTCGTCGACCAGGACGCGCTGATCGACGCGCTCGAGGACGGTGAGATCGCGGGCGCGGCCCTCGACGTCTTCGAGGCCGAGCCGCTCCCGGAGGATTCCCGGCTGTGGGACCGCGAGGACGTGATCCTCACACCCCACGTCTCCGGGCTCAGCAACCGGTACCACGCGGGCGTCGCCGACCTCGTCGCGACCAGCGCCGACCGGATCGAGCGCGGCGAGACGCCGGTCAACGAGGTCGTCTGAGACCGACCGTACGTTAGATACACCCCGGGCGGAGCCGGAGAGGATTGCCGGGAGGCGGCCGCTCGCGGCTCCGCTTCGCGCCGCCGTCAGAGGTCGTAGAGGTCGCCGTACTTCTCCGTGACGTAGTTGACGAAGTAGTCGGCGGTGTACTCCTCGCCGGTGGCCTCCTCGACGAGGTCGGGGGTGGTGTAGCGCTGGCCGTGGCGGTGGACGTTCTCGGCGAGCCACTCCCGCAGCGGGTCGAACTCGCCCTCGCGGATCTGCTCGTCGAGCGGGAGCTCCTCCCGGACCGCGGCGTTCAGCTGAGCGGCCAGTACCGACCCCAGCGAGTAGGTCGGGAAGTAGCCGAAGTTGGCGTGGCTCCAGTGGATGTCCTGCAGGCAGCCCTCCGCGTCGGTGTCCGGGCGGACGCCGAGGTACTCTTCCATCTTCTCGTTCCAGACCGCCGGTACCTCCGAGACGTCGAGGTCGCCCGCGACCAAGTCGCGCTCGATCTCGAACCGGAGGACGATGTGCATGTGGTAGGTGAGTTCGTCCGCCTCGACTCGGATCAGGTTGTCCTCGTAGACCCGGTTGGCGGCCTCGTAGGCCTCCCGGGGCGTGGCGTCGATGCTCGGGAAGTGCTCCGCGAACGTCGGGAGGAACAGCTCCCACCACTCGGGTGTGCGCCCGACGTGGTTCTCCCAGAGCCGCGACTGGCTCTCGTGGACGGTCAGGTCCCGGGCGTCGCCGAGCGGCGTCCCGAAGTCCTCGTCGGGCAGGCCGAGCGCGTACTGGGCGTGGCCGAACTCGTGGATCGTCGCCGTCAGCGCCCCCAGGGGGTCTGACTCGTCGAATCGTGTCGTGATGCGGGCGTCGAACTGGTTGCCGCTCGTGAACGGGTGCGAGGAGGTGTCCAGCCGGCCCCGCGACCAGTCGTAGCCCAGCAGGTCGAGCGCCTCCCGGGAGGCCGCCTCCTGGGCGTCGACGTCGAAGGTACCCTCGAAGGCGTCGGTCGCCAGGTCGACGTCGCTGTTCCCGACAGCGTCGATCAGGGGGACGAGTTCGTCGCGCAACCGACCGAGCACCCGCTCGGCGGTCTCGAGGTCGAGGTACGGCTCGTAGTCCGCGAACAGCACCGCGTAGGGGTCGGCGTCGGGGTCGATGTGCTCGGCGTACTCCCGTCTGAGTTCGACCAGTTCTTCCAGTTTCGGCGCGAAGTGGTCGAAGTCGTCCTCGGCTTTCGCCCGTTCCCACACCTCGAGGGCCTCGCTGGTGGCCCGGGAGGTCTCCTCGACGAGATCGCTCGGGACGCGGACCGCCCGCTCGTGTTTCCGGCGGACCTCGCGGACTACCGCCCGCTGGTCGTCGGACAGCGACTCCTCGTCGAGCGCGTCGAGGTCGGCGGCGAGGTCGTCGCTCGTCAGGCGGTCGTGGGTGACAGTCGAGAGCGCCGAGCGCTGCTTCGCGCGGGCGGGCGTCCCGCCCTCGGGCATCATCACCTGCTGGTCCCAGCCGAGGATCCCCCCGGCGCTCTCGAGGTGTTCGAGGCGCTGGACCCGGTCGAGGAACTCGTCGTAGCGAGACTGTTCCGTTGCCATACACGGCGATTGGTGCGGCGACCTATGAATCCAGCCCTCGGCGCCGATCGAGCGGCGGTCGGGATCAGTCCCCGAACTCGGCGACTCGCTCGACGGTCTCCCGGTAGATCCCGTAACAGCGGTCCAGAACGTCGAGGGCGACGGACTCGTCGGCAGTGTGGGCCTCGCCGGGTTCGGCCGCGCCGACGACCACGCAGTCGGTCCCCGCCTCGGCCAGCCACCCGGCGTCGGTGGCGTGGGGTTTCGCGACGTGCTCGGGCGTGCCCTCCTGGGTCTCGCGGGCAGCCGCGAGGGCGGCCTCGGCGAACGCCCCGTCCCCGCAGGCCATCGGCGGGAGGTCCTGATCGACGGTCGACTCGACGCCCTTCCCCTCGACGCGCCCGAGGTCGGCGCGCTCGCCGGGGACGGTCCGCTCGTCGACGGTGAACTCGCAGGCCTCGGGGACGACGTTCCACCCGCTGCCGCCCTCGATCTCGGTGACGACGACGCTCCCGGTCAGCGACAGGCCGAGGACCTCCGCCTCGGGAACCGGCAGGTCACGGACGGCGTCGACGGCGTCGACCGCCCGGTAGACGGCGTTGGTTCCGGCCTCGGGTTCGCTGGCGTGGGCGCTCTCGCCGCGGGCGCGGACGGTGCTACCCCGCCGGCCCTTGTGGGCGACGGCGACGTCCGTGACGCCGGGCGCGGAGTAGCCGGTCGACCCCTCGCCGACGACCGCCCGCTCGGGGGCGAAACCGTCCTCGATGGCGCGGCGCGCGCCGACGCCGCCGCGCTCCTCGCCGCGGAAGGAGGCGAACGTACACGGACCGTCGGCGTCCCGGAACGCGCACATCGCGGCCGCGAGCGACCCCTTCATGTCGGCGCTCCCGCGACCGTAGAGCCGACCGTCCCGTTCGGGGCGGACGTACTCGTCGCCCGCGACCTGCGAGTCGTCGGGGTCGACGACGTCGTGGTGGCCGACGAGCGCGATCCGGTCGGGGTGGTCGCCCCGGCGGGCGATCACTCCGGCCTCGCCGCGCTCGACCGTCCCGTCGACGTGCTCGCGGAGCCAGTCGGCGATCGCCTCGCCGGCGGCGCGCTCGTCGTCGTGGCTGGGGATCGAGACGAGGTCGCGGGCGACCGCCCGGACCGTCTCCCCGTCGATCGTCCGCGTGCGGGGGCGCTCGGCGTCGGCCATAGCGACCGCTGGACCGGCGGGACCGAAAGCGTGCCGCCGACCGCTCCCGGATGGACAGGTTTATCCGATATTTTGGCGCCGACCGTTACGAAACGAACTTCAGATCCGAGGGCGGCAGTCCGATCGAACTGGTCGACGACGAGTGCTGTGCGCCGCGGCCGTCGCCGTCACGTCGGCGGTCGCCGGCTGCAGCGGGGACGACGGCAGCGACGGCGGCGACGGTGGTGACGGCGCGGCGAACGAGACCGACGGCGGCGATGAGACGGGCACTGTGACCGACGCTGGTACCGAGACGGGTAACGAGACCGACCCCGGTAACGAGACGGGCACTGAGAGTGAGGTCATCTCCGGCGAGATACGGCTGAGCGGCGAGACCGCCGGCTGGACTGGGATGGCGCCCGCGAGCATCGAGGGGACGACCGACCCCACGCTCCGGCCGGAGGCCGGTACGGAGTACACGCTCGTCTGAGAGGACCTCGACGGCGCGGAACACGAACTCATCGTCGCCGACGACTCCGGCGAGGACCTCGTGAAGAGCGACGGGGCCGAGGAGGAGGGCCAGACGGTGTCGACGACGTTTGCGGCCACGAGCCAGATGGTCACGCACTACTGCGAGTACCACCCCGACTCGATGCGCGGGGAGGTCGTCGTCGAGTGACCTGGCGCGGTCGGACGCGGCCGGACGCGCCGTCCCGTTTCGGGCGGTCTCCGGGCCGGCGACGGGGCGAGCGATCGAGGGGTTGAACACCCTTATACGGCCCGCCGGCGGAATCGTACTATGAACGTAGTTCCGGACACGAGCGTGGTCGTCGACGGCCGCGTGTCCGAGCGAGTCGAGGACGGCGAGTTCGCCGACGCGGTCGTCTACGTTCCGGAGGCCGTCGTCAGCGAGCTCGAGTCACAGGCCAACGCCGGCCGCGAGATCGGCTGGGACGGGCTCGAGGAGCTCCAGCGGCTCGCGAACTTCGCCGACGAGGGACGCATCCGGGTCGAGTACGTCGGCCGCCGCCCCACGAGCGAGGAGATCCGGCGCGCCAGCGCCGGCGAGGTCGACGCCATCATCCGGGACGTCGCCGACGAGCACGACGCCGTGTTCGTCACCAGCGACATCGTCCAGGGCGAGGTCGCGAAGGCCAAGGGCCTCGACGTCCAGTACCTCGAACCCTACGACGAGGACGTCGAAACCATCGAGATCGAGTCGTATTTCGACGAGGAGACGATGTCGGTCCACCTGAAGTCGGGGGTGCGACCGATGGCCAAGCGCGGCTCCGTCGAGGAGGTGCGCTACGAGCCCATCGGCGACACCGAACTCGACGACGAGACCCTCCGCGAGTACGTCTCGGAGATCCGCAACGCCGTCGAGGCCGCCGACCACGGGTTCACCGAACTCGACGAACCCGGGATGACTATCGTCCAGTTCCGTGACTACCGGATCGCCATCGCCGAACCGCCGTTCAGCGACGGCATCGAGATCACGGCGGTCCGGCCGATGGTCAAGACGAGCATCGAGGACTACAGCTACGCCGACGAGATCACCGACCGCCTGCTCGACCAGCAGCGCGGCGTGCTGATCTCCGGTGCGCCCGGCGCCGGGAAGTCGACGTTCGGGCAGGCCGTCGCCGAGTTCCTCGCGGACGCGGACTACTCGGTCAAGACCATGGAGAAGCCCCGCGACCTCCAGGTCGGCCCGGACATCACTCAGTACACCGAACTCGACGGCGACATGGACAAGACCGCCGACGCGCTGCTGATGGTGCGGCCCGACTACACCATCTACGACGAGGTGCGCAAGACCGAGGACTTCCGTACCTTCGCGGACATGCGGCTGGCGGGCGTGGGCATGGTCGGCGTCGTCCACGCCACCCGCGCGATCGACGCGCTCCAGCGTCTCGTGGGCCGGGTCGAACTCGGGATGATCCCGCAGGTCGTCGACACCGTCGCCTACATCGAGGAGGGGGACGTCGCCACCGTCTACGACGTCTCGACGGAGGTGAAGGTCCCCCACGGGCTGATGGAGGAGGACCTCGCGCGCCCGGTGATCGTCATCCGGGACTTCGAGACCGGGACGCCGGCCTACGAGATCTACACCTTCAACCGACAGGTCGTCACCGTCCCGCTGGACGAGGGGAACGGCGAGGAGGACACCGGCGTCGGCCGCCTCGCCAAACAGGAGATCGAACGCGAGATCCGATCGGTCGCCCGCGGCCACGTCAAGGTCGAACTCCAGGGGCGGAACCGCGCGATCGTCTACGTCGAGGACGACGACATCTCCTACGTCATCGGGAAGGGCGGCGGCCGCATCGAGGGCATCGAGGACCGACTGGGCATCGACATCGACGTGCGCACGCTCGACGAACACCCCGGCAACCAGGCCGGCGGTCGGTCGAGCGGCGGAGCGAGCGCCGGCGAACCGAGCGGCGAGGTCGTCACCCCCGAGGTCACCGGCCGCCACGTCGTCATCCCGCTGGAGGGGTACGCCGGCGAGACCGTCGAGGTGCGAGCCGACGGGGAATACCTCTTCACCGCGACCGTTTCGCGGGGCGGCGAGGTGCAGGTCTCGCGGGGCAGCGCCATCGCGGAGGAGATCGAGACGACCATCGACCGCGGCCAGCGGATCACCGTCGTTCCGTCCTAGATCGACGAGGGGGGACGGCCCGCCTCCTCGATCACGTCGTCGGCGACCTCGATGGGGCAGTCCGTCCGGAGGGCGAGCGCGATGGCGTCGCTCGGGCGGGCGTCGAAGGTCAGTTCCCGGGGCTCCCCGTTGCGGTACTGCTCGGTCTCGATCTTCGCGAAGAAGGTCCGCGTCGAGAGGTCGTCGATGCGGACGCGGTTGATCGCCGCGCCGAACTCGGTCGTCATCTCCACCAGGAGGTCGTGGGTCAGCGGCCGCTCGAACGGGCGGCCCTCGAAGGCCAGCCTGATCGACTCGGCCTGGTCCTCGCTGACGAAGATCGGCACGACCGCGTCGTCGACTTCGAGCATGACCACGGGCGTTCGCTCCCCCTCGTCCGTGACGTTCGCTCCCACGCCACGGACCGTGGCAACAGATGGCATGAGCGTGCTTTCTGTGAGCGCCTACGTAAGGCTACCCCCTAGGGCAAAGGTGCCGGACCGCGGAGGGGAGACGTGAGCTACGTGGTCGCGATCAAGCCGTCGGCGCGCCGACACAGCGCCGGGGCCGGCGAGTTCGTCGCCCGGCGCGGGGCGCGGCGGACCTTCGAGTCGAAGGCGCTGGCCCGCGAGTGGGCCCGCGATCTCCGACCGTCCGGCGACGGGAGTGTGTGGATCCAGGACGCCGCGCCGAACGACCCCGCCGACGTCGACGGCTACCTCGTCGCCGCGCGCCGGCGCCGAGAGGGCGGCGAGCGGGGAACGCAGGCCGAGTTACGGATCGATTAACGCGGCGAAACAGTTGCACGCGGGAAAGAACCGGGAGCGTCGGAAGCGCTATTGGACGACGCCGCCAACTCCCCGACATGCGCTCGTACATGGCCCTGGTGGACGTAGTCGACGCCGAGGTCCAGAACGCTCAGGAACTGGCGAGCATCTGGGGAGGGCTCCGCCACGAGATCTCCGATGTCGGCGGGGAGATGCGAGACGCCTACGCCATCCTCGGCGAGCACGACTACCTGCTGATCTTCGAGGCGCCCGACCGCGACACCGCCCTCCAGATCTCGCTGGTCGTCGAGCGCCGCGGGCTGGACATGCAGACCATGGAACTGATCCCCGTCGAGCGGTTCGGCGAACTCGTCGAGGACATCTAGAGAGCGGCGCTCGCCGCAAGCACTGTCGCCTCGTCGTGGCGCCGGCCGGCGATCTGGAGCCCGACGGGGAGTCCCTCGCTCCGTCCGGCGGGAACCGACACCGCCGGGTGGCCGGTCATGTTGAACGGCTGCGTGAGGTACCAGCCCGTGTACCGGTCGATCTCCTCGCCGTCGATCCGGTCGGGCCCGTGGCTGTCGACGTCGAACGGGAGGGTACCGAGAGTCGGGCAGGCCAGCAGGTCGTACTCGGCGAGCGTCGACTGGACGGCGTCGAAGGCCGCCGTCCGGGCCGCGCTGGCCTCGGCGATGTCGACGGCGCCGTGCTCGCGGCCCCGCTCGATCATCGCCGCGAGGACGCCGCTCAGTTCGTCGAGGCGCTCGCCGAGGTCGACTCCGAAGGCGGCCCGGGAGGTCGCCGCGAGCCCCGCCATCTTCGCCTGGAACAGCGTCAGCGACGCCGCGCTGGCGTCGTCCCAGACGTCCGCGAGCGGGCCGGCGATCCGTTCGACGGTCGCGCCCGCGGCCGCCAGGCGGTCGATGGTCTCCTCGACCGGTTCCAGGACCCGCTCGTCGACGGGGAACGCCCCGAGGTCGGGGCTGTAGGCCACCCGGAGGTCGTCGATGCCGCCCGTCACGTCCCGGAACCGCCCCTCGCGGCCGGGCAGCGAGAACGGGTCCTCGGGGTGGGGACCGGCCAGCACGTCGAGCAGGAGCGCGCAGTCCTCGGCGGTCCGCGCGATCGGTCCGGTGTCGGTGAACGGGACGACGTCGGCGAAGGCGTCGGGACGGGTGTGCCGCGGGACGCGGCCGGTCGCCGGCTTCAGCCCCACGCACCCGCAGGCGGAGGCGGGGATCCGGACCGATCCGCCGGCGTCAGTTCCCAGCGCGGCCGGCACCAGCCCGTCGGCGACGGCCGCCGCCGACCCGCCCGAGGAGCCGCCCGCCGTCCGCGACGGGTCGTGGGGGTTGCGCGTCGCCCCGAAGAGGTCGTTGGCCGTCGTCGCGACGTGGCCGAACTCGGAGGTGTTGGTCTTGCCGATCACGATCGCGCCGGCGGCTCGCAGCCGCGCGACCGCGGGGTCGTCGCGGTCGGGGACGTGGTCGGCCAGCGGCACCGACCCGTAGGTGGTCCGGACGTCCGCGACCGCCAGGAGGTCCTTGACGGCGACGGGGACGCCGTGAAGCGGGCCCAGGTCGTCGCCCCGCTCGACGGCCGCCTCGGCGGCGCGAGCGCGCTCGCGGGCCGACTCCGCGGGCACGGTCACGAAGGCGTTCGTGCGGTCGTTGCGCGCCTCGATCCGGTCGAGGCAGGCCTCGACCAGCGCTACCGGGGAGCAGTCCCCCGCACGGATCGCGGCGGCGAGGTCTGTCGCCGACCGATCGGGGAGACCGGAGTCGTCGGTCATGGGCACCCGCTCGGGACGCGCGCCCAAATAGCCGCGGGACCGGAGCGCGGACGCTCTACTAGACGCGATCCCGGCCGAATCACGCGCTGAGCGACGGGAGTGACAGTCGAGAGGCGACAGCGAGGGGCTTTTGCCCGCGGACCACCGAGGGCGTACATGGTCGAGATGGCCCTCTCCCGGAAGGAGGCCACACTCGCGGTCCTCCCCTTCCTCCTGCTTGGACTCGCCGACCTGGTGTTGCTGTTGCTGTGGGGACTGGACCCGCTGTGGGGCTTTCTCATCCTCCCGCCGATCATCTTCGTCTCCGTGCTGGGCTGGATCGCCTTCCGGACCGGCCTCGCGCGCGACCGGGTCGGCGATACGGATCCCGCGGCCGACGTGGAGGCCGACGCCGAGGACGCCTGACGGAGCTGGGTCAGTCGACGAGCGCCGCCGCCAGGATCTCCAGCGGGTGCCGAATCTCGTAGCCCGTCCCGTGTTCCATCTGCATCGCGCAGGTGGGACACTCGGTCATGCCGACCTCGCCGTCGGCGTGCTCCATGTGCTCGAACATCTCCCCGCCGATCTCCATCGAGGTCTCGTACTTCTCGGCCTTCCAGCCGTAGGTCCCGGAGATGCCCGAGCAGGAGTCGCCGACGTCCTCGACGGCGACGCCGTCGACGTCCCGGAACGTCTCGACGGCCTGTCGGGCGAGCCCCTGGTTGCGGGCGTGACACGGCGCGTGGTAGGCGAACGCCTCCCCGTCGAGGCCGTCGCTGTCGGCGAGCGCGCCCTCCAAGTCCTCGTGGATCCGGAGGTACTCCAGGGCCTCGAACGTGTGGTCCGAGACGTCCTCGATCCCCTCGATGTCGAACAGTTCGGGGTACTCCTGGCGCAGCGACAGCGAACAGGAGGTGCAGGAGGCGACGACGTCGGCTCCGTCTTCGATGGCCGCGGCGAGTTCCGCGACGTTCGTCTCGGCGTGCCGGCGGGCGTCCGGGAGCATCCCGTTGGCGAACATCGGCGTCCCCGAGCACTGCTGGGGCGGGACGAGCACCTCGTAGCCGAACGACTCGAAGACCCGGACCATCGCCTTCCCGACCTCCGGCGTGTTGTAGTTGGAGTAACAGCCGTGGAAGTACGCCACCCGCTTGTCGGGCGCTCGAACCTGCGCGCCGCCGCGGTCGCGCCACCACTCCCGGAAGGTCCGCTCCGCGAAGTCGGGGAACTCCCGCTCGGCGGTGATGCCGAGCAGTTTCTCGCCGAGCCACTTCGTCGCGCCGAGGCCGGCCACGAAGTTCGCGAGCCGCGGGGTCCGGCTGGCGAGCGCCGCGAACAGCCGGTAGTTCGAGAGGATCCGGTTGCGGACGTACTCCCGGGAGAGCGTCTCCATTCCCTCGGCGACGTACTCCCCGCGGGCCTCGTTGTGCATCTGGCTGAGCGGCACCGAGGAGGGGCACGCCGAGTCACAGCGCATGCAGTTCGAACACGACATGACCGACGGGTCGATGTCGGCGTCCTCCTTGCGCTTCAGCCGCCACTGCTCGGGCCCCTGGAACTTCGGCCCGGGGAACTCGTCGTCGACCTCGGCGACCGGACACGACGTGTCGCAGGTCGCGCACTTGTAACAGGAGTCGGCCCCCTCGCGGAGGTCGAGGCTACCGCCGTCGAAGACGTCGACGGGGTCGTAGCTCCCGGAGTCGGAACCGGGTCCGTGATCGGCGCTCGGAACGCCGCCGTCGGTCGCCGCGTCCCCCTCGGGGACGTAGACTGCGGGCTGTTCGTCGCGTCCCAGCCGCGGAACGCCGGGGCCGGACGCGGGGCTGTTCGGGTCGTCGTGGTCGTCGGATGTGTCGGTCATCGGGACGCCTCCGTGGCCGCCTCGCGGCCGGCGACCAGGCCGGTCGCGAGCGACACGCCGCTCGCGGACTTCTCGCGGGCGACGTCCGCGCCGCCGAGCGTCGCGCCGGCGACGCGGACGTTCGCGTACTGTACTTCGCCCCCCGACCCGAGCGGCCGGAGGCGGTCGTCGGCCCGGACGCCGAAGCGCGCGTACGGCTGATCGCCGAAGGCGTCGTCGACGTACCACTCGTAGCGGTCCCCGGGATGAGGGACGTGGCAGCCGAGCACCGGCTCGCGAACCGCCTCGCGGTCGGACTCGATGCCCTTGCCGACCAGCCCGCCCGTCGCGAGCACGATCCCGTCGGCGGCGTAGGGGACCTCGCTCCCCTTCCGGTCGACCCGCCGCGCCGAGGGCGTCGTAGAGCCGGTCGGCCAACCGCATCCCCGGGAGGCTGGGCGGCCCCGCCGGGATCTCGAAGACGTCGGCCCCGAGTCGGTCCGCGAGGTCCGCCCTGACCGCGGCCGCGTCGTCGTCGCCGAGAAACGCGGGGAAGCCGACCCGCTCTACGTCCCCGTCGGCCGCGTCGAGGTGTGGGGCGACGGCGTCGGCCAGCGCGGCCCGGGCCGGCTTTCCGCGGTCGTCGATCCGCTCGTTCCGGTCGAGCGCGCGAGCGAACCGGGTGAGCGTGGCGTCCGCCCGGAACGCGGCCGCGAACTCCACCTCGGCGCCGGTGACGGGGAACGGGACGCCCGCGGCCGCAAGCCGGTCGGCGACCTGCCGGGCGTCGAACGCCGACAGCGACCGGAAGCCGACGACCAGCATCGGGCGGCGGTCGCTCGCGACGCCGGCGGCCGCCGCCGCCGGGTACCGCGCGGTCGGCTTCACCGTGCCGCCGAACGTCGGGAGCAGCGCGTTCCGGTCGGTGTGCTCGCCCCGGTAGCCGTCGACGGCGTCGTCGAAGAGGGCCAGCCCCTCCCGGAGCGCGCCGGCGCCGACGAGGCGGTAGGGGTGTCCGTCGGGGAGGCGGTCGACGGCGTCGAAGGGATCGGCGAGCGGCCCCTCGGGGTCGGGGCGGTCCCTGGCGCCCGTCCGCCCCGCGGTCGGCGTCGCCGCCGGATCGCTCCCGGCGCCGGCCCCGGTCGGCGGGAGGTAGCCGAGCGCGTCGATCAGTCCCGAGGCCTGCCGGAGCGTCGGCGCCTTGTGGGAGACCAGCCGGACGTCGGCGCCCTCGCGGGCGGCCGACAGCGCTGCCGTCAGGCCGGCCAGGCCCCCGCCGACGACGAGGACGTCGCTCGCTATCGCCATCCGTCACCCCCGTCTGCGGCCGCCCCGTCGTCCGCCGCGCCCGGGGCGTCCTCCGGCGAGCCGGCGTCGAAGGCGTCGAAGTCGACTCCCTCGTCGAGGCGAGCCGGGTCGCCGTCGCGATTCATCGTCGTCGCGTGGAGCATGCGGTTGAGCGCGGCCTGCGAGAGCTGCTCGCCCCACAGCGCGTGTCGCTGTCCCTTCCAGCGCTCCTGGTAGAGTTCGTCCAGCGCCTCGCGGGCGGTCGGCTCGTCGTACTCGGGGGAGAGTTCGGCGGCCATCCGGTGACAGCAGAACCCCCCCTGGCAGTTACCCATCGACGCCCGGGTGCGGAGCCGCACCGCGTTGAGATCCGGTCCGGCGTCGTCGACGGCATCGCGCAGTTCGGCCCGGGTGACCGCCTCGCACTCACAGACCACCGGGTTCAGCCCGTCGACGTCGAGGACGTCGTCGGCCCGGGATCCCAGCCGCTGGGCGCTGCGCCGGGCGACCGGCGACCGCAGGCCGAACTCGTCCATGTACTCCTCGAGGACCCCGATGTCGTCGCTGCCCGGCAGCGGGACGTCGGCCGTCGTGCAGTCGGCGCGGACGCCGAGCTTGTCGCACACGTGGTCGCTGATCTCCTCGGCCATCATGCGGTAGGTGGTGAGCTTCCCGCCGACGATGCTCGTCATCCCCGGCAGGGCGTCGCGGTCGGCGTGATCGAGCAGGAAGTAGTCGCGGGTGATATCGGTGGGGTCGGCGGTACCGGTTCCCGGAGGTTCGTACAGCGGCCGGACGCCCCAGAACGACCGGAGCGTCCGGGCCTCCGCGAGGATCGGCACCAGTTTCGCGAGCTCCTCGATCATCAGGTCGACCTCCCACTGTTCCTCGGGGTAGTCCTCGGGGTCGTCGACCTCCACGTCGGTCGTCCCGAGGATGCAGGCCGTCTCGTGGGGGACGACGATGTCGGCGTCGCCCTTCGGCTTGCAGCGGTTGACGACGGTGTCGACCTGCCTGGTGTTCATGACGGTCATCACGCCCTTCGAGGGGCGGACGGCGACGTCGACGCCGGCCATCTCGCCGATCCGGCCGGCCCACGCCCCCGTCGCGTTGACGACGTGATCGGCCTCGATGCGCTCGGTCGTACTGGCCGGCGCGCCGTCGGCCTTCCCGGGCCCGGAGTCGTGGCGGACCTCGACGCCGACGACCTCGCCGGCCTCGACGAGGACGTCGGTCACCTCGGCGTGGGTCGCGATGCGGGCGCCCCGCCGGCGGGCGGCGGCGGCGTTGGCGACACAGAGCCGGAAGGGATCGATCGCGGCGTCGGGGATCCGGATGGCCCGGTCGACGTCGCGCGCGAGATACGGTTCGAGTTCGCGGGCCTCCCGCCCCGAGAGCACCTCGGTGGGGATGTCGCAGGCCTCGCATCCCGCCAGTTTCTCCTCGAAGTACGACTCGGAGTCCTCCGGTCGCTTGACGAACAGACCGCCGGTCTCCTCGACGCAGTGGCTCGCGATCTCCCGGAGCATCCGGTTCTCGACGATGCACTCCTCGGCGCTCGCCCGATCGGAGACGGCGTACCGTCCCCCGGAGTGCAGCAGACCGTGCATCCGGCCGGTCGTCCCGTGGGTCAGATTGCCCTTCTCGACGAGCGTCACGTCGAGGCCCCGCAGCGCGAGGTCCCGGGCGACGCCCGTCCCCGTCGATCCCCCGCCCACGACGAGTACGTCGGTCACCTCGGACCCTCCGCGGGCCGAGGATCGGGGAGATCGTTCGCCTCCGCGGTACAGTCACCGCGGGCGAGCACCTCGGCGGGCCTCCCTGGCGTTGTTTCGACCCGGACCGGGGATGTGGTCTCGGTGTGTGGTAACGCCATGCACAAAATTTATACCCCTACGTTTAAATATTCACTGATGGTGCCGTACCGGTGGTAAAATATTAGTCGGTGTCGGACGGGTCGGCCGGTTCGGACCATCCAACCATGACAGACAACACGTACATCGGCGCGATCGACCAGGGAACGACGGGGACCCGGTTCATGGTCTTCGATCACGGGGGGCAGGTCGTCGCCAACGCCTACGAGAAGCACGAACAGATATACCCGGAACCCGGCTGGGTCGAACACGACCCCATGGAGATCTGGGAGAACACTAAGACGGTCGTCGCCCGGGCGCTCCGGGAGGCCGGTCTCGACCCCGAGCAGTTGGCGGGGCTGGGGATCACGAACCAGCGCGAGACGACGCTGATCTGGGACGCCGAGAGCGGCCGGCCGATCTACAACGCGCTCGTCTGGCAGGACCGCCGGACGACCGACCGGGTCGAGGAGATCCAGGAGGAGGGGAAAGTCGAGTGGATCCGCGAGAAGACGGGCCTGGAGTGCGACGCCTACTTCTCGGCGACCAAGGCCGAGTGGCTGCTGGACAACGCCGACCCGATCAAGCTCGAGCGCATCCGGCCACAGGACGTCCGGGAGCGCGCCGAGGCCGGCGAACTCCTGATGGGCACCATCGACGCCTGGCTGATCTACAAGCTGACCGGCGAGCACGTCACCGACGTCACCAACGCCTCCCGGACGATGCTGTACGACATCCGAGAGATGGAGTGGGACGACGAGCTCCTCGCGGAGTTCGACGTGCCCCGGGACCTCCTGCCGGAGGTCAGACCCTCCAGCGACGACGCCTACTACGGCTATACCGATTCCGAGGGGTTCCTGGGGACGTCCGTCCCCGTCGCGGGGGCACTGGGCGATCAGCAGGCGGCACTGTTCGGCCAGACCTGCTTCGACGAGGGCGACGCCAAGAACACCTACGGGACGGGGTCGTTCTTCCTGATGAACACCGGCGAGGAGGCCGTCGAGAGCGACCACGGCCTCCTGACGACCGTCGGGTTCCAGCGCTCGGGCGAGCCGGTCCAGTACGCCCTCGAGGGCGCCATTTTCGTCACCGGGGCCGCCATCGAGTGGCTCGAGGACGTCGAACTCATCGACGACCCCACCGAGACCGCCGAACTCGCTCGGTCGGTCGACTCGACGGACGGCGTCTACCTCGTGCCCGCGTTCACCGGGCTTGGCGCCCCCCACTGGGACGGCCGCGCCCGGGGGACGATCGTGGGGATGACCCGGGGGACGCGGCGGGAGCACATCGTCCGGGCGACCCTCGAGAGTATCGCCTACCAGACCCGCGACGTCGCGGAGGCGATGGAGGCCGACTCGGGCATCGAGATGGGCCGGCTCCGCGTCGACGGCGGGGCGGTGAAGAACAACTTCCTCTGTCAGCTCCAGTCGGACATCATCCGGACGGACATCGTCCGCCCCGAGGTCGACGAGACGACGGCGCTCGGATCCGCGTACGCCGCGGGGCTGGCGGTCGGCTACTGGGACTCGATCGACGAACTCCGGGCGAACTGGCAGATCGACCGCCAGTTCTCCCCCCGGATGGACGCCGACGACGCCGACGCCATGTATGACCGCTGGGGGGACGCCGTCGAGAAATCTCTCGACTGGACGAGAAACGGGGGTGACTGACGATGGTGACAGTCCTCGGGATCGAGCTGACGCGCTGGCTGATCCTGATCCTCGCGGCGTTCGGCGGCGGCGCGTTCGGCGCCGCGCTCGGGGCGCTCCCCGCCTTCGCGTTCACCGGCTTCATGGTGATCGCCGGCGAGGTGGTCAACATCCTCAAGGCGGAACTCGCCGGCGCGACCGCGATCGAACCGAACTCGATGACGGTCGGCATCACCGGGATACTCGGCTTCGGGCCGATGTTCGGCCCGCACATCTCCTTCGCCGGCGGCGTCGCCGCGGCGGCGTACGCCGCCAGGAAGGGGTACATGGACGAGGGGTTCGACTACCACCTGGCGAAGGACATCACGCAGGCGCTCAGCACGAAGCCGGACGTCCTCGCTGTCGGCGGACTGTTCGGCGTCTTCGGCGTGATCTGCTTCCGGGCGCTAGCATTCGCCTCCCTGCCGTTCGACCAGATCGCCGCGACGGTCGTCATCTCGGCGTTCCTGGCCCGGATCGTCTTCGGCTACCCGCTGGTAGGACGCGTCGCCGGATCGGGGTACTTCGACATGACGCCGTTCGAGAACGGGCAGATGCGCGGAGTGAGGAGGGCTGACGAGCCCGCGGCCACCGCCGACGGGGGAGCCGCCGAGCGGCTGGCGACCGAGCCCTGGCTCCCCTTCCAGTACAAGTGGAGCCACGTCGTGACGATCGGACTCGTCGCGGGCCTGCTGGGCGCGTTCATCGCCGTCGAGACCAACAGCGCGTTCCTCGGGTTCGGCATCAGCGCCGCGACGCTGACGTTCCTCGCGCTGGGCACCGAGGTCCCGGTGACCCACCACATCACGCTACCGGCGAGCACGGCCGCGCTCGCCGTCCTCGCCTGGGGACCGGTCGCCGCGCTGCTCGTCGGGACGCTGTTCGGGATCACCGGCGCGCTGTCGGGCGAGGTGCTCCAGCGGCTGTTCTACGCCCACGGCGACACCCACGTCGACCCGCCCGCGTTCGCCATCGCGGTCAACACCTTCGTGATCGCCGTTCTGGCGATGCTCGGTGTGTTCCCGAGTTCCTCGTGGGTCGCGACGCTGTAGCCGAGCGACCCCCCGATTCAACTGGCCGACGATCGGGGACCGGGAGGCGGAGCGGAGTCCGGACCCGATCGCGCGGTTCGTCTCTGCGCCATCGTAACGGAAACGAGAACGGTTTCAGTCGGAGTCACGTACCGCACCGACACTCACGCCGGTCCGCAAACCACCACATGGATCTCACAGA
Organism: Halobacteriales archaeon QS_5_70_17; assembly: GCA_003021975.1. Classification (GTDB taxonomy): domain Archaea; phylum Halobacteriota; class Halobacteria; order Halobacteriales; family Haloarculaceae; genus Halomarina. Next base: position 3,262 of record PXRR01000033.1, on the reverse strand, counting down.
ACGGATTCGCCGTCGCCAGCACCTGGGCGAGGACTCCTCGATCATCCGCGAGTACGAGGCGATCAGCCCGGTCGCGCACGTCGAGGAACCGACGGATCGGGGACCGATCCTCGAGCGACTGCTCGACTACCTCGATCCGGTCTTCGACGGGCGCCAGCCCACGGACGCGTACGTCTGGGGACCGACCGGGACGGGGAAGTCGGCGGTCGTTACGGCCCTGTTCGCGCAGCTGTCGCGCCTGCTGGCCAGGTCCGCCCCGGTCATTCACACGAGCACGCGGGCCCAGACGACCAACGCCCCGGAGTTCGTCTACGTCGACGCGCGGCAGGCGACCTCCCCGTTCGGCCTCTATCACGCCGTTCTTGACGGCGTGCTCGACGAGTCCGTCCCCAGGCAGGGGGTCAAGACGGAGAAGCTCCGGTCGCGGCTGGTCGAGCACCTCCGGCCGGTCGACCGCCGCCTGGTCGTCGCGGTCGACCACGTGAACGAGCCGGGCGGACTCGACCTGGTGACCCTCACCAGCGTGTTCTCCATCGTGGAGGACTCGCTGGCCTGCACGGCCGTGGGCCGGACCCCGCCCGACGAACTGGACGGGCTGCCGTCCGAGCGGATCGAGGTTCCGGCCTACGAGCGCCACGCGCTGGTCGACCTCCTGACGGCCCGGGCCGCGGACGGTCTCGCCGAGCAGGCAGTCGACCACGAGCGGCTCTGCCGCCTCGCAGACTGGGCCGAGGGGAACGCACACGACGCCCTCGCGGCGCTGTTCGGCGCGGCGGACCTCGCGGACGCGGCCGGGTACGACCGCATCCGAGAGCGCGACCTGACCGAGGGGATGAACGCCGTCCCCCGGCCGTCGGCGTCGCTCGGCCGAGTGCACACGCTGCCGGAGAACCGCCAGCTAGTGCTCAGGCGGCTGGTCGACCTCGACGAGGCGGCCACCGAATCGGTCGACGCCGCCGCCGCGGCGATCGCCGACACGCGCGGGGTCGACCTCTCCGCCGGGACGGTCAAGCGGTTCCTCTACGAACTCGCCGAGGCCGGCGTCGTCCAGCGCGTGACCGTGTCGGACACCGAGAGCGCCGGCCGGCCCCCGAGCCGACTGGAACCCCGCTTCCCGACGCTGGTCTTTCGTCGGCTGTACGACCTCGAGCGGGGCTGAGAATCCGCGGAGCTCCGCCGGCGGCTTCAACACGGTCCGTCCCCAGACCATGCGTATCGCACTCATCGCCCACGACAGCGAGAAACCAGAGATGATCGGCTCCGTCACCGATCACGAGGGGATCCTCGCGGCCCACGACCTCATCGCGACGGGGACCACTGGCAGTCGATTGAACGAGGGGACCGGGCTGGAGGTGACGCCCCTGGCGTCCGGTCCGCTCGGCGGCGACCTGATGATCGGATCGGCCGTCGCGAACGACGCCTGTGACGCCGCCTTCTCCTTCCGCGACCCGATGACGGCACAGCCCCACGAGCCGGACGTCTCGGCGCTGTTGCGGATCTGCGACGTTCACGGGATCCCGCTGGCGACCAATCGGGCGAGCGCGGCAGCGCTGCTCGCCGGTCTCTCGGACGACGGGGGGTCCCCGTAGCTCGTAGCGGCGTCGAAATCGCAACGGCGCGACCGTCGGCACCGTCGCTCGCGATCGTGATAAGCGCCGAGGGTGAGATTTGAACTCACGAGTCCTCTCGGACAGTTGCTCTCGAAGCAACCGCCTTGGCCGGGCTAGGCTACCTCGGCTCGTCTCCGAGTATCCGCTCGCCCACTTAGTTCGTTTCGGTTCGACTCGCCGGGCCGCCGGACCGCGGAGCCGCGAGCCCGCCCCGACCTAGAACGACGGCAGCACCTCGGACTCGTAGAACTCGAAGCAGGCCTCCTGGTCGGGGCCGACCTGGTGGAAGTAGACGTGGTCGTAGCCGGCGTCGACGGCCGTCTGGATGTTCTCGATGTGCGTGTCCGGGTCCTGGTCGGTGATCGCGCTCCCCTCGCGGACGTCCTCGGGTTCGACCACCTCGACGGCCTGCTCGAAGTGCGTCGGGGTGGGGAGCTGGCTGCTGAGCTCTCCCGGGAGACCGGTCTGGGGCCACCACTCGTAGACCGTCTCGACGGCCTCGTCCTCGCTGCCGGCGACGCAGCCGGTCAGCTGACAGAACCGGGGCCCCTCGCCGCCGTTGTTCTCCCAGACCTCGACGGTGTCCTGGGGGCCGACCGCCCAGAAGCCGTCGCCGAACTCGGCGGCCGCCCGGGCGGTCCGCTCGCCGTACGCCGAGACGGCGATCGGCGGCAGTTCGTCGGGCAGGGTGAACAGCCGAGCGTTCTGGACGTCGTAGTGGGTGCCGTGGTGGCTGGTCTGGCCCCCCTCCCAGAGCTTCCGGATGACCTCGACGGCCTCGTCGAGCATCTCCAGGCGGACCGGGTGCTCGGGCCAGTGGTCGCCGAGCACGTGCTCGTTGAGCAGTTCTCCGGTGCCGACGCCGAAGTAGAACTCGCCGTCGCTCATGGCGGCGGTCGTGGCCGTCGCCTGCGCGAGGATCGCGGGGTGGATCCGGATCGTCGGACAGGTGACGCCGACCGCGAGGTCCATCCCGTCTGTGGCAGCCGCGGCGCCGCCGAGGACGCTCCAGACGAACGGCGCCTCCCCCTGCTGGCTCACCCAGGGGTGGTAGTGGTCCGAGGCCGAGAGGAAGTCGAAGCCGACATCCTCGGCCCGCCGGGCGTACTCCACGAGGTCGGCCGGGCCGTGTTCCTCGCTCGACAGCGTGTAGCCGATCTCGACGTCGTCTGCCGTGCTCATGGCTCCCCTCCGGTGGGGCGGTCGGTGGTGAAGGCCATCGCTCGGCGGGTTCGTCCGGACGGCCCGAAAAGCGTCCCCCGGCGAGGGAAAGTTCCCGTCGAGCGCGGCCGGTCGCGCCCGGTCGGCAGGCGTCTCACCGGCGTCCGCCGCCCCGGTCGCTCCCGCTCGCCCGCCCGAGCGCGAGCGTCGACGCGACGGCGCCGACCAGGAGCAACACGAGCGCCGTCACGGGTCGCCCCCCGCCGGCGATCCGGAAGACGGCGTACGCGAGCGCGCCCGCCAGGGCGACGACGGTCGCAGTCGCGGCGGCGTGGACCGCCAGCGGGCGACGGCCGTCGGCCGTCCGCCCCAGCGTCCGTCCGAGGTCGATGGCCTGCAGCGCGACGTCCCACGCGAGGACGCTCGCCCCGGCGGCGACGACGAGCGTCGCCGCTGGCAGCCCGGCCAGTCCCCCGAGAAGCGTCCCGAGC
>PXRR01000032.1:36954-37939 GCA_003021975.1 Halobacteriales archaeon QS_5_70_17 | reverse complement strand
AGATGGCTCTAGGACGAGACTCCTGGCGAGGGCGACCCGCTGCTGCTGGCCGGACGAGAGGTCGCCCGGCGAGCGGTCCCGGATATCCTCGAGGCGCAACAACTCGAGCATCTCGTCGACACGGGACCGGATCTCCTCGTCGGGCGTCCCAGTTCGCTCGAGGCCGTAGCGGACGTTTTCCTCGACGCTCATGTGCGGGAACAGCTGGAAGTCCTGGAAGACGAGGCCGATATCGCGCCGTTCGGTCGGCACGTTCGTCACGTCTGCTCCGTCCATGACGATGTGGCCGTGCGTCGGCTCAACCTTGCCGACGATCGAGTGAAGCGTCGTCGACTTTCCGCATCCGCTTGGGCCGATGAGGACGCAGAACTCCCCCTCGCGGACCTGGAAGTCGATGTCGTCTACTGCGACCGTGCCGTCGTCGTAGACTTTCGTCAGGTTCTGTACCTCGAGCGCGTTCGACCACTGGCCGTCCACGTCGTCTGACTGAATCTGGTCTGATTGTACCATGGTGCTCTCAGAGCTCCTCGAGTTCCTCGACGGTTACCTCGCCGGTGGAACTCAACTGACTGTAACATACCGTGTCGGCGTGATTCCAGCCGATCTGGACGGACGAACCGGGGGTGAGCCCGTCCAGCGTGACATTTCCGGAGTAGATCGACTGGACGGTCTGTTCAGTACCGTCCACCGCAACGGAGGCGAAGAACTCCGTCCGTTCCCCGGTGTAGATCCGGTTTTCGACCGTCGCTTCGAACCTGTTTGTCGCCTCGGTCGCGTCGTCACCGAGTAGCACCTTCTCCGGCCGAACAAGGACGACGCCCTCGTCGCCAGTTTCGATCCCGTCGTGGCCCGCGCGGGCGTCGATCTGTCCGATCGGCGTCTCCGCCACCACGTCGGTTCCCGAGATGTCGGCGACGTTCGTCTCGAAGAGGTTGCTATCACCGACGAACCGGCCGACGAAGGCGTTCGTCGGGTTCTCGTACAC
>PXRR01000032.1:0-36885 GCA_003021975.1 Halobacteriales archaeon QS_5_70_17 | reverse complement strand
CTATCTGTCCGTCGTTGATCACGACGAGTTTGTCAGCCAACGAAAGTGCCTGATCCTGGTTGTGCGTCACGTAGAGGTATGTCCCTCCACTGTGTGCGTGGATGCGCCGGAGTTCGAGTTCCATCCGCTTTTGGAGTTTGTAGTCGAGGTCGGCCAGCGGGTCGTCGAGTAGCATCACGTCACACCCGCGGACGAGATGGCGGGCCAGCTCGACCCGTTGCTGCTGTCCCCCGCTCAGTTCCTCCGGCGTGTCGTCCCGTGTCTCCGAGATAGCCAGTAGCTCAAGCATCTCGGAGACGCGAGACTCGATATCGGCTGCAGAATAGGCCTGGTCGGACTGCTGGAGACCGAACGAGACGTTCTCCGCGACGATCCGCGGCCGGGACGTGGAGTCGGGCACCACGCGGGTCATCGAGGGGCCGGTCGTCGACGTCTCGGTCGGCACCAACCGGGAGACCGCGGCCCTGACCGTCGAGATCGACGGCGAGCGCGTCGACGTCGGCGGTCAGGTCGCCGCCCTGGAGGACATGGAGGCCTACGAGATCCGTATCGGGCGGGACAACCCGCCCGGACTCTAGCCGCGCCGCGACGGGTCCTCCTCTCGCCGCTCGCTCCGTACTCCCCGCCCGCCAGTCGTGGGGCCGCCTCCCGTGCGAACCGCTGTCGTTAATTATTACTCATTTCTGAGTAAATACTCGTAACTCTTAAGAGGATAGACGGATTAGGAGAGGTATGAGCATGGAAACGATCCTCCTAGCAGTCGGTGAATCAGACCGCGGCCGCGTCGAGGAACTCTTCGAGACGGCGATCAGCCTCGCCGAACCGACCGACGCGACGGTCGCGCTGGCCCACGTCTTCGACCGCGACGAGTACGAGCAGACCCGATCCCGCCTCGAGTTCGCGCCCGACGACGAGGTGACCCCCGACGACGTCGCCAAGCGCTACGTCACCATCCGCGACCTCGGCGACGCGCTGACCGAGGCCGGCGTCGAGTTCACCTGGCACGGCGCGGTCGGCGACCGCGGCGACCGGATCGTCGCCCTCGCCGAGGACCTCGACGCCGACCAGGTCGTCGTCGGCGGCCGCAAGCGCTCGCCGACCGGCAAGGCCGTCTTCGGCAGCACCGCCCAGAAAGTCATGATGGAGGCCCCCTGTCCGGTCACGTTCGTCCGCGGGGACGACGTCTCGACCGAAGAGGAGACCGGGGAGGCCGGCGATCGGAAACTCGCCGGCCTCGTCTCGTAAGGCGCCCTCGCTTCTTTCGACCGCTCCCCCGACCAGCGGTAGCTCCGGCGACCGCGGTCAGGGCGAGCAGCCGGTCGCCTCCCCGCCCACGTCGGGGACGTCCGCGATGAGGCCGTCCGGGCCGGCCGTCCGGAGCAGCGCCGCCTCGGCCGCGTTCTCGACGGTCCAGACGTTGACGCGGAGCCCCGCGTCGCGGGCCCTGCGGACCAGCGACCGGTTCGTGACCGTCTTGGGCGGGTGGAGGTACGAACAGTCCAGTTCCGTCGCCCACTCGACCGGCGACGTGACCTCCTCGGAATAGAGCAGCCCGGTCGGGAAGTCGGCCTGGGTTCGGGCCTGCCGGAGCGCGTTCGGGTCGAACGAGGAGACGATGACCTCGTGGTCGTAGGCCGCGGCGACGTCGAGGGCGGCTTCCGTCGCTCGGGGCGTCTTCAGTTCGACGTTGACCCCGACCTCGGAGGGCAGTATCTCGAAGACGTCCGACAGCAGCGGCACCCCCTCGCCGGTACCCAGGACGTCGGCGTCCGCGAGCGCCTCGTAGGGGGTGGCGTCGACCCGGCCCGTCCGGTCGGTGACGCGGTCGAGGCGGGCGTCGTGGATGACGACCGCCTCCCCCGTGAGACACCGCCGGACGTCGAGTTCGACCATCGCGGCGTCTGCGGCGGCCGCGCGGAACGCGGTCAGCGTGTTCTCGGGGTACCGACCGGCGAACCCCCGGTGGGCGATCAGGCGGGGCACGGTGGCCTCCGGCGCTGCTCCCGGAGCGCGGTCCGCCGGCGCGCGGCGCGTGCGGTCATTCGATCACCGTCCCGACGTCGGCCAGCGAGTCGATCACGTGGTCGGGCGTGACGGCCGCGCCGGCGACGTCGGCCCGGTCGGTCACGCCCGTGGTCACGAGGACGGTCTCCATCCCCGCCTCTGCGCCCATGCGGATGTCGGTCTCGAGCCGGTCGCCGATCATCAGGCAGTCCTCCGGGGCGGCGCCGGCGCGCGCGAGCGCGACGTCGACGGTCACCCGCGAGGGCTTGCCCAGCACCCGGTCGATCGGCCGGTCGAGCAGTCCCTCGACGGCGCCGACGAGCGCTCCGCAATCGGGGATCTCGCCGCCGTCGACGGGACAGGTCCTGTCGGGGTTGGTCGCGAAGACCGGCGGCTCGTTCGCCCGGTCGGCCGCGAGGACGTCCTCCAGGGTCGCGTAGTCGAACGAGCGGTACAGCGACAGGAGCACGGCGTCGGTCCGCTCGGGGGCGGCGGTGACCGGGACGCCGGCGGCCTCCAGTTCGGCCACCAGCGGGGCCTCGCCGGCGACGTAGACCCGCACGCCGGGGTGCTCCGCCGCCAGGAACTCCGCGGTGATCCCGGCGGAGTTGACCACTCGGTCGGCCGGGGCCTCGATCCCGAACCCGGCGAGTTTCGCCCGGTAGTCCGCCGGGCGTCTCGTCGCGTTGTTCGACAGGAACACGGGGTCGATTCCGGCGGTCCGCAGCCGAGCGATTCCGTCGTCGGCGCCGGGGAGCAGCCGGTCGCCCCGGTAGACCGTCCCGTCGAGGTCGACCAGCGCCGCTTCCGTCACGGCGGCCACCTCGGGCCGCCCGCGACCGCCGGAGGCCCCGCGGCGCTGGCGCGGGCGGGCGGACTGCGGTGGGCGGGAGTCGTCGGGAGCATCGTCAGTCCTGGTCGATCGGATCCGCTCGGTCGTCCCCCGGGACGGTCGGGGCGGCGGTCGCGTCGGGGTCGGAGTGGTAGATCGCCCGGCCGGTCTCGGCGTCGAACAGGTGGAGCCGGTCGGGGTCGTAGGTCAGTTCGACGCGGTCGCCGCGGCTGATCTCCGCCCTGGGCGAGACGTGGACCTTGAGCGCGCCGTCGCCGACGGCACACTCCAGCAGCAGGCTGTCGCCGAGGGGCTCGGTGACCTGGACGGTCGCCTCGAACGTCCCGGGAGCGGCATCGGCCTCCGACGCGAGCAGGAGGTCCTCGGGGCGGACCCCCAGGACGGCCGCCGAGCCGGCGGCCTCCTGGAGTCCCTCCCCGGCCGGGAGCGGGAGCCGGAACTCGGGGTGGACCGCCTCGTAGCCGTCGCCGACCCGCTCGACGGTCACCGGGAACATGTTCATCGCCGGGTCGCCGATGAACTCCGCGACGAACCTGTTGGCAGGGTAGTCGTAGAGCCGCTGTGGCGGGGCGACCTGCTGGATCTCGCCGTCGTTCATTACGACGACCCGCTCGCCCAGCGTCATCGCCTCGGTCTGGTCGTGGGTGACGTAGATCGTCGTCGTCCGCAGTTCGTCGTGGAGCTTCGCGAGCTCGGCGCGCATCTGGATGCGCAGTTTCGCGTCGAGGTTCGAGAGCGGCTCGTCCATGAGGAAGACGTCGGGGTCGCGGACGATGGCGCGCCCGAGCGCCACCCGCTGGCGCTCCCCGCCGGAGAGCGCGGCCGGCTTCCGGTCGAGCAGATCGGCGATGTCGAGGATGTCGGCGGCCTCCTCGACCCGGCGGTCGATCTCGTCGTCGTCGAACGACCCCCCGGACTTCATCCCGAAGGTGATGTTGCGCCGGGCGGTCATGTGGGGGTACAGCGCGTAGTTCTGGAAGACCATCGCGACGTTGCGGTCTTTCGGCTCGACGCCGACGACGTTCCGGCCGTCCATGCGGATCTCCCCGGAGGTGACCGTCTCGAGGCCGGCGATCGACCGCAGGGTCGTGCTCTTGCCGCAGCCGCTGGGACCGACGACGACGACGAACTCGCCGTCCTCGATCTCGAGGTCGATGCCCCTGACGGCGACGACGTCGCCGAACTCCTTGTGCAGGTCCGAGAGCGTGACGCTTGTCATGATATCACTTCTGTTGGATCGTGAACGTCTGCAGTAGCGGTTTGCGGAACAGTACCAGTAGTGCCAGCGGCGGGATCAGGGTGAGGATCGCGCCGGACATCACCATCGCCCACGCGACGTCGCCGGCCATCGCCTCCCCCTCGAGGAGGCTCAGCCCCACCTGGACGACCTGCCGGCTCTCGGAGTCGATGATGACCAGCGGCCAGAGGTACTGGTTCCAGGCGTAGACGAACATGATGACCGACACGCCGACGAGCACCCCCTTCGACATCGGGATCAGCACGTAGACGAGGAACTTGATCGGCCCGACGCCGTCGAGTTTCGCGGTTTCGACCATAGACGGGGAGATCGACAGGAAGTGCTGGCGGAGGATGAAAACCGTCGTCGCGCTGGCCAGGTAGGGGATCGTGATCGCCGCCAGCGTGTTCGACCAGCCGATGTTGACGACGAGTTCGTACAGCGGCACGAACCGGACCGGCACCGGTAGCATCAGGGTGAACAGGATGAACAGGAAGACGAAGTCCTTGTAGGGGATCCGGTAGTAGACGATCGCCAGCGCCGCCAGCAGCGACAGCAGGAGCTTCCCGACGACGATCACGATCGACATCACGAAGGAGTTGAGCAGGAACTGGTCGAAGTTGAAGTCGACCAGCGCCCGCCGGTAGTTCTCGTAGGCGTAGCTCCCGGGCACCAGGTCGGCCGGCGTGGTGACGATGCCCGTCTCCTTGGTACTGACCACGGCGGCGATCAGCACCGGGAGGACGAGCAGGAACACCGACAGCGCGAGCAGAGCGTGAACGCCGACGGTCTCCCAGTCGATCCCGCCGGCGGCCGTCTCGGTCCCGCCGACGGCCCGGTACCACCGCTTCGAGTACTCCACGATCGTTCCTAGCATCTCAGCCACCGAAGTGCGTGTACTTGTCGCTCACTCGGAACTGGACGTACATCAGGGCGCCGACGACGACGAACAGCACGACCGACTTGGCCGACGCCAGCCCGAAGTCGTAGAACTGGAACGCCGACCGGTAGAGGTCGTAGATCAGAATGTTCGTCGCCCCGGAGGGACCGCCGCCGGTCATGAGGTCGACGAACGCGAACGTCTGGAAGAACGCGTAGATCGTGTTCATGATGACGAGGAAGAACAGCGTCGGGGTCATCAGCGGGACGTAGACGCGAAGCAGGCGGTTGACCCGCCCGACGCCGTCTAGACGCGCGGTCTCGGTCAGGGAGTCGGGGATGTTGTTCATCGCCGCGATCATGAAGATCACGTTGTAGCCGACCTGCTTCCAGATGGCGGCGACCGCGACGACGACGAACGCCTGCCGGCCATTGCTGAACCAGTTCACGTCGATCCCGAAGAGGAGTTCGACGTAGTGGGTGAGGATCCCCAGTGTCGGGTGGGCCAGGAAGAGGAAGACCAGCCCCGCGACCGCCGGCGGGAGCGCGTACGGCCAGATCGCCGAGACGAGGTAGACGCTCTGACCGACGTCGACCTCGTGGATGAGGAACGTGACGAAAAGCGAGAACGCCATCACTCCGACGAGGACGATGACTGCGAACAGGACGGTGATCAGGACGCTGGAGTGGTAGTCGGACGACGTCACCAGCCGCAGGAAGTTCTCCAGACCCACGAACCGGTTGGGTCGCCCGAAGCTGGCGTTGTAGAAACTCAGGCCGACGGCGCGGACCGCCGGGTAGTAGAGGAAGACGACGGAGATCAGGATCGTCGGGAGGAGGAACGCCGCGGCCTCCCGCCGGCTGTCGAAGACCTCGCGCGTGGACATCGGTCTAGTACCGCTCGAGTTCCTCCTCGACGTCGGACTTCATCGACTGGAGCCCCTCGTCGATGCTCACGTCCCCGTTGAACAGTTCCACCGAGGTGTCCTGGATGGTCGTCTGGGCCTGCCGCGCCGGGCCGACGAGCATCCGGCGGGTCGCCGGGTTCGACGTGTCGGACTCGGTGAGCTGGTCCATCGCCGTCCGGAACATGGGGTTCTCCTCGAACCACCCGTCGGACTCGAGCTGGCTGACGGCCTCCTGCCGGATCGGGTAGTAGCCGGTCCCCTTGTGCCACTGGACCTGCGCCTCCGGCGAGGCCATGAACTCGAGGAACGCCGCGATGTCCTCCCGGCGGTCGTCGGGGAGCCCGTCGGGGACGAAGAAGGACGCGCCGCCGATGACCGGTCCGACCTGCTTGTCGCTGACCCCGGGATACAAGGCGTTGTCTATCTCGAAGCCCTCGTCCTGTGCGCCCTCCTGTGCGCCGGCCACGAACGCCGTCGAGGTCAGGAGCATCCCGGCGGTCTGGGTGAGGAAGGTGGAGGTAGCCTCCCCCCAGGCCTCGATACCGGGGTTGCTGTAGAGGCCGTCCTCGGCCATGCCGCGCCACCACTCGTAGAGGCCGCGGGCGGTCTCGTTGTCCGTCCGGAGGGTCGTCGGGTCGTCCCCGTGGCCGTTCTCCGCGTCGAAGAGCAACTGGCCGTCCATCGAGTACCAGTGCTCGACGAACCAGACGTGGTTGGGCCAGGTGATGCCGTACTCCGTCGCGCCCTCGTCGACGAGCGCCTGGGAGTACTCCCGGACCTCCTGGAGCGTCTGCGGGGGGCTGTCGGGGTCCAGTCCCGCCTCCTCGAACGCCGTCCGGTTGTAGTACATGATGGCGTTGGAGTTGTTGAACGGCAGGGACGCGAGCGTCCCGTCGACCTGGAAGAAGTCGGTGACGTTGTCCAGGAAGTCGTCGGTCGGGAAGTCGTCGGAGATGATCTCCTCGACCGGTTCGACGGCCTCGGTGTCGAGGACCTGCTTGGCGAACAGGCTGTCGATCTGGGCGAAGTCGGGCACCTCGCCGCTGTCGAGCGCGCCGAGGAAGTTCGTCAGGACGTTCTCGTAGGAGTCCTGGAACTCCATCGAAATGGAGATCCCGGTCTCCTCCTCGAACTGGCTGCCGAGGTCGTTGAGCGTCTCGCCGAGACCGCCGCCCATGGCGTGCCAGACCGTCAGGCTGTCCTCGTTGACGGGCTGGGCGGACGATCCGCCGCCACCGCCGCCGCCGAAGCCGAGACAGCCGGCCAGTCCGGTCGCCCCTGCGGTGAGCGCCGCTCCGCTTCCCTTGAGCACTGTGCGCCTGGAGGTCACCGGGTCGCCGTCTTCTGGCATGGCCGACGATTAGCCCACCGCCATTAATATTTATCGAATGTGACGGTATCCTTACTTGTATCGTTCCATACCAGTTCGTACGTAACGCTCTCCGTGGCTATAGTGGGCACAATAGCCGGCGAGCCGTCGCCGCTTCCGCGACCCGCGACCGTCCGAGCGGCCGGGCGTTTCCCCTCGCGGGCCACAGGTTCAAGCGACGGCCGGCCGCAGCCGGGATATGCGGATCGCGCTCATCGCACACGACGAAACGAAACCCGACCTCGTCGAGTTCGCGCGCGAGCGCCGCGACCTGCTGAAGCGCGTCGACCTCGTCGCGACGGGATCGACGGGCGACCGGGTCGCGGAGGCGACAGGGCTCGCTGTCGAGCGGGTGAACTCGGGACCGGACGGCGGCGACCTGATGATCGGCGCGGCGGTGGCCGATGGAACCTGCGACGCGGTCGTTTTCCTCCGGGACCCAAAGACCGCTCAGCCCCACGAGCCGGACATCACCGCGCTGTCGCGGATCTGCGACGTCCGGAACGTGCCGCTGGCGACGAACCGCGCCACGGCGGACCTGGTCGCGACGGGGATCGCTGCCCGCGCGGACGGGGACGGGAACGAGCGCCACGAGCACCGAGAGGACCCGGGCGGGGGATCGGACCGCTGACCGCTCGCGGGGCTCACTCGAAGGTGTACAGCCGGACGTCGCAGTCCGGGCAGGCCAGCACCTCGTCGGGCCGGGTGTCCGCTCCGGTGGTCGTCCCGCAGCAGGCGGCGGTCGTGGTCTCCACGGCCGGTGCCCCGCAGTCGGGACAGGACTCCAGAAAGGCCCGGAACGCGGGCGCGGCCGCTCTCCGGGTCGCGCCGTCGTCGACGTACGGCTCCAGCGCCTCGACGGCGGCGGTCTCCGCGATCGCCACCGGCCGCGAGAGCCACGTCTCGCCCGTGACCTCCCCCGACCCGTCCGAGAGGACGACGTACTCCCGGGGCACGGGCGTCAGCGGCCCGTCGTCGGTCACGCTCCAGGCCTCGGCCGCCGCCGACGCGGCGAGGGTCGCCTCGGCCAGCGCCGCGTCGTCCAGTTCCCGCAGGTCGGCCATCGCGGCGGTCCAGCGCTCCCGGAAGTCGGCGGACGGCGCGAGCGCCTCCCTGTCCGCCTCGAGCGCGCCCGACTCGACGAGCGCCTCGGCGACCGCCTCGCCGGACGGCGCCGGGCCGTCCGCGTCGGCGCCCGCGCTCCCGTCTCGGTCCCCGTCTCTCCCCGTGTCCCCGCCGGTCCCGCCGGGGACGCCGGCCAGCGATCCCCCGCCGGCGTCGTCCGGCGCCCGGCCGGACGCGGCCCCGCCGTGGAACCACTCCTCGAGGCCGGCGGCGGCGACTAGTCGCGGGGCCACCTGCGGAGTGTACGGCAGGAGGTACCCTCGGGCGTAGATGGCCGCGCCGCCGGCGGCGGCGGCGAGCGCGCCCAGCGCCCGCCGGCGGCGTCCGGCGACGAGCGCGACCACGGCGAGCAACGCGAGGTTCAGCGCGGTACACGGCCAGCAGCGGCGTTCCTGGATGGGATCGCCTCCCGGGCGCGAGGGGCGGTCCCCGGTCGTCTCGGTGGTCATCGACCGTCCATTTCGCCGGGGCCGGTTTGAGCGTTCCGTCCCGGACTCCGGTACGCCTTAGTACTCGACGGGTGGACGGGGCGTATGGCTGACACCGAGATGGAGTACACGTACCTCGGGGAGACGGGCCTGGAGGTCTCGAAGCTCTGTCTGGGCTGTATGAACTTCGGGAGCGGCGAGCCCTGGATGATGAACGACGCGGAGGCGAGCGTCGAGGTGATCCACGAGGCGCTCGACCTCGGGATCAACTTCCTGGACACCGCCAACGTCTACTCCCGCGGGGAGTCAGAGGAGATCGTCGGGCGGGCCATCGAGGGGCGCAACCGCGATCGCCTGGCGGTCGCGAGCAAGGTCCGATTCCCGATGGGCGAGGGGCCCAACGAGAGCGGCCTCTCGCGCAAGCACATCATCGACCAGGTCCACGCCAGCCTCGACCGCCTCGGGCTGGAGTACCTCGATCTCTACCAGATCCACCGCTGGGACGAGAACGTCCCCATCGAGGAGACGCTGAGCGCGCTCGACCACCTCGTCGAGGAGGGGCTGGTCCGGTATCTCGGGGCGAGTACGATGGCCGCCTGGAAGTTCTCGAAGGCGCTGTACACCGCCGACATCGAGGACTACGAGCGGTTCACCTGCATGCAACCGGAGTACAACGCCGTCGACCGCCACGAGGAGGCCAACCTGCTGCCGCTGTGTGCCGACCAGGGGATCGGCGTCATCCCGTGGTCGCCGCTGGCGGGGGGATTTCTCACCGGGAAGTACGAGCGCGACGAGGACCCCGAGGAGGGGCGGGCGGCCGGCGACGACTACACCCAGGAGCGGTTCCGCGAGGAGAACTGGGAGGCCCTCGACGCGATCCGGGCGGTCGCCGACGGGAAGGACGCGACGCCGGCCCAGGTCAGCCTCGCGTGGCTGCTCCACAAGGACGTCGTCGACTCGCCGATCATCGGCCCGCGGTCGACCGACCACCTCGAGGAGAACGTCGCCGCCGTCTCCGTGTCGCTGACCGACGAGGAGATGGAGCGCATCGAGGCGCCGATCACGCCTCGCTGGCCCGGCATCGGGAAGGACTAGCGGGTTTCGACCCGCTGGCCCGCGTACCGGAAACGGACCCCGGCGGGACCAGCGGCCCTGCGGAGCGCGGTCCCGGGGCGCCGTCGCTGTCACCGCGACGGACGACCGTCGGGGTTTAGGTCGCCGCGAACCGGGGGCGGCGCATGGACACCGACGCGCTCGTCGAGACGCTCCGGGACGCCGGCCTGTCCCCGTACCAGGCCGAGGCCTACGTGACGGTCCTCGGTCTCGGTACCGCGTCGGCGACCGCCGTCGCCGAGGAGAGCGGCGTCCCGGCGCCGCGAATCTACGACGTGCTGGCCGACCTCGAGGCGGCGGGCTACGTGGAGACCTACGAGCAGGACACCCTCCAGGTGCGCGCCCACGAACCGGCGGAGATGCTCGAGGACCTCCAGTCGCGGGCCGACCGGTTCGAGGCGGCCGCCGAGGCGGTCGAGCAGCGCTGGGAGCGGCCGGAACTCGACGGGACGGCCGTCAGCGTCGTCAAGCGGTTCGAGACGGTCCTCGACCGCGCGCGGCAGTTCGTCGGTCGGGCGGACTACCGGATCCAGCTGTCGGTGACCCCCGAGCACTTCGCGGCGCTGCGGCCGGCGCTCGTCGACGCCCGCGACCGGGACGTCTACGTCCGCGCGTCGATCCACACCGGTCCCGACGAGCCGTTCCCCGACCGGGACCTCGTCGAGGGCGCCTGCCGGGAGGCGCGCCACCGGACCCTCCCCGCGCCGTTCGTGGCGCTGGTCGACCGCCAGCGGACCTGCTTCACCCATCACCCCGACTCCGTCGAGCAGTACGGGATCGTGGTCGACGACCGGACCCACTCCTACGTCTTCCACTGGTACTTCCTCACCTGCCTCTGGGAGCCCTGGGAGACCGTCTACGCGGCCGGCGACAGGGGGTTTCCCCGGGAGTACATCGACATCCGGTACTGCGTCCAGGACGTCGACCCCCTGCTCGCGTCGGGCGAGCGCCTGCGGGTCTCGGTCGAGGGGTATGACCTCGAGACCGGCGAGCGCTGCTCGTTGACCGGTCGAGTGGCCGACGTGGTCTACACCCCGGAGCCGCCGAACGGCGGGACCGTCGACACCGCCCTGCTCGGGGGACAGGTGGCGCTGCTCGTCGACCGCGGCGACGGCCAGGTGACCGTCGGCGGGTGGGGGTCAGTCGTCGAGGATGTGGAGGCCACCCGGATCGTCCTCGAACGGGAGTGACCGATCGGCGCGATCGGTCGGAAATCCGGACACCGACTCGTCGAACGTAATTACAACAGGTGTTGTAAAACACTATAATTTATGTGCCGGGACCGTGAGATAGCACGCCATGGGGGATAACTCATCGCGGGAAGAATCGCAACGGCGGCCCGTCTCGCGGCGCCAGTTCGTGAAAGCGGCCGGCGCGACGGGAGTCGTCGCCGGACTCGCCGGCTGTGCCGGCGGCGACGGTGGCGACGGCAACGGTAGCGGCAACGGTTCGGGCGGCGGTTCCACGGGCGGCGGCAGCGGTTCGGTCTCGATCACGTGGGCGACCGACCCCAACATCAACGACAACTGGGGCGAACTCGAACCCGTCCTCCGCGACGCCGGGGGCCTGCCCGATAATATCGACGTCGAGATCAACGCGCTCCCGCAGGACTCCGGACAGCGCCAGTCCCAGCTTCAGCAGTGGCTGGGCGCCCAGCGATCCAGCCCGGAAGTCCTCCACATGGACGTCGGGTGGACCATCCCGTACATCGGCCGGGACCAGACGCTCAACCTGACCGAGGCCCTCGGCGAGGAGAGGGCCAACGCCATCAAGGAGAACCACTTCGACGCCCAGATCAAGTCGCTGTCGGACCCGGAGACGGGCGACATCCACGGGGTGCCGGTGTATCCGGACTTCCCCATCATGCACTACCGGAAGGACCTCGTCGAGGAGGCGGGCTACACTCCGGAGGAAGACGGCTGGTCGACGGACCCTCCCAACTGGGAGGAGTTCTCCCAGGTCGCCAAGGAGACGATGGAGCAGACCGGTACGGAGACGGGGTTCACCTGGCAGGCGAAGGCCTACGAGGGGCTCGCGTGCTGTGACTTCAACGAGTTCATCACGGCGTTCGGCGGGGCCTACTTCGGCAACCCCGAGGAGAACCTGACCGGCCCCCTCGGCGAGCGACCGATCACCGTGACCGACGAGCCCGTCATGACCGCCCTGGAGATGGGCCGGACGTTCATCGAGGGGACCGACGGGAGCCTGGAGGGGTACGCGAGCGACATCTCGCCGGCGTCGGTGCTCCAGTGGATCGAGAACCCCTCGCTGGCGCCGTTCACCGACGGCAACGCGGTCATGCACCGCAACTGGCCGTACGCCATCGTCGAGTCCGAGAGCAACTTCGAGGACTTCGAGAACATGTACGGCAACATGCCGATCCCGGGCGGCGTCTCCGAGGAGAACGCCCAGTACCCGGGAACCGGCGGTCCCGTCTCCTCGCTGGGCGGGTGGAACCTGACGGTCAACCCGTACGCGCAGGGCGACCAGAAGGAAGCGTCGCTCGAACTCGCGAAGGCCATCACGGCCGACGAGTTCCGCCTGAAGATGTTTGAGGTCAACGGGTGGGTGCCGGCCAAGCCCGAACTGTTCAACTCCGACCGCGCGCGCCAGGTCGAACCCACCGGCCAGTTCCTCGACACGCTCCAGGTCTCGGGCGAGAACGCGATGCCCCGTCCGGTGACCGTCGCGTGGCCCCAGCAGTCCAGCCAGATCGCCCAGTCGGTCAACGGCGTCTTCTCGGGGTCGAACCAGCCTGGACAGGCGATGGAGGATCTGAAGAACACGCTCGACCAGATCGAACAGGAGTACGCCCAGGGATAGCGAGGCGGATCTCGCATGTCAAACGTCACTGACAGGGAACGAAGGGAAGCACGCTCGGGACCGTACGCGGCGACAGTCCGCTGGATGGAGAACCTCAGCGACGCCAAGTTCGCGTACCTGCTGTTGACGCCGGTGTTGCTCCTCCTGGGGATCATCGCGCTGTGGCCCCTGATGAGTACGTTCTGGACGTCGCTGCACGCAGACGCCGCGTTCGGAGCGGCGAACTACGGGGAGTTCATCGGCTTCGAGAACTACATGGCCATCCTGAGCGGACAACGCGACGCGCTGTTGACTCAGCCGTTCTTCAGTCTCAGCCGTCCCTTCCAGAGCGCGGTGACGGTGACGCTGATCTTCGCGTTCGTCAGCGTGGCCTTCGAGACGCTGATCGGCTTCGGGCAGGCGCTGGTGCTCGACCAGGACTTCTCCGGCCGGCGGTGGGTCCGGGTCGCGATCATCCTCCCGTGGGCGATCCCGATCGTCATCCAGGGGATGCTGTTCTTCCTGTTGTTCCAGCCGACAGTCGGCTTCCTCGCCGGACCGCTGCAGAGCCTCGGACTGCTCTCGTCGTCGCCGCTGTCGAGCGCTCAGGACGCGACGATGATCATCATCGTCGCCGACGTCTGGAAGACATCCGCGTTCATGGCCCTGCTGATCCTCGCGGGCCTCCAGAGCATCGACCGATCGCTGTACGACGTGGCGCAGGTCGCCGGGGCGTCGAAGTGGCAGCAGTTCAAGTACATCACGTTCCCGCTCGTGTTGCCTTCGGTGCTGATCGCGGTGCTGTTCCGCAGCATCCAGGCGATGCGCGTCTACGGGCTCATCGAGACGGTCGCCGGCTGTACCGTCGTGCCGTCGCTGTCGTGTCTAGTCGTCACCTCGTGGGGCCAGCGCCAGTACGGCACCGCCTCGGCGCTGGCGTTTCTCACCGCCCTGGTGATCGGGATCATCGTCTCGGTGTACATCGTGAGATTCGCCGACGCCGAATCCGGAGGGTTCTGACCATGGCAACCGAAACTGGACAACAGACCGGAGGCGAGGCCGACCAGGGACCGTTCACCCGGTGGGTGGGAAGCGCGATCAGGAACCCGGCGAAGGCCTACCGCGCGCTGTTCTACGTCGCGCTGGTCTTCTTCCTGTTCACGACGCTGTTCCCGCTGTACTGGCTGCTCGTGTTGGCGGTCACACCCCAGAGGAACCTACAGGACATCTTCCTGACGCCCAACGGGTTCAACCCGGGCGTGTTCATCGAGGTATTCGAGACGGTACCGTTCCACATCTACATGCTCAACAGCCTGCTCCTCGCCGTGATCACCACGGCCATCGTGCTGTTGCTGGCGAGCCTCGCGGGCTACGTCTTCGGACGGCTGGAGTTCCCCGGCCGCGCGCCGCTGATGCTCGCGATCCTGGCCATCTCCTACTTCCCGCCGGCGGCGTTTCTCGTGCCGCTGTTCCGGCTGTTCACGGGGAACGTCGCGGTCGCCGGAATAAACAGCCCGACCTGGTACAACACGCCGGGAGCGATGGTGATGCCGTTCAGCGCGCTGTTCATGCCGCTGTCGATTTTCATCCTCTCGACGTTCTACGGCCAGATCCCCGAGGGACTGGAGGACGCGGCCCGCGTCGAGGGGACGACCCGGCTGGGCGCGCTGTTCCGGGTGATCATGCCGCTGTCGGCGCCCGGCGTGGCGACGGCCGGCGTGCTCACGTTCATCGCCGTCTACAACGAGTTCTTCTTCTCGTTCCTGATGAACGACGGACAGGTCGCACAGAGCATCCTCGGCATCGTCAGCAGTTCGAACCACTGGGCGCCGCTGTTGCAGGGGGTCCTCGCGTTCCAGACGCAGTACGGGAGCCTCTACAACCTCATGGCGGCCGCGAGCATCATCGGCGTCCTCCCGGTCGCCATCCTCGTGGTCGTCGCCCAGGAGAAGATCGTCAGCGGACTCACCGCGGGAGCGCTCAAGGAGTAAGACAATGGGAAACGTAACACTCGAACACGTCACGAAACGCTACGAAGACGTCACGGCGGTCGACGACATGAACCTCGAGATCCGGGACGGCGAGTTCGTCTGTCTCGTCGGCCCGTCGGGGTGCGGGAAGTCGACGACCATGGAGATGGTCGCCGGCCTGACCAAGCCCACGGAGGGCCAGGTCTACATCGGCGACCGGAACGTGACCAACCTGCCGCCGAAGGACCGCGGGATCGCGATGGTCTTCCAGAACATCGCGCTGTTCCCGCACATGGACGTCTACGACAACATCAGCTTCGGCCTCCGCCTCCGTAACTACGACAAGGAGGAGATCGACCGCCGGGTCGACCACGCCTCGGACATCGTGCAGCTGGAGGGCATGCTCGACCGGATGCCCGACGAGATGTCCGGCGGCCAGCGCCAGCGCGTCGCCATCGCGCGGGCCATCGTCCGCCAGCCCGACGTCTTCCTGATGGACGAGCCGCTGGCGAACCTCGACGCCAAGCTCCGCGTCCACATGCGCACGGAGATCCAGCGGCTCCACAAGCAACTGGAGACGACGGTGATCTACGTCACCCACGACCAGGCCGAGGCGATGACGATGAGCGACCGGATCGCGGTGATCGACTCCGGGGAACTCCAACAGATCGACCCGCCGCTGGTCTGTTACAACGAGCCCGCGAACCTCTTCGTCGCCGGCTTCATCGGATCGCCGGGGATGAACTTCATCGACGGCGATATCGTCGACGATGGCTTCGTCGCCGACAAGTACGAGGTCGAGTTCGACCCGTCGCGGTTCGGTCTCTCGTCCGGTGACGACGTCACCCTCGGCATCCGGCCGGAGGACGTCTACCCGGTACAGAACGCGGGGCGCATCGCCAACCAGAGCAAGGAGATCCGGGCCCGGACCGACGTGCTCGAACCGATGGGCAACGAGATCTTCGTCTACCTCGTCGTCGACGAGGACGCCGAGACCGACCTCGACAAACCGGGGTCGGGCGGTCGGCTGCTGATGAGCGTCGACCCCGACAGCGACGTCGAGGAGGACCAGGAGATGTCGGTGATCCTCGACCGCGAGCGCGTCCACCTATTCGACACCGCGACCGGCGAGGCGGTCCAGCACGGGCTGGTCGAGGCGTCGGAGTTCGGCAGCGCGTCGGCGCAGGCCGAGGGGGACGACTGATGGCGGAAGGGATGGTCCTGTACGTCGGGGCGATGACGGTGCTGTTTTTCTTCTGGGCGTACGGCATCGTCTCGTTCGCCCTCGACCTGAAGAACAAGATCATCCCCGGGATCCGGCGGTACGTCCGCAATCGAAGGGAACAGCGCGAACAGCGAAAGCGCGAGCAGGAACGCGAGGAGCGCGAACGGCAACTCTACTGACGGCTCCGTCCCGTCCCGCCCGGCCACGGGACCCGACTCCGCTGCTCCTACCGACCGCCCCCCGAGCGGATCTCGGTGACCCGCGGGCGGTCGGGCAGGGCGGCCATCGCGCCGCGTTCCGTGACGGTCGCCGCCGCGACCGCGTTGCCGAACTCGACGACCTCCGCGAGCGGTTCGCCGTCGGCCAGTGCCGCCAGCGCGCCCGCCGTGAACGCGTCGCCGGCGCCGGTGGTGTCGACGGGGTCGGCGTCGTAGCCGCCGTGTTCGGTCTCGACGGGACCCCACGGGGCGTCGTCGGTCGCCAGCGCGTAGGTACCCGCGGACCCGCGGGTGACGAAGGCGGTGTGGGGCCCCCGCTCGGTGACCGCGCGGGCCAGCGCCGGCGCGTCCTCGCCCTCGATCCCCGCCGCCCGGAGATCCTCGGAGGAGGCTTTCACCACTGCGACCGACGGGAGGACCTCCCGGACGGTCGCTCCGAAGTCGAACTCGTCCCACAGTTCCGGCCGGGCGTTGGGATCGAAGACGACCGGACAGTCGGCCCGCTCGATCAGGTCGAGCGTCGCGGTCCGGGCGGGGTCGCTCGCCAGCGCCACGCCCCCGGCGTAGACCCATTCGACAGACTCGAGGACGCCGTCGGGGACGCCGCCCGGTTCCAGTCGGGTGTCGGCGGTGCGGTCGCGGTAGAAACTGAACGACCGGTCGGCGTCCGGGTCGTGGGCGACGAACGCCAGCGTCGTCTTGGCCTCGGGGTCGCGCTCGAGGAACCGGTCCGGGAGCCCGTACTCCGCGAGCGTCCGGGCGAGGAAGTCCCCGAAGGGATCCGTCCCCACGCGGGTCCAGAACCAGGGCGTCCGGTCGAGGCGCGCCAGTCCGACCGCGACGTTGGCCGGCGCGCCGCCGGCCCGCCGGGAGAAGTCACCCACTTCCGCCAGCGCGCCCGGCCGGTCGGGGATGAAGTCGACGAGGGTCTCCCCGGCGACGATGATGTCACGCGACATGCCGGTCGATGGACCCCAACCGGCAAAAGGAAACCGACCCGTCGACGGCGCTGACGGCCGCGCTCACCGCCCGGAGCCGACCCCGAGGCCGGTCCGGTCCGGGGTCGCCCGCTGGACCCCCTCCCGTTCGGTCGAGCGGGCGGCGGCGGCGGCCGCGAGTTCGACTGCCGACCGGAGGGGGGCGCCCTCGGCCAGTTCGGTCGCCAGATAGCCCGCGAAGACGTCCCCGGCGCCGGTGGTGTCGACGGGGTCGGCCGGCGGCGGCGCGACGGTGAACGGGCCGTCCGGGGCGTCGACCTCGACGGGAGCGGGACCGCGAGTCGTCACCACGGTTCCGTCGAAGGCGTCGAGGGCGCCCTCGTCGGCCAGCGCCGCCCGTTCGCGCTCGTTTGGCACGAGGACGTCGATCGAAGAGTGGACCAGCAGGTCGGCGACCCCCTCGGTCGGCGCCGGATCGAGGAGCACGGTCGGCCGGCGGCCGTCGCCGTCGAGCGCCAGCAGCAGGGCCTCGGCGGCCGCGACGGGGACCTCGTTCTGCAGGAGAAGGGCGTCGGCCGCCCGGAGTCGGTCGAGGTGCGCGTGGGCGTAGGCGGGGTCGACGCGGCCGTTGGCGCCCGCCGAGACGACGATGCGGTTCTCCGCGTCGGGGGTGACGAAGATGTGGGCGCAACCGGTGGGGGCGTCGACGACCGACAGCGTCTTGCAGGCGACGCCGCGGCCGGTCAGCGCGTCGCGGACACGCTCGGTCCGGTCGGCACCGACACAGCCGAACAGCGCGGCGTCGGCGCCGGCGCGGGCGGCGGCGACGGCCTGGTTGGCTCCCTTCCCGCCGAGTAGCGTCCGGTCGACGTGGCGGCCCAGCGCCGCTGGC
This sequence comes from Halobacteriales archaeon QS_5_70_17, assembly GCA_003021975.1. GTDB lineage: Archaea > Halobacteriota > Halobacteria > Halobacteriales > Haloarculaceae > Halomarina. The sequence goes on along the minus strand of PXRR01000032.1, from coordinate 18,924 downwards.
GGGCCGCCCACCGGGGCGCGGACCGTCTCGCCGGCGGCGGGGAACCACTCGTAGGTCGCAGTCAGGTCCGCCACGGTCGCCGCGTCGACCGTCGCGACGCGGTCGACGTTCACGCTCCCGAAACTCGCGACGGCTGGCATAGACTGTCTCTGGGGCCGCCGGGAGTAAAAGCACCCGTTCGGGCCGGCGGATCGGCGGCCCGCGCCGATCGAACCTCCGTCCGCAGATCGTGCGAGAGATTCACTCGCTGGCAAGTAAACATCCGAATCGTTAAGTGTTTCCTGGCTATCTCTCCAGTAACTCTGCCTGAACGACGATGACGAACGAAGACACTCGCGGACGGCTTCGGCGGCGGACGGTACTGAGAGGCGCAGGCGCGGCCGGGATCGTCGGACTGGCCGGCTGTCTCGGCGGCGGTGGCGGCGGGAGCGGCGACGGCGAGTCGGGCAACGACACTAACGGCAGCGGCGGCGGGAGCGACGGCGACGGCGGCGGCGGCAGCGGCGAACTCGAGATCGTCCACTGGTGGACCGCCGGCGGCGAGCAGGACGCACTGAACGCGCTCCTCGAGGGGTTCGAGCAGGAGTACTCCGACGTCAGCGTCAACAACAACCCCGCGCCGGGCGGGGCCGGTAGCGCGCTGGACACGGTGATCAAGAACCGCGTGCTCAACGACGACCCGCCGAGCACGTTCCAGATCTGGCCCGGCGAGGCCCTGACACCGTACACGGACGCGGACATCCTCCGGGACATCGGCGAGGACGTCTGGGGCGAAGAGATGCGGAACAACTACCTCCAGGGAGTCAAGGACCTCGCCCAGCCGGAGGGGAACTTCGTCGCGGTGCCGATCAACATCCACCGGCTGAACAACCTCTTCTACAACGTCGAGGTCGTGGAGTCGGCGGGCGTCGATCCCGCGAGCGTCGAGGAGACCGACGCCGCGCCGATGGCCCACCAGACGAAGGCGCCGTGGTCGACGGTCCAGCTCTGGGAGACCGTCTTCATCGGCAGCGAGGGCGCCGACGCGTTCCTGGATCTCGTCGACGGCAACGTCGGCGACCACGAGGAGGCCGTCAGGCAGTCGCTGTCGACGCTGATCGACTACGAGGAGCACTTCAACCAGGACGCGGGGTCGATCTCCTGGGACCAGGCCAACTCGAAGGTCGTCGAGGGCGACGCCGCCTTCATCCACCAGGGCGACTGGGCCGCCGGCCAGTACAAGGCCAGCGAGGGCTTCGAGTACGAGAGCGGCTGGAACAACGTCGCCTTCCCGGGAACCGACGGCGTCTACTCGGTCGTCACCGACTCCTTCGTCTTCCCGAAGTCCAACCCGTCGCCGGACGCGACGGCGAAGTTCCTCCAGTACTGCGGGACCGTCGACGCCCAGGAGCGGTTCAACCCCATCAAGGGGTCGATCCCGCCCCGGACGGACGTGCCCGACGACGAGTTCGGGCCCTTCCTCACCCAACAACGCGAGGACTTCGGGAACTCCGAGAGCCAGCCGCCGACTATCACCCACGGGACCGCCGTCGACCCCGAGACCAAGAGCAACGTCGAGGGCGCGTTCGCGAACTTCATCGAGTCCTGGGACGTCGAGTCGGCCTACAGCGACCTCGAGAGCGCCCTCGGGAACTGACCGTCCGGAGCGACATCGATGCTCCGACTGATTCGATCACTGGTCGAGCGCGCGCGACGGGAGCGCCAGCAGGGGGGGCACCGGCAGGACGGCGAGGACCGCGTCCGGACCGACGGCGGGACGGTCGATCCCGCGGTCGGCTCCCGGAGCCGGGGCGAGCGGGCGGCCGCGACCGTCCGAACCGCGACCGAGGGGGAGTTCCTCCGGTCGGCGGTGTTCTGGCTGCCGCCGCTGTTACTGACGGGGCTGTTCGTCTACGGCGCCATCGGCTGGAACGTCGTCATCTCGCTGACGGACTGGAACGGGCTGGGCGACCCCGAGTACGCCAGCTTCGACGTCGAAATGTACGCCCGGATGCTCTCGGACGCGACCTTCCTGGCGGCGGCGCGCAACACCGTCGCCCTGCTGGTCGCGTTCACCGTCGTGACGCTCCTGCTGGGGCTGTTCCTCGCGATTCTGGTCGACCGAGGGATCCGCTTCGAGGGCGTCTTCCGGACGGTCTACCTGCTGCCGATGAGCCTCTCGTTCGTCGTGACGGCCATCTTCTGGGCGTGGGTCTACAACTTCGAGAACGGCCTGCTCAACGAACTGTTCCGGGCGGTCGGGGCGAACTTCCTCGTCCAGGGCTGGATCAGCGACCCGCAGTTCAAGCTCGCGGCGGTCGTCTTCGCGCTGGTGTGGCAGTTCTCGGGGTACGCGATGGTCGTCTACCTCGCGGGACTGCAGTCGATCCCGACCGACCAGTTCGAGGCCGCTCGCGTCGACGGCGCCGGGACGGTGAAGCTCTACCTGCGGGTGATCATCCCGCAACTGCGGGCGTCGACCACCAGCGCCGCCGTCGTGTTGATGGTGTTCGCCCTGAAGGCCTTCGACTTCCTGTTCGTCCTCTTCGGGACGAACCTCGGGAAGTCGGTCGACATCCTGGCGGTGATGATGTACCGGGAGGCGTTCGGCTCCGGGAACTGGGCCTACGGGTCGGCCATCGCGACGGTCCTGTTCCTGATGGCGCTGTCCGTCATCGGGCCGTACCTCTACTACCAGTACCGGCGAGGTGACCTATGAGCACTGACACGGACGCGGATCCCGAGACCACGAGCGCGGCGACCTCCCGGCAGGGAGACGGCGCCCGCACCGGCGGCGGCATCGACCTCAAGCGCGTCAGCCTCTACGCGGTGGTGGCCGTCATGGCGGCGTTCTACCTCGCGCCGCTGTGGACCGGCCTCGTCACCGCGTTCAAGACCCAGGACGCCTTCTTCGGGACGACGCCGCTGGCGCCGGCCCTGCCCGGCACGGAAGGGTTCACCGTCCGGCCGTGGCTCGAGGCCTGGGCGGCGCTGCTACCGGGGATCGTCAACAGCCTCTGGTTCACCGTCCCGGCGGCGGTGCTGTCGGCGCTGCTCGGGTCGCTGGCGGCCTACGGACTGACCAACGTCGACTGGCGCGGCCAGGTGGCGCTGCTGGTCCCGTTCGTCGCGGGGGTGTTCATCCCCTACCAGTCGGTGCTCGTACCGCTGACGCAGTTCTGGAACTGGTTCCCCCTGCCCGTCGGCGGGCTGGCGGAGCTGGCGATCACCCACGTCGCCTACGGCGTCCCGATCTGTACCGTGCTGTTCCGGGGGTACTATCTCACCCTCGACGAGGAGATGCTGGAGGCGGCGCGCCTCGACGGCGCGTCGATCTACCGCATCTACCTGCGGATCGTGTTACCGCTGTCGAAGCCGATGTTCGCGGTGGCGCTGATCTACCAGTTCACGAACATCTGGAACGACCTCCTGTTCGCGCTGGTGCTCGCGCCGCCGAACGCGCCGCCGGTGACGATCGCGCTCAACCAGTTCAAGGGATCGATGGTCAACCAGTACAACCTGCAGATGGCCGGCGCGTTCATCGCGGCGCTGCCGACCCTGATCATCTACGTCCTCTTCGGGGAGCAGTTCGCCCGGGGAGTGGCGGGGGAAACGTAACCATGTCATCACTCACGCTCGATCACGTCACGAAGATCTACGACGACGACGGCGAGGACGTCGTCGCCGTCGACGACGTCTCGCTGGAGATCCGCGACGGGGAGTTCCTCGTGCTCGTCGGCCCCTCGGGCTGTGGTAAGAGCACGACCCTGCGGATGGTCGCGGGCCTGGAGTCGGTCACCTCCGGGGAGATCCGCCTCGGCGAGACCGCCATCGACGACCGGAAGCCACAGGACCGGAACATCGCGATGGTGTTCCAGAGCTACGCGCTGTATCCCCACATGACCGTCCGGGAGAACATGCGCTTCGGCCTCGAGGAGTCGACGGACCTCGGCGACGACGGGATCGACGACCGCGTCGAGGACAGCGCCGGCCTGCTCGGTATCACCGAACTGCTCGAGCGCAGGCCCGAGGAGCTCTCCGGCGGCCAGCAGCAGCGCGTCGCGCTCGGGCGCGCCATCGTCCGCGACCCCGAGGTGTTCCTGATGGACGAACCGCTCTCGAACCTCGACGCGAAACTGCGCTCGCAGATGCGCACCGAACTCCAGCGCCTCCAGGAGGACCTCGACGTGACGACGATGTACGTCACCCACGACCAGACGGAGGCGATGACGATGGGCGACCGGATCGCCATCCTCGACGGCGGCCGCCTCCAGCAGGTCGGGACGCCCCTGGAGTGTTACCACGAACCGGCCAACCAGTTCGTCGCGGGGTTCATCGGCGAACCGTCGATGAACTTCTTCCCGGTCGAGCGCGACGGCGACGTCCTCCGGGGCGACGGGTTCGACTACCCCCTGCCGCCGGAGGTCGTCGACCGGATCGCGGCCGGCGCGGGCGACGACCTCACGCTCAGCGTCCGCCCGGAGGCCATCGCCGTCGCGGACGGCCCCGGCGAGCGCCGCTTCGAGACCACCGTCGACGTGGTCGAACCCATGGGCGACGAGAACAACGTCTACCTGCAGTTCCCGGGGATCGACGGGACCTTCGTCGCGGTCGTCGACGGCTACGAGCGCGTCGAGCGGGGGGACACAGTCACCGTCGAGTTCCCGGCCGACCGGATCCACCTCTTCGACCGCGCGACCGGCGAGGCGGTCCTCGACCGGTCGCTGACCCGGGAGACCGCCGAGACGGAGACCGGGCGGACGATCTGAGCGGCGCTCGCCGTCTCTCCGACGGGGTCGCGTACGTTTGCGGGCCCGTCAGCCCCGGTCGCCGCTCCCCTCGACCGCCGACAGCGACCGCCGGGCCTCCCAGCAGGCCCCGACGGGGTGGTAGCCGGGTTCGACGGCCGGCCCCTCTGCGGTCGGGAGCGGTTCCCCGCCGGGGGTGCACTTCGCGTACCAGTTGCCGCCGGGCGCGACCGGCGTCTCGGTCGCGTACGACCACAGGCGGTCGTACCACTCCAGGTACCGGCCCTCGCCGGTGCGCTCGTACAGCGCCGCCGCGGCGCCGACGGCCTCCGCGACCGGCCAGCCGTACTTCTCCTCGATCAGCGGGTCGTCCTCGCGGTCCAGCGTGTAGTAGAGCCCCCCTCGCCGCTCGTCCCACCCCGGACCGACGGCGTACTCGAAGAGGTCCGCGGCCCGCTCGAGCGGCCAGTCGGCGTCGGTCCGCCGGTCGAGGACGGCCAGCAGTTTCGCCCACTCGGCGTGGTGGCCCGGCTGGTAGCCCCACGGCCGGAACTGGTCCGCGGGCGCCTCGCGGTTGTACGAGAAGTCGTGGTCCCACCCGGAGGTGTAGTGCTCCCAGATCCGGCCGTCGGTGGGGCCCGCGAGGTCGACCGCCAGCCGCCGGGCGACCGTCGCCGCGCGGTCGAGATACCGGTCTTTCCCGGTGAAGGCGTGGGCCGCCAGCAGCGCCTCGCAGGCGTGCATGTTCGCGTTCTGGCCGCGGTAGGTCTCGATCGGCTCCCAGTCGGCGTCGAGGCGGCTCCGGTGGAGGCCGTGATCGTCCTCCCAGAAGTACGCGTCGAGGAGGTCGAAGACCCCCGAGAGCCCCGCCTTGGCCTCTCGGACCCCGGCCTCGCCGGCCCGGGCGTGGGCCAGCAGGACGAACGCGTGGCCGTAGGCCGACCGGGTGGCGTCGGCGACGTCGGTGCCGTCGAGCAGCCAGGCGTAGCCGCCCCGGTCGCGGTCCCGGTGGCGGTTCCGCAGGAAGGCGAACCCGCGGGCGGCCTCCCACCCGCACCAGTCGGGCCCGTCCAGCGCCGCTCCCAGCGAGAAGTTGGCGACGAACCGGCAGGTCGCGACGAGGTGGCGCGGGTCGGGGTCGTAGACCTCGCCGGTGGCCTCGTCGATCTGCGCGACGTGACCGCCCCGCTCCTCGTCGACGCAGGCGGGGTAGTAGAACTCGAGGACGTCGATAGCGTGGTCGCGGAGCCAGTCGGGGTCCGTGTACGGCCGTGTCATCGGCGGACGGAGGGACGCTGCCGGCAAAAAGCCGCGGGCGCGCGGACCGAGACGGGCGGCTACCCGTGGTCGGCGTACTCCTCGGGGGTGTAGGTCTTCAGTTCCAGCGCGTGGATGTCGGTGCCGACGACGACGGCCGCGAGGTGGCTGTCGTCGTCGGGGTTCCGCGGTCGCGAGACGGTCGCGTCGGCGTCCTCGACGCCCTCTTCGATGAGTCGCTCGACCTCGGCTGGTTCCATGGGCGGAGTGAGGGACGGCGCGGTTAAAGGCAGACGGGATCGTTCGGGAGAGCCGGCGGGCCCGTCCATACAACTAGAAAGAATTATTATGTTATTTCGTTACTATCACTACACGTGATAGAGTCCATCGCGGCTGGAACCGAGCGGATCGACCCGGGGAGGTGGCTCACCGGCGCGGTCGCGGGAGCGATCGGGGCGGTCGCGGGGTCGCTGGTCCTGTTCGCCGCGGGTGCGTTCGAGGTCTCGGAACTCTCCGTCGAGGTGCTCGGGGTACTGTTCGTGCCGGGCGCGGCCTTCGGACTCGTCTACGCCGGGATCGCCGGCGTGGATCGGATCGCGAGCCTCGCCGCGGACCCGCGAACCGGGGGAGCGGTCGGGATCGCCTACGGCGTCCTCTTCTGGGCGACCACCCTGACCGGGGGCCCCGCCACCGCCGGCGGCCTGCTTTCCGGCCTCGCGTTCGGCGGCACGATCGGGGTGCTGTACGCCCGGTCGCCGTTCGTCGGGTGAACGGTCCCCCGCGACGACTGTGACTGAAAAACAGTGCAGTTCGCAGTAGCCCAGCAGGCGGCCGATCAGCGACGTGAACTCCTCCTCCGACCGGGACCCCGTGGTCCCACCGTCGGAGGTAGTCTGCCGCCGCACGGGGACGGCGATCTCGACGGTCGCCTTGTACTGGGTGGCGGGCCCGTCCTAGACGCCGCCGGTGTAGTCGAGGACCCCGACGCCGCTGATCTCCTCGACGATCTCGTTGGCCTGCGAGACGGCGTCGCGGGCCGCGTCTTCCCACGATTCCTCCGAGGTGCCGAGCACCTTGATCACTCTGACTGCAGTCATGGCGGTCGGCAGTTCTCGCGGGGCCGCCGAACCGCTGGGGCTTACAGTCGAGCGCCGCCGAACGCCCGCGCTGGTACCGCATCGGTCTGACTCCGGTAGTCTGAACCGACAGCTTTGCTGTGCTCGTTAGAACAGTAACGATCTTTCCTAACGTAGGAAGGTTTATCTCCCGATAGACGTTATCAGGGCTCGTAATGGCCTACAAGCGGAAGTTTACGGTCGAAGCCGAGCAGTTCGGAGACGAGGGGAACCTGACGGTCGAGGACGTCCGGTCCCTCCTCGAGAAGTGGGCGGACCACGACCCGGAGATCGAGAGCGTCACCGTCGAGGTCGACGATCCCGTCTGCGACCCTTCCTGAGCGGGCGAGCGCGAGTACGGGACGGGCAGTGACGGCGCCGGCCGCGGTCAGACCCAGTCGTCGAGTCCCGTCTGGGCGACGGCCTCCTCGATGCGCTCGAAACCCCGTTCGACCTCCGCCTCGGGGACCTCCCACTCCCCGCAGACGTACGACCGGGCGGCGTCGACGTCCGGAGACAGATCCGCGTCGAAGGCGGCGTCGTCGGTCACCGTCGGGTGCAAGAAGAGGTCCCGGATCCGGTCGGCGTGCTCGACGTAGACGTCCTCGGCCTCCAGTACTCCCCAGAGGTCGCCGTGCTCGCGGACGAGGTCCACCGCGGTCTTCGGCCCGATCCCGTCGACTCCCTCGTTGAAGTCGGTCCCGCAGAGGATCCCGACGTCGACCAGTTGCTCCCAGGTGAGGTCGTGCTCCGCGAGAGTGGCCTCGAAGTCCATGCACTCGGGGTCGCCGGAACTCGTGAGCTTTCGCAGCGTCCGCGGCGCGCCCAGCAGGAGCGCGTCGTAGTCCTCGCTCCCGACGTAGTCGACGACTCCCCGGCGGGCCATGTGGGCGGCCTGGGCCTCCCCCTCGGCGGGCGCCTCGACGACGGGCACGTCCAGTCGGTCGAGCAGTTCTCGCGTCGTCTCCAGGATGAGCGGCGTGAGCCGCTGGGTGCGCGACTCGAGGGTCGCGATCTCGGCGGCGTCGCCCTCCTCGCGGGCCGCCTCGAGTTGCTCCTCGTAGCGCTCGCGCTGCTCGCGGCGGTCGGCCACCTCGTCGTCTTTCAGGTCGGTGACGCCGCCGTCGAAGACGAAGACGGGAGTGACGTCGCTCTCGAGAAACTTCGGGAGCCCCCGGACGACGCCGATCAGGTTCGCCACCTCCTCGCCGTCCCGGGTGTACGCCGCGCTGTCGGTGAACCGGACGGTCGTCGTCAGGTAGCGGTAGAGCCAGTTGTGGGCGTCGACGGCGACGACACTCCCCGCGAGTTCGGGGAACGTCACGTCCCGGATCACGGCTAGCTGGCGCAAGTCTGCGTTACCCATTGGCGGGTGCAGGCGCGTCGGCGGCTTCAATCCTTGCGGCCCGCTCCGCCAGTCACCCGCCGGAGAGAGGATCGACGACGGGCGGCGGGCCGCGCTCCCGGCGGGCCGCGACGAACTCCCGCTGCTCGGCGGGCAGGTCGCGGTCGGCGAACGCCGCCAGCCCCTCCCGGTAGCGCGCCCGGTCGCTGGGCCGCTCCATGACCAGTTCCGCCAGCCCCGTCTCCCGGCCGACGTAGCCGAAGCCGGCCTTCGAGAGCGCCTCGTAGGCGTAGGGGTTGTTGACGGCGATGCGGACGCGCTCGTAGCCCCGCTTGCGAGCGCGGGCGACGGCGAACGCGACCAGCCGCGTCCCGATGCCCTCCCCCTGGCGGTCCCGGCGGGTCGTCACGTAGCGCAGCCACAGCGCGTCGGGGTCCGTGCGGTCCTCGTTGAACGCCGCGGCCGCGAGGACGCCCTCGGCGTATCCCTCCTCCGGAGCGGGGAGGTCGGCGGGCGCGACGCCGGCGGCGAGGGCGACGGCCTTCCCCGTGGACGTCATGACGAACTTCCCGGCATAGGCGAACCGCTCGTGGTGGAGGCGGAGCGCCGGCCCGTCCGGGGGCCACCCCAGGACCGCGAACTCCATACCCCCAGTACCGCGTGCGGGGCCGTAACTCGTCCGGTCGGCGCGCCGGGAGAGGGAGAGTGAAGGGGACCGGTCCCGAAGTGACACCCATGGGAACGACGACGGCCGGCCACGGGCGGATCGTCCCCTCGCCGCGGACGCTGGGACTGGCGGTCGGCGACCTCCTGTTGATCGCCGCGTTCGTCGTGAGCGGCGCGGTCAATCACTCCGGAGTCGAGTACGTGCTCGCCCGGCCGCTGGCGGTCGCGGAGACGGCCGCCCCCTTCTACCTGGGCTGGCTGGCCGCGGCGCCGCTGGCGGGCGCCTACGGCCGGGCCGCGCTGGCCGGCCCGCGAAGCGCGGCGAGGGCCGTCGCCGCCGCCTGGATCGGCGCGGCGCTGATCGGGCAGCTGCTGCGGGGCACCGCGCTGTTCAGCGGGGACCTCGCGCTGCCGTTCGTGATCGTCTCGCTAGTCGTCGGGCTGGTGCTGCTGGTCCCCTGGCGGTTGCTCCCGTTCGCGGCCGCGGCCCTCCGGCGGCGCTGACGGGGACCGAGACCCGCCAGCGCTGCCGGCGGTTCAGCGTCCGGCCCGTCGCTCGGCGTAGGCGTACAGCACGAGGCCGATGCCGAAGGCGACGAAGCCGAACGCCGCGAGGACGGCGAAGAGGACGCCCTGCGAGAAGGCAGTCAGGGCGACCCCGGCGACGGTGGCGCCCAGCGCGCCGACACCGAAGACGCCCAGGTAGGTGTAGCCGTAGGAGAGCCCGCGGGCCGACGGGGGGGTGTACTCGGCGACTGTCGCCTGGTAGAACGGCTGGACGACGAACAGGAAGAACCCGAGCACGGCGCTCAGAACGAGCAGCGGTCCCAGCCCCGCCTCCACGGCGGGGAGGTAGATCAGCGCGACGACGCCGAGCGCGCCGTAGCCGAGCGCCAGTCCCAGGTCGACCGGCATCCGGTCGGTGAGTTTCCCGCCGACGTACTGGCCGAGCACGCCCGTCGCCAGCAGACCCGTGTAGATGTAGTTGCCCGGTTCGAAGGTGCGGCCGAAGACGTCGGCCGGTTGGATGGCGTCGAAGCCCTCGAACAGCGCCGGCAGGAAGGTGAGCACACCGCGGTAGTACAGCCCCGAGAGCATCACCACGGCGAACACGAGGACGAACCCGCCGGTGAACAGCGTCCGCGAGGTGGAGGCGAACTCCTCCAGGGAGTCGACGCCGGTACCGGCCTCCCCGCCGTCGGCCGCGACGGCGGCGGTCTCGTCGACCTCGACGCGCAGCGCCAGCAGGACCCCGATCAGGGCCGGCACGGCGAGCACGGCGGCGACCAGCCGCCAGTCGTCGCTCAGGAGAAACAGGAGGACCGTCGCGAGGAACGGCCCCATCGCGGTGCCGACGTTGCCGGCGGTGCCGTGGTAGGCGAAGGCGTCGCCGCGGGCCTCGACGCCGCGGGTGATCAGCGAGAGCCCCGCCGGGTGGTAGACGCTCGCGGCGACCCCCCAGATCACGAGCGCGACGGTGACGACGATCAGGTTCGGCGCCACGCTCAGGACGACGAAGGAGGTCCCCATGCCGCCGAGGCAGGCGACGATCAGCGGCTTGGACCCCCGGCGGTCGGTGAGGATCCCCGCGGGCAGCGCTCCGAGGCCGAACAGCGAGAAGCCGACGGTGAGCGCGAACCCCACTGCGGCCTCCGTGGTCCCGAACTGCGAGAGCCACAGCGGGACGAACACCGGGAACGCGAACTCGTAGGTGTGGACGAGCGAGTGAGCGAGCATCACTAGCCCGGTTATCGCCCGGTCGTTCTCGTTCACGACCGTACTGCGGTCCAGAACCGATTTCAAGCCGTCGGTTCAGTCCCCCGACAGTCGCGGGAGGCAAAAGACACGTATACGCCGAGGGAGGCGGCGCGCCCCTGCGGTTTCCCGGAGCGTATTTTCATAACTTATTCAAATTCTTCTAGACGGGTTCTGAGTGTTTACCGGTCTGGTATCTGCCGCACATATCGTGATCTCTACCAAAGTTTTAACTAACCGTTCACTGTCTGTAGTGACACGATGGCTGGATACTACGACATCGTCCTCGGCCTGATTCCGCTCGCACTGGCAGGCATCTCCGGCGCGCTGATCCTCGCGGGCGTCGCTCCCTGGGTCGCGGTTCCCGCCGCCGCGACCGTCGCCGTCGGCCTGGTCGGCCACGCCATGTTCGTCCGATCGCCGGCCGACCCCGCCCCGGCGACGAACCGCGGCGTCAACGCCGACTGATTCGACCCCTTCTCCGCCAGTTCTCTCCCCGGCGCTCCGATCTAACCCTCTTCGCCGCGCTCGACCGGCCGCAGGCGCGTTTTCCGGGCTGATCGCACCGCCCGGTCCGGCTGCGGTCGCTCTTTCGGCCGCCCCCGGACCGGCTCTCGCTTCCCGGGACCACCAACGCTAAGCCCCGTCCGCGGGACCACTGTTGCATGACGGAGACGCTGTTTCTCAGGAGCGACGAGCTGTCGGGGCTGGCCGACCCCGCCGAGTACGTCGAGGCGGTCCGAGAGGGCTACCGCCAGCAGGGGCCCGCGGAACCCCGGACGAAACTCGTCAGCGAGGCCCCGGCGGGGATGCTCACCAGCTACATCGCCATCCTCCCGGAGACGGGAGCGATGGGCGGGTACACCTACGCCGCGGGCTTCGCCGACGAGGACGTCCACTTCATGACGCCGCTGTTCGACGCCGAGAGCGGCGCGCCGCTGGCGATGCTCGACGGCGCGAGCATGAACCCCTTCAAGACCGGCGCGACGGGCGCGGTCGGCGTCGACGCGCTGGCCCGCGAGGACGCGCGGACGCTCGCGATCATCGGCAGCGGCGCGCAGGCCCGCGGCCAACTGCGCGCGACCATGACCGTCCGGGAGTTCGACACCGTCAACGTCTACTCGCCGACCAAGGAGAGCCGCGAGTCGTTCGCCAGCGAGATGAACCAGGAGTTCGACGCTGCGGTCGGCGCGGTCGCCTCCAGCGACGCGGCCGTCGAGGGCGCCGACGTCGTCGTCACCGCGACCAGCGCCTCCGACCCGGTCTTCGACGGCGACGTCCTCGAACCGGGCACTCACGTCACCGCGATGGGCCAGTACGACCCCGGCAAGCGGGAACTCGACGCCCGGACCATCGAGCGCGCGAAGTACGTCCCCGACCTGCGCGCCCGAGCGACCAGCGACGCCGGCTCCTTCCTCCAGGCCGTCGAGGCGGGGGTCGTTTCCGGGGACCACGTCCACGGCGACCTGGGCGAGGTGCTCGCCGGCGACGTCCCCGGCCGGGAGTCCGACGAGGAGATCACCGTCTTCGACTCGGGGGGCACGGCCATCGAGACCGTCGCGGCCGCGTACATGCTCTACGGGAAGGCCGTCGACCGCGGGCTGGGCGAGACGATCGACATCGCGCCCGGCAGCGAGGCGCTCACCGGCCGCTAGAGGTACGGCGTCAGTCCCAGCGCCCGCACGACGGACACCCCCGAGAAGGCAGCCCCGACGAGATACCCCCCGATGGCCCCGCCGTTGAGCAGCGGGAGGCCGGCGTGAGCCCGTCCCTTCATCACCAGCCAGACGAGCACGAGCAGCCCCGCCAGCGTCCCGAGCATCGCGGTCAGGGCGGGGAGGGTGAGCGCGAGGCCGGGGACGCCCAGCGAGGGCGTCTCGAGAAAGAAGGCGGCGCTCGCGACGATGATCGTCGGCATCACGGCGTCGCCGAGGCCGATGAAGAAGGCGTCGCGGTCGGCGGGTGCGGGCCCCTCGCGGGCGTCCCCGTCGCGAGACTCGCTCCCCGCGCCGTCTCCTCCCGCGCTCTGCTCACCGCCGTCCTCCTCGTCGAGAAACGAGTACCCCCGCGTCAGCGGGATCACGAGCACCACGGGGATCTTGAGGTCCATCACTCCCGAGGCCAGCGTGAGCATGTGCTCGGTACCGTAGACGCTGACGGCGTCGTAGACCGCGAGCACGCTCAACAGGAGGACGGCCGGCAGGAGCCCGAAGCTGATGCCGAACAGCGCCGCGGCTCCCATCCCGATGACGATCCCGACCGCGTCGATGACGTACCACTCGGGATAGACCACGAGCGCGCCCGACAGCGCGAGGGCGGCGGCGACCGCGAACCCGTTGACGCCGCCGACGGCCACGACCGGCGGGAGGAGCACGGAGAGCACGTAGTACGCGAGGAAGGCGCTCGAGAGGACGATCAGCCCGCGGATCAGGCCGTCGACCCCGAACCGGAAGGCGGCGAGCATCACGCCCGTCGCGACCAGGATCGCAACCAGGTACAGGAGGCTGTTGGCGGGGTCCGAGGGGTCCTCGACGGTCTGGTAGCCCGCGCTCCGGAACGGTTCGACGAGCGCGAGCGCCCCGAGCTGGACGAGGAGGAAGACCGCCAGCGTGGCGAGCGCGGCGACGTGGGACCGTCTCATACCCGGTAGTGGTCGACCGGCCGTTTGGGCGTTGTGTTCCGGTGTGCTCCCGCGGTCGCGCCCGGCCGTCGCCGGTTCACCGGGCGTAGAGTACCTGCCCGAGCAGCCCGGGCAGGCGGACGTCCCCGTCGGGGTCGACGGCGACGTAGGGGCGCTCGGCGGGGCCGAAGACGTCGACGACGCGGCCGACTGGATCGAGGCTCTCGTCGATCACCGCCAGCCCGATCTCGGGGCGGTCGTCCCCGGTCGCCCGGAGGATCGCCAGCCCCTGAGCGGTGCGGACGACCTCGCCGACGCGGTTCATGCCCTGAGCGCGCCCACGTACGCGGCGACCGCCTGCAGGAGATCGGACTTCCCGGCGTCGTCGGCGTTCCGGACGAGCACGCGCCCCCGGGCCTCGTACTCCCGGGGGTAGCGCTTGTCGCGTTCGACGACCGCGTCGTAGCCCACCTGCTGGACGGCCTTGGCGATTTCCTCGACCGTGGGCTCCTCGACGGCGAGGTCCAGCGAGACCCGCCGGCCCTCGCTGCGCGAGCAGTTCGCGTCCAGCGCGGCCGGCCAGATGACGTTCTCGACCATGTCACCACTACCCGGCGGCCCTGTGAACTACCTTTCGCCATCTCTCGGCGGTCGCGACGCTCGCGGAGCGTCGTCCGAGGATCGGAAGCGCCCCGGACGGCGAGAGCACGCAGGCGGCCGTCCGGGAGCGCCGCGGCGCCGGCGGCGTGGCGGGCGCCGGCGCCGCGAACGTCGGTAGCAGCCGGTCGCCGGGGGGAAACGGCGACCGGCCCGGCTGTCGAGGGACGCGTTCACTCCGCCCGGAACGCCCGGAAGGGAGTGAACGTGGTACACGAGTCGGGGAGGTATGAAGTAACGTTACCCCGATATGTGGCGGCTTTGATTACCTCTCCCCCTCAGCGGCGACGCGCCAGCAGCGCGACCGCGAGCAGGGCGAGCGCGGCCCCGACGGCGCCGAATCCGGGTCCGTCCTCGGACGTGGTCGTCGTCTCGACGTCGCTGTCGCCGCCGGCAGTCTCGGTCGACGAGTCGGTAACAGTCTCGGGGTCCGGTTCGGCGGTAGCCGTCTCCGTGGTCCCGTTCTCGAAGGCCTCCGGGTGGAGGGCCCGTGCGATCTCGAGCATCGGGATCACCACCCGCGGTGCGGGCTGGTTCATGTAGTTGGGGTTGACCGAGAGGGTCTGGTTCTCCCGGTAGGCGGTCGTGCTCGGGAACGGTTCGCGCTCGGGCAGGGGCGCGTCGCCCGGCGTGATGATCCACTGCGGGTCGCGCTCGGCGACGACCTCGTCGCTGATCTCCCGGTAGCCGGTGATGCCGGCGTTGGCGGCGACGTTGTCGCCCCCGGCGGTCTCGATCACCTCGTGGATGAAGGTGCCGTTCCCGGCGGTGAAGTTGTAGAAGTAGTAGAGCGTGCGGGGCGCCTCGCGGCCCTCCACCGCGTTCTCGACGCGCTCGACGTCGGCGCGCATCTCCTCGACGGTCGCGTTGGCCTGCTGGCAGTCGCCGACGAGCCGACCGACGAGGTTCGTCTTCGCGTAGATGCTCCCGATCGAGCGGTCGAAGCCGGACTTGTAGACGGTGACGTCGGCGTCCCGGAGCTGTTCGACCGTCGAGTTGGGGATCGAACTGGGCGCGATCACCAGGTCGGGCTCGAGCGCCACGACCTGCTCGACGTCGACGCTCGTGCCGTCCTCGGTGAGCACGTCGGTGCGCTCCTCCGAGCCGTTGAGGTAGGCGGTGTACGACCGGACGGGCATCCCGACGACCCGGTCTTGAGCGCCGACCTCCCAGAGGATCTGGGCGGTGCTCGCCTGGAGCGCGACGATCCGCTCCGGTCGGTCGTCGACGGAGACCTCGGTACCCGTCGCGTCGGTGGCCGAGTACGGGTAACCGCAGTCGGTCTCCTGCTGTGCGTCGGCGCTCCCCGCCGCCGTCGGCGCGCCGAGCGCTCCCGCGGGCACGCCGGCCAGAACGACCGCGACGGCGATCAGGGTGACTGTGAGTCGCATCGTCACCTTCTGTGACGGTATGCAACAAGTATTTGCCTAAACCAACCGCGGTTGGGGTATGGATCGGTGGACGCGGACGGCGGCGTGGTCGGCGGGGTTAGCCGCGCTGCTGGCCGTCGTCTCCGTCGTCGCGATCGCTCACGGTTCGGTCGCCATCGACCCGCTGACGGTCGCCAAGGCGCTCTGTAACGCCCTGGTCGTCCCGGTCGGAGTGAGCGTCGAGGCGGCCGCGGTACGCCTGCCCTCCGCCGGTCAGGTCCCCTGGCTGGCGGTCCGGGTCGAGTTCCTCGCGCCGTTTTCCTTTCCCGTCGCGCGCTCCGATCAGGTGATCGTCACGCGGTTGCGCGCCCCGCGAGTCGCGCTGGCGGCGGTCGTCGGATTCGCGCTGGCGACCGCCGGCACCGTGATGCAGGGGTTCTTCCGCAACCCGATGGCCGACCCGTCGATCATCGGCGTCTCGGCGGGGGCGGCTGCGGGCGCCGTCGCCAGCATCGTCTTCCCGGGCGTAGTGCCGATGGGACTCCAGGGGACGGCGTTTCTGGGCGCGCTGGTCGTCGCGTTCGGCGTCTACCTGATCGCCACGGAGCGGGGTCGGACCCCGGTCGCGACGCTGCTGCTGGCGGGCGTGGCCGTCCAGACGTTTCTCGGCGCGCTCGTCTCATACATGCTGTTGCTCGCCGGCGACAGCCTCGAGCGGGCGCTGTACTGGCTGATGGGCCACCTCTCGGCGGCCTCGTGGGGGGACGTGGCGGCGACGCTGCCGCCGGCGCTCGTCGGGTTCGCCGTCTTGGCGGCGTACGCCCGCGACCTGAACGTCCTGCTGCTGGGCGAGGAGGAGGCCCGGGCGCTCGGCGTCGACGCCGAGCGGACGAAGCGGATCCTGCTGGCGGTCTCCAGTCTGGTCACCGCCGGGACGGTCGCCGTCGCTGGCGTCATCGGCTTCGTCGGCCTGATCGTCCCACACGTGGTGCGCCTGCTGGTCGGCCCGGACCACCGGATCCTCCTGCCGACGAGCGCGCTCGCGGGGGCCGTCTTCCTCGTTGCGACCGACGCGGTCGCGCGATCCGGCCCCGCCGAACTCCCGGTCGGCATCGTGACGGCGGCGCTGGGGGCGCCGTTCTTCCTCTACCTGCTCCGGAAGCGGGAGGTGCACGCGCTGTGATCGACATCGACGTCGAGAGCGTGGAGGTGTCGCTGGGCGGCGCGCGGATCCTGGAGGGGGTCTCGCTCTCGGTCCCCGCCGGGTCGTTCGTCGCCGTCGTCGGACCCAACGGGGCTGGAAAGACGACGCTCCTGCGGACGATAAACGGCGTGCTCGCGCCCGACCGGGGGCGAGTCCTGCTCGCCGGGCGGGCGGTGGCGGACCTCTCCGCCCGCGAGGTCGCCAGGCTGGCCGCGACGGTCCCCCAGGCGACGGAACTGGCCTTCGAGTTCCCCGTCCGGGACGTCGTCGAGATGGGCCGGACCGCCCACCGGGGGCGCTTCGAGCGCGCCGGGGGGGCCGACCGCGCGGCCGTCGAGGCGGCCATGGGGCGGGCGGCGGTCGCCGACCTCGCCGACCGGTCGGTGGGGTCGGTCAGCGGCGGGGAGCGCCAGCGAGTCCTGCTCGCCCGCGCGCTCGCCCAGGAGAGTCCCGCGCTCGTGCTCGACGAACCCACCGCCAGCCTCGACGTCCACCATCGGGTGCGGACGCTCGGCCTCGTCGCGGACCTCGTCGAGGAGGGCCGGACGGCGGTGGCGGCGATCCACGACCTCGACCTCGCGGCGCGGTTCTGTGACTCGCTGGTCGTGCTCGCCGACGGGAGGATCCTCGCGTCCGGCCCTCCCGAGGAGGTGCTCACCGAGTCGGTCGTCGAACGGGCGTTCGGCGGACCCGTGGCGGTCGACGACCACCCCGCCACGGGGACGCCCTCCGTGACGGCGCTCGAGGACCGCGACGAGTCCCGGTGAGACGGGAACGCCGCTGAATCGACTCTACCCCACGGTTCCGAGAACTGTATCTGTTCAATGTATGTATACGAAACTTAGATGTATCGGAGGTCCGATTCGGGAGATAATGAATAAGGCTCTCGTAGTGGTCCTCGGCGCGATCGTGCTCATATCGGTCGCAGTCGGGGGGCTGGTCGGGATGCAGGTCGCCGGCGACGGCGGCGACGGGTCGACCTCGGGAGCGGAGACTCCGACGCCGACCCCGGCGGCCACGCCCGCCCCCACTTCGACCACGACCGCCACGCCCACCCTTACCCCCACACCGACGCCGGAGGCAGCGGACGATCCGACCCCGACGCCCACGCCGACCCCGACGCCGCTCTCGGAGTCGATCGACGCCGAGAGCGTCGAGGCGGAACTGGTCGCCGGGATCAACGGGGAGGTCCGTTCGGACCGCGCCGCCCTCAAGCGTCACGACACGCTCGACGAGATGGCCCGCTTCCACAGCGACAACATGCGCGATCAGGGGTATCCGGACCACGACGCCGCCGGCTACTCGACGATGGACCGATACGAGGAGTACGAGGAGGCCGACAGGTGCCGGATCCTCAGCGACAACGAGCGGAGCTACCGGACCGGCGAAGAGATCGAGGTGATCGGCCGCGTTCCGGCCGACCGCGACACCGCCGAGGAGGAGATCGCCGACCGCCTGATCGCCCAGTGGCTCGAAGACTCCAGCGCGACCGAGCGCCTCCGGTACGAGAACGCCGACGAACTCGGCGTCGGCGTCACCGTCGACGACCGGGGATACGTCTACGCGACCGTCGACCTCTGCTGACCGGCCCTCGAGGCTTCCTTCTCCTTGGCAATCGGTGCCACGAAGGGTTTAGGCACGCCAAACCCCAACGACTAGACGCAATGAGAAAGCGGGAGCTGGTCCACCTCCACGCCCTGTTCGACCGCGTGCGCCGATTCATGCGGGACCAGCAGGATCTCGAGGAGGGCCAACTGGCGTCGTATCGCCACCTGGACGTCGGCCCGACGGAGGTTTACCGCTCGAAGGGAGACCACGAACAAGCGGTGACGACGCTGGCGCGGTCGCTGGCCGACACCACCGGGAGCGCCGACGCGGAGTCGGAGTCCGGAGGTCCGCAGGCCAGCGCGCGCAGCGACTGACCCGTTCTGACCGCCCAGTTTTAAGTGTCGGATCGCCGTGTCGTTATCCATGAGACTGGCCGATCGCTTCTTTCTGTACGTGTCCGTGCTGATCTTCCTGCTGATAGCCATCGGTATCGCGCTGAGCTTCGTGGTGTGAGTCGCCGGCCCGCGAGCGGTCGCAGTCCGGAATCCTTATACTGCCGTTGGCGCCAACAATCGTATGTCGCGGCGCCGGTGTAGCTCAGCTGGCAGAGCGAATCCTTCGTAAGGATTAGGCCGAGGGTTCAAATCCCTCCACCGGCTT
>PXRR01000031.1 GCA_003021975.1 Halobacteriales archaeon QS_5_70_17 | reverse complement strand
AATACGTTCTGGTATATAAGCGTATGCCTTGTATGACTGTATCCCCGACGTGGCTGTTTGACGTAATATTTGCCGCAAGGAGTAATATACCTCGAAATTGCATCGTATACCATCAGAAACAAAGATGCAATTATGCAATCTGACTAGTAAATAAATGATTCTCTCCACCTGTGTCTAGTTTTCGCGGGTCGTCACGGACGTATCGCGCGGGCGAAAAAAAGCCGGGGCGCCGCAGCCGGGCGATCTACTGATCCAGTTCGTCGCGCGCCGCCGCGAGGCCGGCCTCGACGTCGCAGTCGACGCCGGCGTCGTTCATCGCCTCGCCGACGACGCGCACTCCCCGGAGGATCTGGTCGGGGGCGAGATTGCCCATGTTACTGACCCGGAATATCTCGCCGCCGAGGTGGGCCTGTCCCCCCGAGATGGAGACGTTGCGCTCGGCGACCGCGTCGAAGAACGCGCCCGCGTCGCCTTTCAGTTCCTCGGGGAGTTCGATCGCCGTGAGCGTGTTCGATAGCTCCGTCGGGCCGGCCGGGTCGGGGAACCGGTCGAGTCCCATCGCGGCGAACCCTTCGCGGAACGCCCGCGCCTGCCGGCGGTGCCGGCGGATGCGCCGGGGCATGCCCTCGCTCTCGATCCCCTCGACGGCTACCGCGAGCGCGCGGAACAGCGGCACGGCGCTGGTGAACGGCGTCTGGTGGGTGTCGGCCTTCCGGAGGTGCCAGTCTATGTCCTCGTAGAAGGGGGCCCCCTCGCCGTCGGCGCGTTCGATCGCCCGGTCGGTGACGTAGACGGTGCTGATCCCCGGCGGCGCCGCGAGCGCCTTCTGTCCGTCCGTGACGGCGACGTCGACGCTCCAGTCGTCGATCCGGAACTCGTCGCCCCCGATGCTCGTCACCCCGTCGACGACGAACGTGGCGTCGCGGTCGCGCGCGACCTCGCCGACCTCGCTCACCGGGTTCAGCAGCCCCGTCGAGGTCTCGTTGTGGACGACGGTTACCATCTCGGTGTCGTCGGTGACCGCCGCCTCGACGGCCCCGAGGTCGAACGCCTCTCCCCACTCGACTTCCACCGGCGTCACGTCGGCGTGGCGGTCGGCGATCCGCTTGAACCGCCGGCCGAACTTCCCGTTGACCAGTGCGACGACCTCGCTGTCCTCGTCGGTGAGATTCGCGACGGCCATCTCCATGCCCATCGTGGCCGTCCCGTTGAGGATCAGCGGCGTCCCGTCACCGGTCGACTCCCCGTCGAGGGTCGATTCCGAGAAGACGTACTCGAGGCCGTCCTGGGCCCGCTCGTAGACGGCCTCGAACTCCGCCGACCGGTGGGAGACCATCGGCTGGTCCATCGCGCGTCGCACCTCCTCCGACAGCGGCACCGGCCCCGGGTTCAACAGGAGAAACTCCTCGGACATACCCGGAAGTTACCTGCCGCGGGCATAAGCCTCGCCATCCCCACAAGCCTCGCCGCGCCGGAGCGGCCCGCTTTTTAGCCCCCGTTCGCAATCCTCGTGCGATGAGTGGCGACGTCAGGGAGCCCGCCGACAATCCCTACCTCGAGGAGCCGCCGACGGAGTTCGACCCCGTCGAGGACCTCGACGAGGAGACCGCCCGCCGGGAGGCCGACCAGCTCCGGGAAGCCATCCGGTACCACGATCACCGCTACTACGTCGAGGCCGACCCCCGGATCGCGGACCGGGAGTACGACGCCCTGTTCTCCCAGCTGCAGCAACTCGAGGAGGCCTTCGACCTCCGGACGGAGGACTCGCCGACCCGCCGGGTCGGCGGCGAACCCCTCGACGAGTTCGACACCGTCGAG
This sequence comes from Halobacteriales archaeon QS_5_70_17, assembly GCA_003021975.1. GTDB lineage: Archaea > Halobacteriota > Halobacteria > Halobacteriales > Haloarculaceae > Halomarina. The sequence goes on along the minus strand of PXRR01000031.1, from coordinate 50,642 downwards.
CACGTCGCCCCCATGCTGTCGATCGACTCCAGCGGTGACGCCGAGGACGTCCGGGAGTTCGACCGCCGCGTCCACGATGGACTCGGGCTCCTCGATAGCGAGAAAGCGGGCGAGAGCCGGGCAACCGACGCGGGCAACGACCAGACGTCGCTGGGAGCGTACGCCGGCGAGACCGTCGAGTACCTCTGCGAGCCGAAGTTCGACGGCGTCTCCATCGAGGTGATCTACGAGGACGGCCGCTACGAGCGGGCGGCCACCCGGGGCGACGGGATCGAGGGCGACGACGTCACCGAGAACGTCCGGACGATCCGGTCGATCCCGATGCGCCTCGCCGGCGACTACCCGGAGTTCCTGGCGGTCCGCGGCGAGGTGTTCATCCCGCGGGAGGCCTTCCAGGCGTACAACCGCGAGCGCGTCGAGCGCGGCGACGATCCCTTCGCCAACCCGCGCAACGCGGCCGCCGGCACCCTCCGACAGCTCGACCCCTCGGTGACCGCCGAGCGGCCCCTCGATTGCTTTTTCTTCGACGTCTTGGAGTCCATCCGCGAGTTCGACAGCCACCACGAGCGTCACGAGGCGCTCCCGGAGTGGGGGCTGAAGGTCGACGACCGGGTCGAGCGCGTCGGGGACATCGAGGCCGCCATCGACTACCGCGACCGCCTCGTCGAGGACCGCGACGACCTCGACTACGAGGTCGACGGCGCCGTCTTCAAGCTCGACGACCGCGGGCAGTGCGAGCGGCTGGGGAGCACCTCGCGGGCGCCCCGGTGGGCCTACGCCTACAAGCTCCCCGCCCGCACCGAGGAGACGACCGTCCGGGACGTCGTCGTCCAGGTCGGTCGGACCGGTCGGCTGACCCCCGTCGCCCTGCTCGATCCGGTGGAGGTGTCGGGCGTGACGGTCTCGCGGGCGAGCCTCCACAACCCGGACCAGATCGCCGACCTCGGGGTCGGAGTCGGCGACAGGGTGCGCATCGAGCGCGCCGGCGACGTGATCCCGTACGTCGACGAGGTCGTCGAGGCCGACGGCGACGGCCACTTCGAGTTCCCCGAGCGGTGCCCCGTCTGTGACTCGCCGGTCGAGCGCGACGGCCCGCTGGCGTTCTGCACGGGCGGGCTGGCCTGCCCGGCTCAGCTCCGCCGGGCCATCGAACACTACGTGAGCCGGGAGGGGCTGGACGTCGAGGGGCTGGGCGAGGAGCGCCTCGACCAGCTCGTCGAGGCGGGACTGGTCGAGTCGATCCCGGACCTCTACGACCTCCGGGCGGCCGACCTCGCCCGGCTGGAGGGGTGGGGCGAGACGAGCGCGGAGAACCTGCTCAAGGAGCTTGAGGTCGCGACGGAGCCGCCGCTCTCGGACTTCCTCACGGCGCTCGGCGTCCCCGAGGTCGGTCCGACGACGGCGCGGAACCTCGCGCGGGCGTTCGGTTCGCTGGACGCCATGATCGCCGCCGACGAGGACGAACTCCGGGCGGTCGAGGACGTGGGCCCGACCGTCGCGAGCGAGATCCGGGAGTTCTTCGACAGCGAGCGCAACCGTCGCGTCGTCGAGGAGCTACGCGATCGGGGGATCGAGCCGCAGACCCCTGACGTCGAGAGCGGCGACGGACTCGAGGGGCTGACGTTCGTGTTCACCGGGTCGCTGAAGGGGGTCACCCGCGAGGAGGCCGAGGGCCTCGTCGAGCGCCACGGCGCCGACGCGACCGCGAGCGTCTCCGGGAACACCGACTACCTCGTCGCCGGCGAGGGGGCCGGGCAGACCAAACTCGACGACGCCGAGAGCGAGGACGTCCCCGTTCTCGACCGGGGGGAGTTCGAGTCGCTGTTGACCGACCGGGGGATCGACGTCGACTCGGACGGCGACTCCGACCCGTCGGGCGTCGCGTCGCACTCGCACGGCCCGCGGTCCGTGCGTCCGGAAGCGAGCGACCTCGCGTCCCGCGGTCCGCCCGACGGCGCCTCTCAGGACACGCCGGTCCTGGCCGCGCCTCCGCCGAAAAAGGTCCGCCCTAGAGGTCGATGTCGCGGAACCGCAGGTAGCCCAGGCCGACGGGGACGAGGACCCAGGCCGCGAGGATCACGAGGCCGAACCAGTCCTGCAGGAAGAATGGGTCGGCGCCCGCCTGGGCGGCGCCTCCGCCGGCGCCCGGTCCCGCTCCGGGGCCGCCACCGCCGATTCCCTGGGGGTCGGGCAGCAGCGTCCCGACGACGGCGCTGTAGGCGTTAGTCGGCGAGAGCCGGAGGAAGAAGAGATACCAGTCCGGCGGGCCGCCCTGGAACAGGCCCTGCAGCGAGAAGCCGTTGGCAGTCCAGGCCAGCAGCAGGCCGACGATCCCCCAGAGGAACTCGAAGACCAGCCAGAAGCCGATGGCGAGCGCGCCCGCTCGCGACGCCGAGGAGACGGCCGAGGAGAGGCCGATGGCGATACTGATGTACGCCAGTCCGAGGGCGATCGTCAGCAGCGTGAACAGCAGGAAGTCGCTGACGGCGAACTCGTCGAACAGGGCGAGCCCGAGCACTACCGCCATGAGGTAGCCCACGAGGATCGCCAGCGAGACGACGCCGGTCCGGCCGACTAGCTTCCCGAGGACGACCTCGCCGCGGGTGTGCGGCAGGGAGAGCAGCAGCTTCAGGCTCCCCGAGTCGCGCTCGCCGACGATCGCCTTGTAGCCGACCAGCAGGGCGATGATCGGAACGAGCGTCCCCGAGGCCCCGCTCAGGAAGCTGATCAGCCCGGTCGCGGTCGCGGGCCCTCCGCCGGAGAACAGCTCCACCTCCCCGTAGAGGTAGGCGGCCCCGCCGGCGAAGACGACGAACAGTGCGGTCAGCGCCCAGAACCACTTGACGCGCACGGCGTCCCGGAAGTCCTTGCGCGCGACGGCGGTCCAGCTCACGTCCGGACCTCCGTCTCGTCCTGGCTCTGCCCGTCCCGGGTGTAGGTGACGAACAGTTCCTCCAGCGAGGCCTTCTGGGTCGAGAAGTCCCGCACCTCGACGCCAGTGTCCTCGATGGCGCTCAGCACGGCGGTCTTCGAGGCGTCCTCGGTCGTCACGACGATGGCGCTCTGGTCGGACCGGACGGCGACGTCCGAGACGCCCTCGACCGACCGCGCGGCTGCGATGGCCTCGTCGGTCGGTTCGTCGACGGTGACGGTGAGCGTCGCCCCGGAGTCGACCGACGACCGCAGCCCCTCGACGGTGTCCTCGGCGACGAGCCGCCCGTCCCGGAGGATCCCCACGCGGTCGCAGACGGCCTCGACCTGTTCGAGGATGTGGCTCGAGAAGAAGACCGTCGCGCCGCGGTCCCGCTCCGCGCGGATGATGTCGCGCATCTCGCGGGCGCCGTTGGGGTCCAGCCCGGTCGAGGGCTCGTCGAGGATCAGCAGGTCGGGGTCGCCGACCAGCGCCATCGCGAGCACGAGCCGCTGGGCCATCCCCTTCGAGTAGCCGCCGGCCTTCCGGTCGGCGGCCTCGGGGATCCCGGTGCGCTCGAGCAGGGCCATCGGGTCGTCGTCGGCCTCCTTGGACTCGATGGCGAACTCGAGGTGCTGGCGGCCGGTCAGTCGGTCGTAGACGCTGTACGCGTCGGGGAGCACGCCCGTTCGCTGGCGGACCGCCTTCGACCGCCGCTGGGCGTCCATCCCGAGGACGGTCGCGGACCCGCTGGTCGGCCGGACGAAGTCCAGTAGGACGTTGATGGTCGTCGACTTCCCGGCGCCGTTGGGACCGAGGAAGCCGAAGATCTCACCCTCTCGGACGGCGAGATCGAGGTCTCGGAGGGCCACGACGTCGTCGAACCGCTTGGAGACGCCGTTCAGTTCGATGGCGGGCATGTCGTATCGTTTCGGCCTGTGAACCCCGGGGAAAAAGGCCTTCCTACTCGTCAGACGCTGTCGCCGGGGTCGTGGCGCTCGCGCATCCGCTCGGCCTCGCTGGCGTACCGCTCGCGGGTCGCCTCGTCGCCGACCGCCGCGAGGTCGCCCGGGTCGGCGTTGATGGCGGCAGTGACCCCGTCGCCCTGCGAGAGGAGGTGGGCGGACTGCTCGCGCTGGTGGTAGCGCTCGCCGTCCGGGGTCGCGTAGACCAGCGTCACGAGGTTCCGATCGTCGTAGTCGCGCTCGACGAGCCAGAGCCGCACCGGGTCCGGGTCCGCGGAGTCGCTCATGGGCGGGCGTTCGCCCACCGGCCGCTTGTAGCTGATGTTCCGACGGCGCCCCGGTCCGCGCGGCCCGCGCTGGGGCCGCGGACGCCACGCCTCGCAGTCGCGGGCTACGGGTACAGGTACAGCTACAGGCGGCCCGCCTCCCGGGCGAGCAACAGCGGCAGCAGCGTCCACCCCGTCGCGGGCTCGCGTCCGCGGACCGTCTCGACCGCGTCCGCGACGGGGACGGTCCGAACGTCGACGAACTCGTCGTCCTCGAGGCGCCGGTCGCCCGCCGAGAGGTCGTCCGCGAAGACCACGCCGCGGGGCTTGCGGAGCCAGGCGACGGGGTAGTGCTCGGCCAGCACCTCGGCGCGACCGGCCGCGAAGCCCGTCTCCTCGCGGAGCTCCCGCCGGCCGGCCTCGCGGAACGACTCGCCGGCCTCGACGCTCCCGACCGGGCAGCTCAGCACGGTCTCGCCGAGTCGCGGCCGGTACTCCTCGATCAGCACCACCCGGTCCCCGTCGCGGGCGACGACCGCCGCCGACCCCCGGTCGCCGATCCAGCCGTATCCCGTCCGCTCGCCGTCCGGCCGCCGGAGGCGGTCGTAGCCGACGGTCGTCCCGCCTACGGCGAGCGAGCGCGACCACAGCCGGTCCCAGCCGCCGCGTCCGTCGCTCATGCCGGCGGAACACCCGGGACCCGGAAAGCGGTTCGGGCCCGCCGGCAGCCGGCGCTCGGCTCCGCGCGCCGGACGCGTCACGCTCTTGTCCGCGCCGCCCTTCGGTGGAACCGATGGACGGGACCGCGGTGCGCGAGCGGGCCGCCGACCTCCCCGGGGAGCCGGGCGTCTACCACTTCCTCGACGGCGACGGGGTCGTCCTCTACGTCGGGAAGGCCGTCGACCTGCGCGACCGGGTGCGGTCGTACGCCGACCCGCGCAGCGAGCGCATCCGGCGGATGGTCGAGCGGGCGACGGCCGTCGACGTCGCCGTGACGGACACGGAGACCCAGGCGCTGTTGCTGGAGGCCAACGTGATCAAGCGCCACCAGCCCCGCTACAACGTCCGGCTGAAGGACGACAAGTCCTACCCGCTCGTGCAGTTGACCGGCCACGAGTTCCCCCGCATCGAGATCACGCGCGACCCCGACGACGCGGCGGCGGTCTACGGCCCCTACACGAACAAGGGGCGCGTCGAGACGGTCGTGAAGGCCCTACGGGAGACCTACGGCGTCCGGGGCTGTTCCGACCACAAGTTCGCCAACCGGGACCGTCCCTGCCTCGATCACGACATCGGCCTCTGCACGGCCCCCTGCACGGGGGAGATCGGACGCGAGGGCTACCTCACGGACGTCGAGTCGGTCGAGCGATTCCTGGAGGGCGAGACCGGCGTGCTCGCGGACCCGGTCCGCCGCGCGATGGAGGCCGCCAGCCAGGAGCAGAACTTCGAGCGGGCCGCGAACCTCCGCGACCGGCTGGCGGCCGTCGAGGCGTTCCACGAGGGAAGCGCCGCGGCGGTCAGCGGTCCCGACGACGAGCGCGGCGAGCGGGTCGTGGACGTTCTCGGCGCCGCCGTCGCCGGCGACCGCGCGACCGTCGCGCGCCTGCGCAGCGAGGACGGCCAGCTGGTCGACCGCGAGCGCCACGCCCTCCGCGCGCCCGACGGCACCGAGGAGGCCGTCGCGGGCGTGCTCGCCGCGTTCGTCCCCCAGTACTACGCCGAGCGGGACCTCCCCGACGCCCTCCTGTTGCCCGAGCGCCCCGCCGGCGACGAGGTGACGGCGTGGCTCGACCGGGAGGGGGTCGCCGTCCGCGTCCCCGGCACCGGCCGCGAGGCGACGCTCGTCGACCTGGCGCTGAAGAACGCCCGGCGGGCCGGCGGCGACCGGGACGACGGCACCCGGGCGCTGGCCGAGGTGGTCGGCCTCGACGCCGCCGACCGGGTCGAAGGGTTCGACGTGAGCCACGCCCAGGGGAAGGCCGTCGTCGGTTCGAACGTCGCGTTCGTCGACGGGAGCGCCGAGAAGGCCGACTACCGGCGCAAGAAGCTCACGGAGCGCAACGACGACTACGCCAACATGCGGGAACTCGTCGGCTGGCGCGCCGAGCGCGCCGTCGACGGCCGGGACGACCGCCCCGACCCCGACCTGCTCGTGATCGACGGCGGCGAGGGCCAGCTGGCGGCCGCCCGCGAGGCCGTCGCCGCGGCCGGCTGGGACGTGCCGGCGGTCGCGCTGGCGAAAGACGAGGACGGCGACCGGCTGCTCGTCCCCGACGGGTCGGCGGCCGCGAAGCGCCGCGACCCCGGCTCCGGCCCGAGTGCCCCGACCGGCGCGGCCACCGGCGGCGCCCCCCGACCGGAATCCACGAGCCGGTCGAGCGACGCTCGACACCGGTCGCTCCCCGACGACCACCCCGCGTTGCACCTCCTCCAGCGGGTCCGCGACGAGGCCCACCGCTTCGCCGTCCAGTACCACCAGCGGGTCCGCGACGAGGTCCGGACGGTCCTCGACGACGTGCCCGGGGTCGGCCCGCAGACACGCCGGCGGCTCCTGCGCCGGTTCGGCAGCGTCGAGAACGTCCGGGCGGCGAGCGCCACGGACCTGACGAGCGTGCCCGGGGTCGGCGAGAAGACCGCCGAGACGATCCGCGAGCGGTTGTGAGGCCCGGTCGATCGGTCGACCGGCGGACCGCGCCCTCGACCCGCCGCGGTGAGCCGCGACACGACGCGGCTTTCTCCCCGGCGGTCCCCTGCCCGGACATGGAGGTGTCCGTCGCGCTCGACGGCCGGCGTCCGGCGGCTCCTGTCGGCTCACTCGGACGTGGAGAGCGTGGCCGTCCGGCGGCTGGACGTCGGTGACGTCGCCGTCGGCGAGGTCGGCACCGAGCGTAAGACGCCCTGCGACTTCGTCCGCTCAGCGATGGGGCGGCGCGGCAGCGACCTCCGCGACCAGCTCCGGCGGCTCGCGGCCGCGTTCGACTGCCCCTCCCTCCTCGTCGAGGGGACGGTCGCGGACCTGGACCGGGCCGCCGGCGACCCCGCCGCCGCCCGCGGCGCGCTGGCCTCGCTGGTCGCCCGGACGGGGGTTCCGGCGATCCCCTGTGGTGACCGCGAGGCGCTGGTCGACATCGCGGTCCGCCTGGGTCGCGAGCACGTGGAGTCGCCCGGTGCCCGACCGGCGGCCCCCGGCGCGGTGCCGACGCGGTCGGAGCCGACGGCCAAGCGGACGTACGGCTACATCGAGGGGATCGGCCCGACGCTGGCCGCGCGGCTCCACGAGCCGTACCCGACAGTCGAAGACCTGTTCGCCGCCTCCGTCGGGGACATCGCGCGGCTGGAGGGGTTCGGCGAGGGCCGCGCCCGCGCCGTCAACGGGCTGCGGTCTCCGGAGTAGGAGCGGCCGCCGGCGGCCGTCCTCCGGACGCCGCGAGCACGCTCCGCAGTGTCAACGAATCGCACAGGTTTATGCCCGCGGAGCGCCTCGTTCGCGTATGAGCGGGTCCCGGGGGACGGACAGTCTCTTCCGCGAGCTCGGTCGGCTCTCCGCCAAGGCCGAGGAGGGACTCGGTCGGGAGGAGACCGACGAGAGCGCCCCCGGCGACGAGTCGCCCGCGCGGTGGGGCCGCCTGCTGCTGTGGGGCGCCGGCCTCCTGCTCGCCGCCGGGGTGACGGGCGTGCTCGGGGTCGACGCGGCGACGCTGGCCGCGCTCGTGGTCCTGACGGTCGCCGTCGCGGCCGTCGTCGACGCCGTCGAGATCGTCCAGGCCTACGAGAAGCGGGCGCTGACGGTCTTCGGCGCCCACCGGGGACTGCTCGGGCCCGGCCTCCACCTCGTGCCCCCCTTCGTCTCCCGGACCTACCAGTTCGACATGCGCACGGAGACCCTGGACGTGCCCCGCCAGGAGGCGATCACACGGGACAACTCCCCGGTGACCGCCGACGCCGTCGTCTACATCCGCGTCGTCGACGCCGAGCGGGCCTTCCTCGGGGTCGACGACTACCGCCGCGCGACCTCCTATCTCGCCCAGACGACGCTGCGGGCGGTGCTCGGCGACATGGAACTCGACGACACGCTCTCCCGACGCGAGGAGATCAACGGCCGGATCCACCGCGAACTCGACGAGCCGACCGACGAGTGGGGCGTCCGCGTCGAGGCCGTCGAGGTCCGCGAGGTCAACCCGAGCCGGGAGGTCAAGCGGGCGATGGAGCAACAGACCTCGGCGGAGCGGCGCCGGCGGGCGATGATCCTCGAGGCCCAGGGGGAACGCCGCAGCGCCGTCGAGCGCGCGGAGGGGGAGAAGCGGGCGAACGTCGTCCGCGCGCAGGGCGAGAAGCAGAGCCAGATCCTGGAGGCGCAGGGCGACGCCGTCTCGACGGTGCTGCGCGCGCGGTCGGCCGAGGCGATGGGCGAGCGCGCCATCGTCGAGAGGGGCATGGAGACCCTCGCGGAGATCGGACGGGGCGAGTCGACGACGTTCGTGATGCCCCAGGAACTCACCTCGCTGGTGGGCCGGTACGGCAGGCACCTCTCGGGCGGCGACGTCGCCACCGACGGCCGCTCCCTGGACAGCCTCGACTTCGACGCCGAGACCCGTGAGATGCTCGGTCTCGACGCCGTCGCCGAGATCCTCGGGGGCGTCGAGACCGACCGGGAGGAGATCGCCGGCGGGACGGCCGATCGGGTCCGCGGGTCGGAGTCGGGGCCGGAACGGGAGTGACGGCCCTCCGACCGGAAGCGGAACGCGTACCCCGCTCCCGCTGAAGCGAGGACCATGCCGGAGCTACGGACGGGCTTCACCGTCCCGCTCGAACCGGACCTCTCGCGGTCGATCGAGTGGGGAGCCGACGCCGGGTTCGACTTCGTGGAACTGCTCTTGGACGGACCGTTCGCGCGGGACCGCCTCGGACCGCGCCGCGGGGCCGTCGCCGACCTGCTCGCCGCCGCCGGTCTCGACCTCGTGGTCCACCTGCCGTTCGCCGTCGACGTCGGGTCCCCGTTCGCGCCCGTCCGGGAGGGGGCCGTCGCCGAACTGGCTGCCGGCGTCGAACTCGCTGACGCGCTCGGCGCGGAGACGGCCGTCGTCCACCCTCAGTCGCGGGCGTGGGGGCTGGGCTGGTCGGTCGACGAGCGCCGGGGGTTCGTCCGCGACGGACTGGGGGACCTCCGCGAGCGGACCGCGGGGCTCGATCCGATCCTCGCCGTCGAGAACGCCGGCGACACGTTCCCGATCGACGCGTTCGGCGACCTCCTCGGGACCGTCGGCCTCCCGGCGACCTTCGACACCGGCCACGCCGCACTCGACGGGTTCTCCGCGACAGAGATGGCGGACTTCCTCGCCGCTCACCGCGACCGGATCCGGCACGTCCACCTCAGCGACACGCGGGGCGGCGCCGACGAACACCTCCCGGTCGGGATGGGGACGATCGACTTCGAGACCGCGCTCGCGCCGCTGCTGGACGGCTGGTCGGGGACGGCGACCCACGAGGTCGGCACCGAGGACTTCGACGCGATCGCGCTCGGGAAGCGCCACTTCGACGAACTGCGCTGAGCGACCGCCCGCGATCGCTCCACTGACTCTCACACCGGGCGAACGAGACCGGGCCGGCCGAGCCGCGGCCCTCCGCTCAGAACTCCTCGCTCCCGCTCCCGGCCTCCGTCGGTGCGGGCACGCCGTCGTCGTCGGTCTCCAGGTCGTAGGCCTCGCGGACCTCCCGGATGCGGTCCCGGATGTCCGCCGCGAGTTCGAACTCGAGGTTGTCGGCGGCCTCCGCCATCCGGCGCTCGAGGTCCGCGACGTACTGTTCCGCCTCGTCGGCGTCGTCGGGGTCGACGCCGGCGACGTCGCCGGTGTCGGTCCCGCTGCCCGGCAGGTTCGTCTCGCCGATCTCCTTGTCGATGGTCGTCGGGGTGTAGCCGTGCTCCTCGTTGTACTCCCGCTGGATCTCGCGGCGCCGGCGGGTCTCCTCGATGGCCGACTCCATGGCGTCGGTGCGCTCGTCGGCGTAGAGGACGACCTCGCCGTTGACGTTGCGCGCGGCCCGCCCCATCGTCTGGACGAGGGTCGTCTCGCTGCGCAGGAACCCCTCCTGGTCGGCGTCGAGGATGGCCACGAGGCTCACCTCGGGGATGTCCAGCCCCTCCCGGAGCAGGTTGATGCCCACGAGGACGTCGAACTCGCCCGACCGGAGTCCGCGGACGAGTTCGTGGCGCTCGAGGGTGTCCGTCTCGTCGTGCATGTACTCGACGGCGACGCCGGCCTCCTCCAGGTACTCGGTGAGGTCCTCGGCCATCCGCTTGGTGAGCGTCGTCACGAGCACCCGCTCGTCGCGCTCGTCGCGCTCGTCGATGCGGTCCATGAGGTCCTCGACCTGGCCGTCGGCCGGCGCCACCTCGACGGCGGGGTCGACGAGGTGGGTCGGGCGGACGATCTGTTCGACCACCTGGTCGGAGTGCTCGCGCTCGTAGCCCCCGGGGGTCGCGGAGACGTACAGCCGGTCGGCGGTTTTCTCCTCGAACTCCTCGAAGGTCAGCGGGCGGTTGTCGTAGGCAGTCGGCAGGCGGAAGCCGTTCTCGACCAGCGAGTCCTTCCTGGACTTGTCGCCCTCGAACTGGCCCTTGATCTGCGGGAGCGTGACGTGGGACTCGTCGACCACCGTCAGGAAGTCGCCGGGGAAGTAATCCAGCAGCGTGTAGGGGGGTTCGCCCGGCTCGCGGTCGGAGAGGTGGACCGAGTAGTTCTCGATGCCCGAGCAGTAGCCCGTCTCCCGGAGCATCTCGAGGTCGAAGGTCGTCCGCTCCTCGATCCGCTGGGCGGCGAGCATGTCCCCCTGGCGCTCGAAGTAGGCGATGCGGTCGTCGAGTAGGTCCTCGATCTCCCCGATGGCGCGCTCGAGGCGGCTCTCGGGGATCGAGTAGTGCTCCGCGGGGTGGACGAGCACCGCCCGCTGTTCGCCCCTGGTCTCTCCCTCCAGCACGTCGATCTTCTGCATCCGGTCGATCTCGTCGCCCCAGAACTCCACGCGGACGGCGTACCGGCCGTACATCGGGTAGACCTCGACGGTGTCGCCCCGCACCCGGAAGGTCCCCTGCGTGAAGTCGACGTCGTTGCGCTCGTAGTTCAGGTCGACCAGCCGCCCGAGAAGTTCGTCGCGGTCGATCGACTGGCCGACCTCCAGGCGCAGCGCCATCTCCTCGTAGTTTCGTGGGTCGCCCAGCCCGTAGATCGCCGAGACGGAGGCGACGACGATCACGTCGTCGCGGGTCAGCAGCGACCGCGTCGCGGAGTGGCGCAGTCGGTCGATCTCGTCGTTGATGGAGGCGTCCTTGTCGATGTAGGTGTCGCTCTGCTCGACGTAGGCCTCGGGCTGGTAGTAGTCGTAGTAGGAGACGAAGTACTCGACGGCGTTGTCGGGAAAGAGGCTGCGGAACTCGTCGTAGAGCTGAGCCGCGAGGGTCTTGTTGTGCGCGATCACCAGCGTCGGCTTCTGGACCTCCTCGATCGCCCACGAGACGGTGTTAGTCTTCCCCGACCCCGTCACGCCCAGCAGGGTCTGTTCGTCCATTCCCCGCCGGTACCCGTCGGCGAGTTGCTCGATGGCCTCGGGCTGGCCGCCCGCGGGCTCGAAGGGGGCGTCGACCCGGAACTGCCGGTCGAGGTCCGGGCGGTCCGGCGAGAGGGGAGAACCTGTGTCGCTCATCGTTCCTCCGTCGGGGACGGGCGCACTTCAGGCGCTCGCCTGCGCGGCGGGGGACCGGAGCGCGCCGCGGGTCGCGGCGGACCTCGACCCCCGCGACCCCGAGGAGTGGACACCGTGAGTGACAATCTCACACTATGTCGGAGAGACGAACTGCTCCCGCCGCGGTCGGGGTGGACTTCGACCCGGCGGTCGTCGAGCGCGCGGCCGAACCGGCCGACGTGGGCACCGACTCGCTGGTAGACGCGCTGGTCGTCCTCCACGCCGAACTCATCGGTCGGCACTCGAACCTCGAGGCCGACACCGACTATGTAACCGTCGACGGCCGGCGGGCCTACCGGGTCCGCGAGTCGGTCTGGGACGAGTTCCTCGCGGAGTTCGACTTCGACGACCCGACGGAAGCGGCCGTCCGGTACGTCCCTACCGAGCAGGCGAAGCTTCTGTTCGCGAAGTCGGTCCGGGGGCCACGAAAGCTTCGCCCCCGAGGAAGTGGGAGTCGTCATCGGTATCGACACCGCCGAACAGTTCTGAACTGCGCGGGTGACGCGTGCGGCCGCCCGCGCGGGGGTCGACGAGCGTCGGATCCGCCGGTCTAGACCGCGCGGCGTTCCTTGGCCTTCGGTCGGAGCTTCTTGTAGCCGCACTTCCGGCAGCTGTCGGCCCGCTGGGGGTTGCGGGCGTTACAGCGCATGCAGATCATCTTCTCGAGTATCCGGGATTCCGCCTTCTCGAAGCTAGCCATACCGGTTGGGTCTCGGCCCGCGCGGTTAAGGATTGCGTGTCACCGTCCCGCGCTGGGCTAGGTTGGGCCGGGGCGCGCCGGTTTCGCCGGGCGAGCGTCGCTCGGCGGGGTCCGGCGGCCGCGTCGGTCGGGCCGTCTTCGAGACTCGTTCACACGCTCCCGGGGGGAGTTAGGTCGGTCCGCTCCTATCGGCTCCGCATGCCGAAAGCCAACGCCGACGACCTGGAGTGGACGACCCTGGACCGCGGGGGGATGCGCCTCGACCGGAAACAGCTCGCGGCGGCCGCCGGCGGCGACCGGATCGGCTGCAGCCTCTACCGGCTCCCGGCCGGGGAGCGGTCGTGGCCGTACCACTACCACGCCGGGAACGAGGAGGCGCTGTTCGTCCTCTCGGGAGCGGGCGCGCTCCGGCTGGACGGCGAGCGGACGGCGCTCGCCGAGGGCGACTACGTCGCCCTGCCCGCCGGCGAGCGCGGCGCCCACCGGGTGATCAACGACGGGGACGACCCGCTGGTCTACCTCGCCGTGTCGACGATGGACGACCCGGACGTGACCGTCTACCCCGATTCGGGGAAGTTCGGCGTCTTCGTCGGCGCCCCGCCGGGCGGCGGGGGCGACCGGAGCCTCCACGGCTACTACCGCATCGACGACGGCGTGAACTACTGGCTCGACGAGGACGGGAGCGTGAGCGACGGGGACACGTAGCTCCGCCCGTCCCGCGACGGTATAAGTGAGCCGCGCGCCAGCGGGGGGTATGAGCGCAGACCTCTTCGAGCGCATCGCCGACCTCCCGCTAGTCGTGGAGGGCCACGACCGGCGCGTCCGCGAGCGCGCGACCTCCTCCGGGTTCGACCGGGTGACGACCACGTTCGCGCTGCGCGGCGCGGGCGCGACCGGCCGCGGCGAGGACGTCACCTACGACGCCGAGGACCACGAGCGCCTCCGGGATCACCCGATCGACCTCGCCGGCGAGTACACGTTCGCGGAGTTCTCGGCCCGCCTCGACGGCGCGGCGCTGTTCCCCGAGCCTCCCGAGCGAGCTCCCAGCACTACCGCCGCTGGGCCCTCGAGAGCGCGGGACTGGACCTCGCGCTCCGGCAGGCAGACACCGACCTCGCGACGGCGCTCGACCGCCGCTACGACCCCGTCCGGTTCGTCGTGTCGACGCGCCTCGCTCCCGACGCCGGCGAGAGCGGGAGCGAGACCGGAACCGACGACGGCTCCGATCCGGTCGAGGCCCCCGCGACCGACCGGCTCGACCGGGTTCTCGCGGCCTACCCGGACACGGAGTTCAAACTCGACCCGACCGACGCGTGGGACGACGCGCTGGTGGCCGACCTCGCCGACTACCCCGTCCGCGTGCTCGACCTGAAGGGGCAGTACCGCGGGACGAGCGTCGACCAGTCCCCTGACCCGGATCTCTACGAACGAGTGCTGTCTGCGTTTCCCGAGGCGGTCGTCGAGGACCCGGCGCTGACCGACGCGACCCGACCGCTCGTCGAGCGCGCGGCCGACCGGATCTCGTGGGACGCGCCGATCACCGGCGTCGGGAGCGTCCGCGAGTTGCCTTTGGAGCCGTCGTGGCTGAACGTCAAGCCCTCCCGGTTCGGCACCGTCCGGTCGCTGTTCGAGACGATCGAGTACGCCCGCGAGCGCGACGTCTCGCTGTACGGCGGCGGGCAGTTCGAACTCGGCGTCGGCCGGGAGCAGATCCAGGCGCTCGCCGGCCTGTTCTACCCCGGCGGGCCCAACGACGTCGCCCCCGGCGGCTACAACGATCCGGACGTGCCGGCGGGCCTGCCGACCGCCCCGCTCGCGCGGCCCGAGGCCCGGGTCGGGTTCCGGTGGTCCTCTCCGGAGTAGCGAGTCCCGGAGGTTCCGGGACGACGGGTTGATCCCCTCGTGCGACGTATCCGTGGTATGGATTCCTACACCACGATATCGAACACCGACGCGGCCTCGCGCGCCGAGGCCGTCCTCACAGCGGTCGCCCGCTGGCCCGGCGTCCGGATCGCGGCGGGGCCGTCACACCGCAACCGCAGTCGGGCGGCTTAGGCGTCGACGCCCTCCGACTCCGACGCCGCGAGGTACTCCTCCTGGACGGCGACCACCTCCGCCGAGTCCGCGCAGTCGGCGTACCGCCGGAGGGGTTCCTCGTTCAGTTCGAGGAAGGTGTGCCCCCAGGTGAACTTCGAGAGGATCCGCTCGGCCCGCGGTCGCTCCCCGAGGACACAGAGCGCGCCGGCGAACGCCTCGACGGTGTTCAGCCGGAAGGGCGTCCCGTAGCTGACGGGGTTGGCGGCGACGAGGAAGGGGAGCGCCCGGTGGGGGCCGTCGAGCCGGAAGGCCTCCGCCTCGGCGCTTTCCCAGGAGCAGTCGAGCGCGACGAGCGCGTCCGGACCGGCGTCGGCGTCGGCCGGCGACAGCGCCCGCTCGGCGAAGGGATCGAGCACGATCCCCGGCGGCGTCGCCCGGGCCGAGCGGTGGAGGTCGGTGAGGTCGAACCGCGCCAGCTTCCGGGCGCTGCACTTCTCGGGGTCGTCGTCGCCCTCGTAGCGGACGTGGAGTTCCACGGTCCCCGTAGACCGTTCGGGGAGAAAAGCCCCGCGCCCCGGCCGGACGACCGGACGCCAGCGGTCTGTCGCGTCCGCCCGGCGCTCGATCCGTGCGCTGATGGCCCTCGCCGCCGAGACGCAGGTATGGACGCGCCCGCCCGGGAGTACTACCGCGCGATCGACGAGGGCGACTACGACGCGCTGGCGGACCTGCTGGCCCCCGGGTTCGTCCACGACCGTCCCGACCGCACCCTCGACGGCCGCGAACGGTTCGTCCGGTTCATGCGCCAGGAGCGCCCCGAGACCGACACGACTCACGAGGTGGACGCCGTCTACCGGAGCGACGCCGGCGTGGCCGTCGAGGGGCGACTGCTCCGGGCCGACGGCAGCGAGTGGTTCGGCTTCGTCGACGTCTTCCGCGTCGCTGACGGCCGGCTCACCGGACTGACGACGTACACGCGCTGAGACTGACCGCTCCGCGCGCCGACTCCCGCCGTTCGACCGCCCACTTCGCGGGACTCGACCTCCACTCGCTTCTGGAGCCCCGGACGCTCTCCCCCCCACTGGAGCAATGCCCTGCGGTTGAGGGGCGGGGTTCTCCGGCCGTCGTCGGTCCCCCGACGGCGCCCGGCAGTAGATTTAACAGCGGTTCGGCGGATCCGGTACGTGAAGTCCGCGCCCCGGGACTGAACACCGCGGACTGCCGCCCGACATGTCACACCCAGACGACGCGCCGGCGACCGAGCACGGGGACGGGGAGTCGACGTTCAGGAGCTATCTGCTGGGCGTCCGCATCGTGGAGGACGCCGACGGACCGGGGGACCCGGTCTACCGGTTCGAGGCGCCCCGCCACGAGGGGCGGGAGTTCTCGGACCCCGAACTGGCGACGCTGTACGCGGACGTCTACTTCGACGTCAACGGGTTCGAGGAGGCCGGGACCGGGGAGCGCGGGGTTCCACCGGAGATTATCCAGGCCGGGCGGGACACGCTCGCGGCGTATCTCCTCACGCAACCCCGGACGGACGTCAACTGGGTCGCCTCCTTCTAC
Source organism: Halobacteriales archaeon QS_5_70_17 (assembly GCA_003021975.1). Classification (GTDB taxonomy): domain Archaea; phylum Halobacteriota; class Halobacteria; order Halobacteriales; family Haloarculaceae; genus Halomarina. The sequence goes on along the minus strand of PXRR01000031.1, from coordinate 34,460 downwards.
GGGGTGAAGACGACCAAGGTCGATCGGTACGTCTCCTGGGTGCGGGAGCGCGCCGAAGAGATCCGCGAGGGGGCCCGCGAGCGCGGCATGGAGTGACAGTGGCCGACCCCGTCGGTTTCGACCCGGGTCGAGCGCGACAGCGTCGCCCCGGGTCCGACGCCCGGGAAAGATCCGTGCGGTCGCGGTAAGAACCCGTCGGGGGAGAGCAGTCCGAGCCGATAACGTTCTCCCGAGCGATTCGGTCCTTTAGGTTCTGATAATTATAACACAGTTAAATTTAATTCCCGTGTCAGTCATTCACGCGACGCATGACCGAGTTTACTCGGCGGAACCTGATGGAGACGTCGGTCGCGGCCGCGCTCGGCGCGAGCGTGACCGGCGTCGCGAGCGGCGAGGAGGGAGACGACGACACGGCGCTGGCCCCGTCCGTAGAGGGGACGATAGAGCGGTTCGCGACGACGGCGCTCGGCGCCGAGGTGACCGGGCCGTTCGTCACCGGGAGCGGGACGCTCATCTTCAGCCTCCAGCACCCGAGCCGTCGGAACCCGGCGCCGTTCAACAAGGGCGGCATCGGCTACGTGAAGGGGCACGACTTCGGCGACGGCGACGACTTCGACGAACTGTCGATCCCGACGACGGAGGAGGAACAGGGCCGCGTCCGCGTCGGGGAGGGGGAGTACGAACTCCTCGCCCAGGAGGGTGACAACATCGGCGACAACGAGGCCCTCGGGATGCCGGAGACCCCCGACGGACTGGGAGTCGACGAACTGGCCGGCTCCCGGTACTTCGACCTCGGGTTCACGCCCGACATGAACCAGTTCGTCCCCACCGACGAGGACGGCACGGAGGGGTATCTGTTCACGAACTTCGAGACCAGTCCGGGCAACGTCACTCGGATGCCGATCAGCCGTGACGAGGATGGCGCGTGGAGTGCCGACCTGGAGAACACCCTGAACCTCGCGAACACCGAGGAGCTACGCCGGCTCGGCGGGACGCGGATCAACTGCTACGGCGACCTCAGCCCGTGGGGGACGCCGGTCTCGGCCGAGGAGGAGTACGCCCACACGAGGGTGTCGCTGACCGCCACCGTCAGCGACATGCTCGACGCGGAGACCGGAGTCGGGCGCCGCGGCGGGGCCCACTTCTGGAACCGGCCGAACCCGACCGAGATCCAGGAGGCCGTCGACGACTACTACGGCGACGAGTCCTGGTACATCCAGGGCTACTGGGCGCTCGGGGGCGTCGAACTCCTCGCGTACTACCTGGGGACCGACCCGGTCGACCAGGCCGACGGCTCACTGGAGAACACGCGGACGCCGCTCCGAGAGGGGTATCCCAACCGCTACCGGACGGGCTACATCGTCGACTTCCGCGACCCCGAGGCGGAGACGCCACAGCCGATGAAGTACTACGTCTGCGGCCGGGCCGCGTGGGAGGCCCCGGACTTCCAGGAGGACCGGAGGACCGTCTACCTGAGTTCCGACGGTGACAACAAAGGGTTCTACAAGTTCGTCGCCGACGAGGAGATCCCGTCCTACGACGACCCGATGGACGTCGAGGGGACGCTGTACGCCGCGAAAGTGGCAAACCAGGAGGCGGCGGCGGCCAACCCCCCCGGCGAAGTGAGCCTCGAGGTCGACTGGCTCGCGCTGAGCCGGGCGAGCAACCGGGAGGTCGCCTCCTGGATCGCGGAGTACGACGGGATCACGCAGGTCGACTACCTCGAGAGCCACGCCGACACCGACTGGCGGGAGGACCTGGAGGCCGCCCTGGAGGAGGCCGACCGCGAGGTCGTCGAGAACGGGAATCAGGACTACATCTCCGACGAGGAGATCGCCGAGTGGGGGGAGCTGTGGAGCGAAGATCCCGAGTCGACGGTCGCGGACCGGGGCCGCGACGACCTCCGGCGGGTGCCGTTCCTGGAGACCCGCGCCGCCGCCAAGGAGATCGGCGCGACCGTCGAGTTCCGCAAGAGCGAGGGCATCGACAGCGTCGAGGGAGCCGGCCCGGGCGACTACATCTACGTCGGTATCTCGGAGGTCAACGACGGCATGAGCGACGACGCGGGCGACGTCCAGATGGACCGGGTCGACGGCGGCCTCGTCTACCGCGCCGAGATCGAGGAGGACTACGACGTCTCGACGCTCGAACCGGTCATCGTCGGCCCGGACGCGACCGATCCGGCGGACGTGGCCGACGACGCGCTCCTCAACGTCGACAACGTCTACGTCATGGACGACGGCCGCGTGCTCTGCTGCGAGGACGCCGACCAGTTCGGCCGCTCGTACCCCAACGACTGCCTGTACGTCTACACCCCCGGAGAGCACGAGGGCGGGAACGAGAAGGGGGAAGACGACGGCGAGAGCGGGGAGAACGGAGCCGACGCCGACCGCGAGGACGGGAGCGCCGAGGGCAGCGAGAACGAGGAGGACGCGAAAAACGAGGAGGACGCAGAGTAGCTACGCTCCCTACGTCGGGCGCGGCCGACGACCGCCCTCCGCCGCTCGCGGCTCAGGTCCGGACGGTCCGCGGTCCGAGGACGTAGTTGACCGCCGCGCCCAGCAGGAGGAGGATCCCGGTGAAGTAGAGGTAGGTGACGAACAGCAGCACGGCGCCGAGGAAACCGTAGGCCTGGTACTTCTCTGCGCCGGCCATGTACGCCTGAAAGACGAACTGGAGCACGAGCAGGCCGGCGGCGACCACCAGCGCTCCCGGGAGCGCCCGCCGGACGGTCATCTCGACGGGGGGGAGGACGTAGAAGACCGGGAGGAACGCGACTGCGAGGCCGACGATCAGCGCCAGCGTTCCGAGGAGGTTCGCGTAGGGCAGCCCCGAGCGACCGCCCGCTCCCAGGATCGCTCCGACGACGATCATCAGTCCCACCGCGAGCGCGATACCGATCACGACGACGACGCCGTCGCGCACCTGCTCGACCAGCGACGGGTCGGCGGCGGTCGCGTAGATCTCGGCGAAGGCGACGTCGAGACCCCGGAAGACCTTGATCGCGCTCCACAGCACCGCCAGCAGGCCGACGATCCCGGCGCCGGTCCGCCCGGCCCCGGCGCTCAGCGCCTGCTCGAGCACCTGCTCGCCGTCCCCCGAGAGGAACGACGACAGGATCCCGACGACGAGGTTCACGAACGCGTCGCCCCCGACCAGCGACCCGACGATCAACACGAGGACCAGCAGCGGGATGATCGAGACGAACGCGTAGTAGGCGACCCCGGCCGCCAGCAGCGTCAGGTTCCGATCCCGGGCGACGTCGATCACTGCCCGGACCGTCGAGGAGGTGGTCACGTTTAGCAACTGCGCGGTGCGGCCGGATAAGCACTGACCCGGCGTGTTCGGACGCCTCGCGGTCGCCGCGACCGCCCGGACTCGGTCCTTGTTGCCACTAGGCGCGAGGTACAAGTGTGGAAAACGTGATCGAAGACCACGGGAATCGAGCTCCCGGCCGTCGGGCCCGGGGTGGAGACCGACGAGGACGAGGACGAGGGCGAGGGCGAGGACCTGCCGCCGGCGCGCGTCGAGTACCTGAACTACCGCGCGGTCGTGCGAAACGGCTGAAGCCTCGAGGACGACGACCTCTTCGAGAAGGCCGCCGCGGCCGGCCTCAACGACCTCGATTACGGCGCCATGGAGGTCGACCGCGACGAGACGCTCCTGCGCCCGGCCGAGGCCCACGGCCTCGAGTGGGCGTTCCAGTGCCGCTCGGGGCCGTGCAACCGGCGTACGGCCGTCCTCGCGGACGGCGAGGCCGAGATGGACGTGAACCTCGCGCTCTCGGACGAACAGGTCGAGGAGCAGAACCTGCGGCTGCCGCCCACTTCCGGCGCGCCCTCGAGGAGGTCGCCCCGGGAGTCGGGGGGACGGGGTCCGGGACTGGGAGATGAGCCCGACTACTCCTCGGTCTCCTCGCGCTCCCGGAGGTAGTGGAGCGCGCCCCGGGCGTCCACGGCGGCGACGGGACCAGCCATGGCGTCGCCCCAGACGTCGCCCATCCCGGTCGTCTCGACGAAGTGCTCGACGGTCGTCGAGTCGTCGCCCAGTTCCTCGCGCTTCGCCTCGACGGCGTCGACCCACTCCCGGAGCGCCTCCTCTGCCGCGGCCAGCGCTGTCTCGGGGTCGTCGTGGGGACCGAAGTGGCTGAACAGCAGGACGTCCGGGTCGAGCGATCGGATCGTCTCGACGTCCGCCAGCGCCCGTTCGAGGTCGAAACTCCAGGGGGGCGTCGTCGCCCGGACCCGGTCCCGCGAGGGGACGTAGATGCCGGCGGCGTCGCCGGTGAAGACGGCGTCGTTGGCGGGGTCGCGGAAGACGACCTGGTGGGGGGCGTGGCCGGGGGCGTGGTGGACCTTGAGAGTATGATCGCCCAGGTCGACGCGGTCGCCGTCGCTCAGTGGACGACCACCTCGGCGTTCGGGCACGCCTCCGCCAGGTAGCCCGCTCCGCCGGCGTGGTCCAGGTGGACGTGCGTCACCGCGATCACCTCCAGGTCGGCGCGGTCGATCGAGAGGTCGTCGAGCGCCGCGAGGATCCGGTTGGCGTGGGTCCCGACGCCCGTTTCGACGACGGCGGGGCGCTCGGCGTCGAGGACGTAGGCCGACCCGTAGCCGGCGGTGTCGTACATCCCGGTGTCGACGTAGTAGAGGTCGGTGCAGTCGCCGGCGGTGACCGGTTTCACGTCGCCGATTGCCATGCTCGACGGTGGCGCGCTCCGCCGATAAACAGTTTCCCCCGGCCCCGGCGGGGGCCCGCGCGACGCGGAGGGAGCGTCCGTCCGCTCCTCCCGGGGTGCCGTCGGACTACTCGCCGCCGTCTCCGCCCTCGCCGCTGCCGTCGCCCGCGCCCAGCGCGCTCTCGCCGACGGGGTCGCGGCCCTCGATGCGCTCGAGACCGCCCACGTACGGCCGCAGCGCCTCGGGGACGGTGACGGTGCCGTCGTCGTTCTGGTAGTACTCCAGGATCGCCACCATCACGCGGGGCAGCGCCAGCCCCGATCCGTTGAGCGTGTGGACGTGCTCCGCCGACTCGTGGCGTTCGGGGCGGTAGCGGATGCCGGCCCGGCGGGCCTGGAACGCCTCGAAGTTCGACACCGACGAGACTTCGAGCCAGCGCCCGCCCTCCTCGGGGCCCTCGTCCATGTCGTCGGCCGGCGCCCAGACCTCGATGTCGTACTTCTTGGCCTGCGTGAACCCGAGGTCGCCGGTGCACATCTCCAGGATGCGGTAGGGGAGGCCGAGGCGGCGTAGCACCTCCTCGGCCTCGTCGACCAGTCCCTCGAAGCGGTCGTAGCTCTCCTCGGGCCGGACGAAGTTGACCATCTCCACCTTGTTGAACTGGTGGACGCGGACGATGCCGCGGGTCTCGGTGCCGTGCTCACCGGCCTCGCGGCGGAAGTTGGGCGTGTACGCCTGGTGTTTCAGCGGGAGGTCGTCGTCGAGCAGGATCTCGTCGCGGTACATGTTCGTGACGGGCACCTCGGCGGTCGGCAGCAGCCAGAGGTCGTCGTCGTCGTACGGTTCGTCGTTGGCGCCGCCGATCCGGTAGGCGTCCTCGACGAACTTCGGGAACTGGCCGGTCCCCCGCATCGACCGCGAGTTGACCGGGATCGGCGGGAAGACGTCGGTGTACCCCTGCTCGCGGTGGACGTCCATCATGAACTGGACGAGCGCGTGTTCGAGGCGGGCACCGTCGCCGGTCAGGAAGTAGAAGCCGCCCCCGGAGACCTTCGCGCCCCGCTCGAAGTCGAGAATACCGAGGTCCTCACCGAGGTCGTAGTGGGGGACGACCTCTTCCGGGAGGTCCCGGAGGTCGTCGAACCCCTCGCGGCGGCGCTCGACGTTCTCGGCTTCGGTCGCGCCGACTGGCACCGACTCGTCGGGGATCTGAGGGAGCCCCAGCAGCGCTTCCTCCAGTTCCGCCTCGAGTTCGTCGGCGCGGGCCTCGACGTCCTCGAGTTCGGCTTTCAGTTCCTGGGAGCGCTCGATGGCCTCCTGGGCTTCCTCCTCCCGGCCCTCCCCTTTGAGTTCGCCGATGCGGCTGCTCACCTCGTTGCGCTCGTGGCGCAGGTCGTCGCCCCGGGCTTTCAGCTGGCGCCACTCCTCGTCGACCTCCAGGATCCGGTCGAAGTCGACGTCGTCGACGCCCTTCTTCTCGAGGGCGTCGCGGACCGTGTCCGGGTTCTCCCGGACGAACTGCCTGCTCAACATGCTCCCGGCTTTCCGTGGCCGCGACTAAGGCGTGTCGCATCCGTGGTGGACGGTGGCAGTGGCGATGGCGGTGCTCCCCCGGGGCGGAACGGTCCGGTCGGCGTCAGCGGTCGCCGCCGAACGCCGCTCCCGCCGCGTCCTCGTCGCCCGCGGAGCGAGTCCCGCCCATCAGGACGACGATGGCGTAGCTCCCGTCGGTGAGGATGCCGAGCCGGAGGCCGACGGTGGCGACGACCACCTCCATCGCCCCCCGGGCGTCGAGAACGGCGCCGATCCCCAGCGCTTCCCGGGTCGGCAGGCCCGCCGGCAGGGCGCCGCCGGTCGCGCCGACGAACTTCCCGGCGACGGCGACCGCCAGCGCGACGAGGCCGAACAGCGACGGTCCGAGGACGATTCCGGTCAGCAGTTCGCCGACGACCGGCGGGAACCCCAGCCGTCGGGCGCCCCGGCCCAGCGCCGTCGCCGCGGCGAGCACGAGCGCGAGCTGGCCGAGCAGGACCGCCAGTGCCTCCGACTCCAGTCCCTCCGGGGCGAGTGCGACCGTCACTGACGAAGCTGGTAGTCCAGTGACTTCCTCCCCACCCTACTCGCTCACCGCTGACGCGGTTCGCTCCTTGAGGGTGGGGCTTCCTGCTTCCATGACGCGCTTTGCAGACACCGAATCGGTGTCCGTAGGGAGCGCAGTCTCCACAGGCGTTGATTCGGGACAGCCCGTCCCTACTTTATCGAGACCGCGAGAAAGAATGTTCCACGACGCATTCGCGTCTCTGTCCGCCTCAAACCCACACGCCGGACACGAATGCTCGCGGACCCAGCGCGGTTTGTCCGTTTCGACACCACACGACGCGCACTCTTTCGTCGTTCCTCGGGGGTCCACGGCGACGAAGTGCGTGCCTACACGCTCGCACTTGTATTCGAGCATTCGGAGGAACGTCCCCCACGAAGCCCCGGCTCGATTCCGAGAGTTGCCCGGTAATTCGACCAGTCGCTTCGCGTCCAAGTCCTCGACCGCCACAAGGTCGTACTCACGGGCGTAGTACGCCGAGAGTTTGTGTAGGAAGTCACGACGCTTGCGCTTCAGGTCGGCGTGGCGTCGAGCGACCGTCTTGCGCTGTTCCTCCCAATTGTTCGATCCATGTTCTTTCCGTGAAAGGTTTGGTTGGGCGCGTTCCAACCGCTCGCGTTCATCCGAAAGGTCCGGCGACTCGACGGCGAGACCATCGCTATCGTGGACGTATTTCAGAATACCCACGTCGATACCAACTGCGTCAGTCACCTCGTCGGGCTTCTCCGGCGGGTCGTCAGGGGTTTCGACGCCGAGGATGGCGTACCACTTGCCGGTGGGTTCGCGTTTGACCGTGACGGTCTTGATGGTGGCGTCGTCGGGCAGGTCGCGGTGGAACGTGATGGGAATGTCACCAATCTTCGAGAGCCATAGTCGAGTCCGACCACTCGTGTTTTTGAGTTTGAAGCCGGACTGACTGTAGGTGAACGACTGGTACTCCCCCGGTGCTTTCCACTTCAACTCCCCGACGTTGTAGCCGTTCTGTTTCCGGCCTTTGAGCGTCGAGAGGTTGTCATGCAACCGTTGGACGACTTTCTGAAGCACGCTTGAGTGAACGTCTTGGAGGTCACTCCACCACTTCTTGAGGTCCGGCAGATGCTTCTGCTCAGAGTACGACGAAGTGTCGTCGTGGCGGTTGAGGCGGTGGAGGAAGCGGTTGTAGACCTGCCTACAGGTATCGACAGTCCACGCTAACCGCTCGCGGAGGTCGTCGGACGGGTTCAGCCGATACCTGTAGTTGTAGTTCATCTATTCGTCGTTGGGGGCGGATGTGCGGACGACTTTCACGTCCGCGCCACGCCAGCGTTTCGGGACGTAGACGTGAGCGCCGTTGCCGGTGGCTTTCACGTCGCCGTCCACGACTTCGTGGCCGTTGATTGTGAACTGTTCCATGTACGATGTAGATACATTGTCGGGGCAGATAAACGCTTCGGTGGGCCTGTGGGCCGGTTGTCGCGGAGTATCTGTGAGACGATGACGGCGCTGTATCCCCGCCCTACTGCGCTACTCGGCCTTCGGCCTGCGTTGCTCCTTGAGGACGGGGCATTAGCGCCTGAATTTCAGGTAAGAAAAAGCGTCCGCGGGCGGTCTCCGGCGGCTACCGCGCCAGGGGCATGCCGTAGCTCGTCTCCCGCTCGACGACCGCCTCCCAGGTGCGCTCGCAGTCACAGGAGACCTGATCGAAGACCGAGGGGTCCTGCCGGAGGTCGAAGTCCTTGATCGCGCGCTGGACGCGGTCGTCGCAGTCCCCGCAGTTGTGCGGGCCGCGGTCGCTGCCGTGGCCGACCGGGTCCGAGACGACGATAGCGTCGGCGTCGGCGGTCGCCTCGAGCACCTCGCAGACCGACCAGAGCCAGGGCGGTCGGTAGCCGCCGTCGTGGTAGAGTTCCTCGACCATCGTGTGCCGCTGGACGTTCGTCGGGTTCATCGAGACGGTGTGACAGCCCTCGACGGCCGCGCAGCGACGGACCGACCGCTGCATGTCCTCGACGGCCTCCGACTCCGTGAGGAAGGGCGGCTTCAGGAGGAGGTAGGCCTTCACGCCGGCCGCGGCGTCGGCGTCGGAGTCGACCGCGACGGCCTCGGCGCAGGCGGCCTCGAAGTCGGCGAACTCGAAGTACTTGTTCACGCAGTCCCGGCGCACGCGGTCGGTCGCGGTCTCGAGCCCGACGGCGACGTCGCAGTCCAGCCCCCGGTCGGTGAACGACCGGATCTTCTCGCGGTCGACGAAGTCGGGCAGCGACTCGACGACGATCCGATCGCGGTCGGCGAACGTCTCTCCGATCGCGTCGCGGGTCTCGACGGGGATCTCCCGCTCGTCGAGGAAGCTCCCGGAGGTGTAGATCTTGATCAGGTCCGCGGGGTCATCGGCGTGCTCGCGCTCGTGGTCGAGACACGCCTCGACCTGCGCCAGCAGGTCCTCGTGGGCGACGCTGCCGCCCTCGACGGACTCGGCGACGTAGCCGCACATCGTACAGCCGCCGGCGCGCGCCCACCGGCAGCCGCCGGTGTTGAGGATGATCGTCAGCGAGCGCTTGACGCCGCCGGGGGTGTTGTCCTCGTCGAGCCAGACGCGGGTGGGTTCGCGCGGGTCGTAGCTGGCGTCGTTGCGCGACCGCACCTCGCGCATGACGCTGTTGTGCGCGTCCATCCCGCGGCCCCGCTCGTAGACCTCGGGGTCCGGGGTACTCATCGTACCGCGGTAGCCCGGCGGCGCGTAAAGCGCCTTCGTCTGCGCGACCGGATCTGGAGACGGTCACCGGTCGTCGCCGCCGCTCAATCCGGGTCCCGGCGCCGCCAGAGCAGGGCCGCCGCCAGCGCCCCGAGCGCGTTCGCGGCGGCGTCCCCGAGGCTGAACGTGCGGGCCGGCAGCGTCGCCTGGACGACTTCGAGGCCGGCGCCGAACGCGGTCGCGAGGGTGACCGCCAGCGCCGCGCCGACGCGTCGTCTCCCCTCTCGTGGTCGGTTCGCGGCGAGGAGCGCCGCTGTCAGAACCGCGTAGCCGACCGCGTGGACGAGCTTGTCGGCCCCGACCGGCCCGGTGGCGGCCCTCGGTCCGCCCCCCGCCGGGTCGACGACCGACGCAAGCGCGATGCCCGCGGCGAGGGCGGCCGGAAGCGCGTACCGGCGGACGCTCGCGTTCATACCGTCGATGAGGCGCCGCCTCCCGGGTAAATGCCCCGGACGACGCCGCCTCCTCGACTCGAACGAACGGAACTACCGACGGAGAGGTCCCGGGCGACTGGGATCTCGCAGTCGAACTACGGCGGATTACCGGAGAAATAAACGCCAGACAGTTGTGAATATAACTAGCGCGGCAAGACGAGTAACCGTTATCAGTTACGACCCGGTGGCAACATCTAACACGATACACTCCGTACGTACCTACACCGGTTACCATGACTGAACTCGGAGGATTCCAAGACAACGTAGCTCGCATCGACCTCTCGGAGGGGGATGTGGACTACGAAAGCATCGACGACGAGGACGCGGAGAAATACATCGGGGCGCGGGGACTCGGCGTCAAGTACGTCTTCGACAACGGGCCGGACGTCGATCCACGCAGCGAGGACAACCTCCTCGCCATGATGAACGGACCGCTGACGGGCACGCAGGTGGTGATGAGTGGCCGGATCGCCATCTGTACGAAATCGCCCCTCACCGGCACGGTCACGGACTCTCACCACGGCGGCTGGTCGGGCGCCCGGCTCAAGTGGGCCGGCTTCGACGGCCTGCTGTTCGAGGGCAAGAGCGAGGACCCCGTCTACGCCGTCGTCGAGGACGGCGAGGTGGAACTCCGGGACGCCTCCCACATCTGGGGGAAGGACACCCACGAGACCCGCGACGCCCTCGAAGAGGAGGTCGAGGGGAGCTTCGGGAAGAACCTCTCGATCATGACCATCGGCCAGGCGGGCGAGAACGGCGTCAGGTACGCCTGCGTCATGAACGAGGACGACCGCTCCTCGGGCCGGGGGGGTACCGGCTGCGTGATGGGCGACAAGAACCTGAAGGCGGTCGTCGTCCGCTCGGGCACGGACATGCCCAAGCCGGCCGACCCCGAAACGTTCCGCGAGGGGCACCAGCAGGCGATGCAGGTGATCCAGGAGTCGGAGGTCACCGCGCCCAACGAGGGCGGCCTCTCGGTGTACGGGACCAACGTCCTCATGAACGTCACCGAGGAGATGGACGGCCACCCGACGAAGAACGGCCTGTACACCTCCTCGAACGCGATGAACGAGGCCGAGGGGACCGATCTCGACGCCGAGCGCATCAGCGGGGAGAACGTCCGCGAGAACATCCTCGTCGACGAACCGACCTGCCACTCCTGTCCGGTCGCCTGCAAGAAAGAAGTGGAGGTCGAGACCGAGGTCAAAGGCGAGGAGATGAACGTCCAGATGGAGTCCTACGAGTACGAGTCCGCCTGGGCGCTCGGCACTAACTCCGCCAACGACGACCGCGACAAGATCGCGGTCATGATCGACCGCTGTAACAAGGTCGGCATGGACACCATCGACGCCGGCAACACGATGGCCATGGCGATGGAGGCCGACGACGAGGGCAAACTCGACGACTTCGGCGAGGGCATCGAGTGGGGCGACGCCGACGAGATCATCGACCTCATCGAGCGGATCGCCCACCGCGAGGACGACCTCGCCGACGCGATGGCCGAGGGCCACGCCGGCTTCGCCGACGAGATCGACGGCCACGACTACCGGCTGGACGTCAAGGGTCAGTCCATCGCGGCCTACGACCCCCGCTGCATGAAGGGGATGGGCATCGGCTACGCCACCTCCAACCGCGGGGCCTGCCACCTGCGCGGGTACACGCCCGCCGCCGAGATCCTCGGCATCCCCGAGAAGGTCGATCCCTACGAGTGGGAGGGCAAGGGCGAACTCTGCGCCACCTTCCAGGATCTGCACGCCATCAGCGACTCCTTCGACATCTGCAAGTTCAACGCCTTCGCGGAGGGCATCGAGGAGTACGTCATGCAGTACAACGGCATGACGGGCCTCGACGTCTCAGAGGACGAACTGATGGAGGCCGGCGAGCGGGTCTACAACCTCGAGCGGTACTACAACAACCTCGCGGGCTTCGACGGCAGCGACGACGACCTGCCCGGGAAGTTCGTCGAGGGCCACGAGAACGCCATCCCCGGCCAGGGCGGCAGCGAGGGCGAGCTCTGCGAACTCGACGAGATGAAAGAGGAGTACTACGACCACCGCGGCTGGGTCGACGGCGTCGTCCCCGACGAGAAGCTCGACGATCTGGGCATCGAGGTCGGCCCCGGTACCGGTGTCTCCAGTAGCGGCGGCGCGGCCGCCCCGAGCGACGACTGAGCAGCCCCCACGGTCATCCGTCTCTATTCCTGTTTTTTCGCGCGCGACGACCCCGAGCACCGGCCGGCGTCGCGGTCGTCCGGGCGGCCAACCCTGCTCACGCCACGTCGTAGCGGTCCTCGAAGACCTCGACGGTCACCTTCAGCAGGCCGAGGATCACCGGCCCGAAGAACAACCCATCGGTCGTGACCGCGACGACCGTCGCACCGTAGGCCAGCAGGAGCGCCGCCGCGAGGACCCGCCCCTGGACGGCGAGAGAGAGCACCGCCCCGCCGAGTACGGGCGCCACGCCGACGACCGGTACCAGGGCGAGGACGGCCATCACCGCCGTCCAGAGCGCGGCGTTCGGGACCCCGGCGACGAACAGGCCGACACCCGCGACGACTCCCTGGACGGCCGCGACGAGGACGTGTCCTTTCAGCACCGCCCACGTCATCTCCTCGGCGGCCGAGAACAGTTCCCGGGCCCCCGATTCGGGCAGAGGGATCGTCGAGAGTACCCACGACGCGAGCGCCGCGCCGTCTTTCAGGAGGTAGTATTCCACGAACAGCAACAGGAGCACGCCGAGCAGGAACTCGACGCCCCCGCTCAGCAGCGACGGGGCCTCCGAGGCGATCTGTCCGGGGAGGTCCGACGCGACCGACTGGAGGCGCGACTGCAGCGAGACGTTCACGCCCAGTCGACGGGCGAGCAGGTCCTCGACCGCGGAGGACGACCAGCACGGTCCCGCCGACGAGCGCGCCCGCCGAGAGGCGGGGATCGAGGCGGTCGACGAGGTGCCGGTGGATCGGGCTGAGAACGAACGGGAGCAGCACGGCCGCCAGCAGGCACGAGAGGAAGGGCAGGAGGACCAAGCGACAGCGCTCCGAGCGCGAGCACCAGGCCGGCCGAGAAGGCGGTGCGGGCGCTGATCGTCACTCGTCGTCCCCGCCGGTCCGGATGTCGGTTCCCGCTCTGCAGGACGCGGCGTCCCCGGGCCTCTCCGTCCCAGTCATCCGTCGAATCCGACGGCGCCACCGCGCGAAAACGCGGTGCAGGGAGAGGCAGGCCGCGTCTCGCGGAACGGACGGACGAGAAAGGGGACCCGAGGGCGCCGTTGAGGGGGCCGCGAGCGGCGTCCGCTGATCGGTACTGGGGTGCTCGGCGGGCCCTCCGTCGACCGGATCAACGGGCAGCACGGCGCGAGGTCAGCGACGGTCCGGCGTTCCCGAGTCGACCGCGCCGCCGTCGTACCGACGCGGTCGACGGCCCCGCCGGGAGGCGGGGATCAGGCCTACATGTCGTCGGGGTTGTGGTCCTCGACCTCGACGATCTTCGCCTGCGGGACGAACGTCTGCCCGTCGCCGGTCCGGACCTGGAGCGTCCGGCCGGGGAGGTCGGGGTCGTCGTCCTCGGCCGGTTGCTGGGGAACAGACACCGCGACGGCCTCGAAGGTCATCGTCCGGCGCTGGACCGGATCTCCCTCGTGTTCGACCGTCTCCCAGGTCTCGACGTCGAGGTCACTCGTGTTCTCCCCGAAGTACTCCTCCGGGGCCTTGTCGACCGAGTCCTCGGTCTGGGACTCGCCGGTCGTCCGATTTCCGTCCTGAACCTGTTCGTGTTGGTACTGGTGCACGTAGACGAGCATCGTTACCGATTCACGGACTCTCGACTAAACCGTTCGGCTTGAATATTCGTACTTCCGGCGTTCGTGCCGGACGCTGCAGGCCCGGGCGCCCGCGGAAATAAGCCCCCGCGGGCCCGACGAGGCGTATGGCTCGATCGCGACCGGGCGGCGACCGGCCCGGCAAATCCCCCGAGGAACTCGCCGCGATCTACGACGACGCGGCCGCCCGGTTCGAGCGGTTCGACCGGTTACAGGGCGTCCTGCTGGGACGGTACCGCCGCCGGGTGTTCGGCCCGGCCGCGGGGCGCGTGCTGGACGTGGCCTGCGGGACGGGCGCGAACTTCCGGTATCTCGGCGACGTCGACCTCGTCGGCGTCGACCTCAGCCCCGCGATGCTCGCGGGCGCCCGTCGGACCGCCGACCGACTGGGCCGCTCGGCGACACTTCTCCGTGCCGACGCCGCCCGCCTCCCGTTTCCGGACGATAGCTTCGACAGCGTCGTCTCGGCGCTGTCGACGTGTACCTTCCCCGATCCGGTCGCCGCGCTCCGGGAGATGGCGCGGGTCTGTCGACCCGGCGGGTCGATCCGCCTGCTCGAACACGGGCGGTCGGCGGTCGGCCCGCTCGCGGCCCTCCAGGACCGCTTTGCCGACCGCCACTTCGAGTCGATGGGCTGTCGCTGGAACCAGCGGCCGGCGGCGCTCGTCGAGGCGGCGGGGCTCCGGCCCCGCGAGCGCTGGCGGAGCGCGCTGGGCGTGCTCACGGGAGTGGTCGCCGACCCGGCTGTAACGTAGCAGGTCCGTCCCGTATCGGTCGCGAGGAGCGGGCGACCGGAGGCTCAGTCGCCGTCGGACTCGCCGATGACGACGCACGACCGGATGTCGAGGGCCGTCTCGAACTCCTCGCGGCGGTCCTCGCGGCTGCCGATCCGACGGAGGTGTTCGGCGTGGGCCCGGCGGACGGCGTCGCGCTCCCGGGAGTCCAGGCCGACGCGCTCCGCGACGGTGGCCCAGTGGTCGGCCTCGACGAGGAACACGCAGGTCGCGTCGCCCTCGTAGACGAGTTCGTACCGCCGGCGGTACTCCGGGAGACCGTCGGAGAGGTCGGCCTGGACGGCGTCGAGCAGGTTCGGGAGGTCCTGAGGGCCGACGCTGGCCTTGGCAGTCGCCAGCAACAGCGCCTGGCCGTCGATCGGGTGCATCTACCCTCCGGCGCGCATCGCCTTCTGTGAGAACTTCTCGATCAGCGGTTCGAGGGTCTCCTCGTCCCCCTCGAAGCCGATGCTCACCTCGGTGAGCTGTAACGATCCGGCGGCGTTCACCTTCTCGGCCGAGAGGTCGGCCCGCCAGCCGCCCCCCTCGACGACGGCCTCGTCGGCCTCCTCGGCCGGCGGTCCGTCGTCGACGCGCTCGCCGCCGAGGTTCTCGAGGTAGTGGACCGCCAGCCGCAGCGAGATGCCCCGAAACGCCTTCCCCCTGCGGGTCGTCGCGCCGCCGGCGACCGGGGGGAACACCGACAGCGTGTCGCCGTCCTCGAGACCGGTTTCCACGCCGTCCATGTGTTCGACCTCCCGCCCGCTCTTGAGAACGCTCAGTTGCGGTCGGATCTCGCCCTCGTCGTCGAGGAGATCCCCCTCCAGCCCGTCGAACTCGGATTCGAGACCCGCGAGCACGTCCCCGACGGTCGCTCCGTCGTCGTACTCTCGGGGGATGGTCTTCTGGCCGACGGCCGATCGGAAGTTCGCGAAGAACCGCAACTCCAGCTCCATACGCTCCCCTCGGCGCCCCGCAGTATAAGCTTCCGGACCGGTCGCGCGGGGGGCGCACGCCCGCGACGGGCCCGGAGCACGGACCGCGGACCGCGGCGTCAGAGGAACATGCTCGTGACCAGCGCCAGGACGAACACTACGACCGCTATCACGATCAGCGCGCTGGAGACGTTCGCGTCCCGCTCGGTTCTGCTCCGGGTCGCCCACATGACTCCCGCTATCCCGCCGACAGCGACGATCACCACGAGGGCACTGTAGATGGCCTGGAGTACCGTCGATACCATAGTCGGTTCTCTCGTTCCTCGGTAGTAAAAACCGGGGATGACAACGTATTTCGGCGCCCGTCCCCTTCCGTCGACAACTGATGCGGCTGGAACTTCGCGCGTGCAAGCACTGTTTCGAGGGGGAACACGGCAACCCGCAGAAGTCGGCAGTCACGCAGGACATGGTCCGGTGTGCGAAGCGGGTGCGGGAGTACAAGGACGTCATCGGCCTCGAGGCCGTCTACATCACCATGGTCGAGGAGGGCGATCCCGGCGGCGCGGAGGCGCTGAAGGCCATCGTCGCCCGCATCCAGAACGACCAGGTCGCGCTGACCGACACCCAGCTCGTGATGGAAGACCAGGACGGCAACATGCTGGTCTACCCCGAGCCCGAGGACATCCTCGAGGTGCTCACGCGGAACCTCGACCAGATCAGCGAACAGACCCGCCAGGACGTCTCCGTCGAGCTCTCGACGGAGGGCGCCGAACTCCTCTCGGGCTGACCGGCCCGGCCGGTTCACGGCTCACCGGTCGTCGCGCGTCCCGGTAGACGCGCCCGGACCCGTCTCGTGAATCCGCCACGCCGCGAGCCGCCGCTCGCGGTCGAGCGATCGGAAAAGCGAGTTCCGCAACGGGACCGCGGCCCCCGTCAGTCGTCGTCGGGCTGGCCGCCGTCGGCCGCGGTGCGGTCGCCGGGGCGGCGCTCGACCTGCCGCTCCCAGCGGATCCGGACCAGGTTCCCGTACATCGACAGCACCAGGCCGACGAACAGCACGAAGATGCCGATGTTGACCCCGACGGTCAACAGCAGGTTCGTCGGGCCGCCGCCGATGGCGAGCTCGCGCGGGACGGGGTACCCCTCGTCGAAGATGCTCGCCACGAGCACGCTGACGATGCCGATGACGGTCAGCGCCCCCATCAGGTTGGCGACCCAGCTCCAGCTGGGCGCGAGTTCGAGGCGCTCGATGCCCGTCGTCTCGGGTTCCTCGTCGTCCCCGTGGGACTCGGGGATCATGCTCCGGGGGATGAACGCCTTCGTTTCGACGGGGTAGAACGCCGGGTGGAAGCCGTGCTCGAAGATGTGGAACATCACCCCCATCAGCATGATGACTCCGAGCAGTCCGTGGAAGACGACGAAGCCCATCGCCGCGGTCTTCGTCGCGAAGAAGTCCACCAGGCCGGTCTTGCTCCAGATGAGCAGCCCGGAGATCGTCAGCAGCGTCAGCTCGATGCTGAAGATGAACACCACGCCCTTCCCGATGTACGAGAGCAGGGGGACGCTGCCGGACTTGTCGCCCCCGAACTGCCGCGCGTTGGGGTGGCGCTCGTCGGCGCGACCCACCACGAACTTCACGTCCTGGATGAACGCTCGGATGTCGTCACCGGTCGGCACGATCGTCCGGAAGTTACTCCGGCCGGTCGGCGAGACGACCATCAGCACTACCCAGAAGACGATCAGCGCCACGAGCCCGAGGCCGGCGATCCGGTGGATGGCGCTGATTCCGGTGTAGCCGCCCAGCAGCGCGATCAGCCACCACAGCTCGTCGTTGAACATGATCCCGTATCCCGTGAAGAACAGCAGGAACACGTCCAGCGCGAGCAGGCTGTGGAACAGCGTCGTCGTCCGCGTGAACTTCCCGTGATCGAGATTAGTCACCGCGATCACCTCGCCGGTCGGCGGCCGCGTCGCTCGCCGTCCCGTCGGCGGGGACGCCGCCGTCCGTGACGGTCTCGTCGTCGGTCCTCTCGTCGTCGGCCGTCCCGCCGTCGGTGGCAACGCCCTCGCGGCGCCGCCCGCCGGGCTTGCGCATCCGGCCGGCCAGCCGCCGGAACGCCGCCCAGTGGATGAACACCATCACGAGGATGAACACGCCCATCAGCACGTCGACCGCGTGGGTGATGGCGACCAGGAAATCGAGCCACGTGAGCGTGTTGCCGGCCACCCAGTCGCTGCCGACGCCGCCGCTCTCGACGGTGGGAGCGACGCGGAACAGCTCCTCGAAGTTGGTCGCGAAGCCGTTCGCGACCCAGGCGCTCGCCACCGCGGCCAGGACGCCGGCGAGGGCGGCGATCGCCACGGCGAGTCCGCTGTAGGAGTTCGTCTCAGGGTACTCCCTGGCCATCTCAGAACACCTCCTCGGCCTCGTCCTCCCCGAAGATGATGTTCATCGCCACGTCGTTGAAGAACGTCCCGCTGTCGCGCCGGTCGAGCTCCTCCGCGATCTGTCCGGAGGTCCCGACGAGGATGGCGTCGGTCGCACACTCCTCGGCGCAGGCCGGCCCCTTGCCGACGTCCTGGCGCTCCTCGCACATCGTACACTTGTCCATCGTACCGCCGTTGCCGGTGATCTGGGCCGTCGCCTGGTCCGAGTTCGGGAACTGCGGCGCGCCGAACGGGCAGGCCGACAGACAGTACTGACAGCCGATACAGAGGTCGTCGCGGACGTTGACGAACCCGCTCTCGTCTTGCTTGATCAGCGAGTCGGTCGGGCAGACCGACACGCAGGGGGCCTCCTCGCAGTGGTAGCACTGCATCGGGATGCTCGTCTCGCCCGGGCTCTCGCCCTGGTTGAGGGCCTTCGCGCTGCTCGCGTTGAGTCCTTCGGCGGCCTCCTGGCCCTCGAGCATCGTCGAGATGCTGATCCGCTGCTCGCCGGGGTCGATGTCCCACGTCCGCTTGCAGGCGACGACGCAGCCACCGCAGTCGATACACGCCTCCACGTCGGGGAAGATACGAGCGCTTTCGCCGACGCTCATCACTCCCTCCCGCATCCGCTCGCGATTTCCTTGGTCTGTTGACATTATTGGGTCGTGCTGCTGTCCCGCACGTCGAAGTCTTTCTGCGTGCCGATCCCGTTGCGATCCTGGGGGAACTCGAGGTCGGTGTCCATGTTGAGTTCCTCCAGGAGCCCCTCGGTCGCCTTGCGGACGGCCACCATCGAGACCTTGGTCTCCTGCATCTGGGTCTCGACGTCGTACCCCCGGGAGGTGATCCCGTTGACCGAGTCACCGATAGCGTACGGGACGTGGCCGTCGGGGTACTTGTCTTCTAGGCTTTCGCCCTTGAACACCCCGCCCCAGTGGTACGGGAGGAAGATCTCCTTGTCGTTGGGGCGGTCCGTCACGCGGGCTTTCACCAGCACGGATCCGCGGTCGGTCGAGGAGATCACGATCAGGTCCCCCCCATCGACGCCGAGGTTCTCCGCCCGGTTGGGCGTGATCTCGGCGTACATGTGCGGCTGGAGGTCGGCGGTGTGGATGTTCGAACGGGTCTCCGAGCCGCCCCCTTGGTGCTCGACCTGCCGCCCGGTCGTCATGATGGTGTCCAGGTCGGGTCCCTCGTCCTGATTGTGGATGATGTCCATGGCCTGCTCCTGCTCGACACGGTTGTTCTGGTCGAGGCGGTAGAAGTTCCGTTGGCCTTCGTTCGCAGGCCACTCCTCGACGAGGTCGCGGTGGGGACTCTCGATGGGTTCGCGGTGGACCGGCACCTTGTCCATGAAGTTCCAGGCGACCGCTCGCGCCCGCCCGCGGCCGGTCGGAGCGTCGGGCTGGCGGTAGTCGTACTGCTCGTAGAAGCCCGGACCGACGTCCTTGCTCTTGAGGTGGTCCAGGAACTCCTGGCTGTGGCTCCCCTCCAGGTAGTTCTCCGGATCGCTGATCGCGCGCGCGGCCGTGAACCCGGAGCGGTCGTTCGCGAGCGCATGCTCGTACGGGACGGTGAGTTCGTCCGGTTGGGTCTCCTGGCTGGGATCGATCAGGCTCTCCGGGAACGTCGTCTTCCAGCCCGGATACTCCGGCACCCCGTGGATCATCCCGTCCTCGGCCGTCTCGCGCTGGCCGGCCCACTCGGGCTTGTACGGCGCCCGGAGGAGGCTCAGCGCCTCCTCCTGGCTGTCGTACCGGTCGGAGTTGATCGTCGCTTCGAGGGGGTAGTCCTCGTCGGTGGGGTTCTCGGCCCACTCTTGGGGGGTCGGCGCCTGCACCCCCCACCGGGCGCGGAAGTCCTGGCCCCCGTTGTTGGGGTTCTTGTCGTCGTTCCAGATGATCGGCGTCCCGGGGTGGTCCTCGCCCCAGCACGGCCACGGGAGCATCCAGTAGTCGCCGGAGACCGGCGTCCCCTCGCCTTTCGCCTGGAGGTCCTCGTTGGAGAACGCGTAGTCGTACTCCAGGTGTTGCTGGAGGCGCTCGGGGGTCTGCCGGTAGCCGATCGTCATCGTCCCGAGGTTGAACTCCCGAACGACGTCCTCGTAGGTGGACTTCCCGTTGTGGAGGTCCGCCCCGGAGCCCCAGTCGAAGTGGTCGGCGAAGCCGAGTTCGGCGGCCAGTTCCTGCATGATCTGCAGGTCGGGCTTGGAGTCGTGGGCGGGGGTCCGAACCGGCTCGGACCACTGCACCGACCGGTTCGTGTTCGTCAGCGAGCGGTAGTGCTCGTACTGACTGGAGGCCGGCAACAGCAACACCGGCGGCCCCTCCTCGTAGTCCGGCAGGACGCTCGCGACCGAGGGGAAGACGTCGACGACCACCAGCAGGTCGAGGTTCTCCATCCCCTCTTTCATCTTCTCCATCTCGCTGATGGAGTTCGCCGAGTGCCCCCAGAAGACGGCGATTTTCACCTGATCGGGCTGGTAGATCGGCGTCTCCTGCATCCGGTCTTCCTTGTCGAGGGCGGCCTCGAACCAGCGGGCCACGGTCAGCCCGTTCTGGAACATCATCGAGTTGTCCGCCGGCTTGTCGGGGCTGTGGCCCTTGTCGTCGTGGGTCGCCGGCAGGTCGCCGGCGTCCTCGGAGCGGAAGCTCGGTTCCTGGCGGCCGTAGAGCTCGGGGTCCAGGAACTCGAATTTCTCGTAGAGATCCCCGAAGGAGACCGACCCGTTCGTGTAGGGGCTCTTGTCCCAGACGTCGGCCCACCACGACCAGCCACCGGCCGTCAGCCCGTAGTACCCCGGCAAGATGTGGCTCGCCACCGCGAGGTCCGTCGCGCCCTGCACGTTGGCGTGCCCGCGCATCACCTGCAGACCGCCGCCGCTGCGGGCCGCGCTGCCCGACGCGAGACTCGCCATCGCGTACGAGCGGATGTTCTGGGTGCCGTTGTTGTGCTGGGTGCCGCCCATCGCCCACTCGATCTGGACGTTGGGCCGGTTCTCGTGGATCAGGTCCGCGATGCGCTCGATGCCCTCCGGATCGACCCACGTGATCTCCGAGACCGTCTCCAGGTCGTACTGGTCGAGTTCGGCGTCGACGTCCTCCCAGCCCTGGACGCGGTCGGTGAGCATGTTCTGCCCGGAGTCGTCCGCGTCCGGGTCCATCGCGAGGCCGTGCTTGTCGCGCAGCACCTTGATGACGCCCATCACCAGGGCGACGTCGGTGCCGGGCCGGAACCGCATGAACTCGTCGGCGTGGGCCGCGGTCTTCGTGAACCGCGGGTCGAGACAGAGGATCGTCCCGCCGCGCTTCTGGCCCTCGAGGATGTGCTGCATCGCGATGGGGTGGGCCTCGGCGGGGTTCTGCCCGATGATGACGTTCAGGTCGAAGTTGCGGTAGTCCTGGACGGTGTTGGTCATCGCGCCGTAGCCCCACGTGTTCGCGAGGCCGGCGACCGTCGTGGAGTGACAGATCCGCGCCTGGTGGTCGATGTTGTTCGTCCCCATGAACGCCGCCAGCTTGCGGATCGCGTAGGACTCCTCGTTGGAGTGGTGGGCACTCCCGAGCAGCATGACGCTCTCGCGGCTCGCCTCCTCGTCGACGTCGGTCGCCTCCGAGGGGCTGAGATCGTGGTCGGGCCAGAGCGCCTTGATGTCGTTGCCGAGGCGCTCGTAGGCGTCGCCCCAGGAGAGCTTCTTCCACTCGCCGTCCTCCTGGATCATCGGGTGTTTCACCCGCTTCTCGGAGTGCTCGGTGGCGTAGATGCCGGCCCCCTTCGAACAGAGCGACCCCCCGTTGATCGGGTGCTCCTTCCAGGGCTCCTGGCCGACGAAGGCGTTGCCCTTCCGCTCGCCGCGGAAACCACAGCCGACCGAACAGTAGTTACAGATCGTCTTGCTCAGTTCGCCCTCGGTGTCCGTGCCGTCGGTCTCCCCCTCGTTTTGAGAGAGCGCTTGCCCCGCGCCGGCCCCGCCCAGCGCGACGGCGCCCGCGAGCGCGCTCGCCTTCAGGAACGACCGCCGGTCGAGATCAAGTGAAACAGGTTCAGTTCCCATTGTGACTACGGATCGGCTAACCGAATTCGGTCGATTACCGTTCCCCCCGTCAGAACCGCTGTACGGCGAATTTCTCTACCACGCATTGACACGCAAGAATACCCCCTTGCTACTTGAAAGTTCCGGGAGCGCCCCCGGTTTTTGGCCGACCTAAGACTTGTGTCGACGGTTCTCCGACCCGAGGACGCAAGAGCTTTCATCGTCGTCGCGTACCTTGAGTTGATGAACGTCGGAGCGTTCGTGTGTTCCTGTGGGGGGACCTGCGACATCGACTTGGAGGCTGTCCGGGACGGCGTGACAGACGTCGACGTCGTCGCCAGCTCGGAGCTGCTCTGCCGGGACGGGCTGGGGGGGATGGACAAGGTCATCGACGAGTACGACCTCGACCAGCTGATCGTCACGACGCCGGAGCCGAACTGCCAGGACACCTTCCGGTCGCTCGCGAAGGAGAAGGGGCTCCACCCGGAGGCGACGGCCTTCGTCGACCACCGGGAGGGCGCGGGGTGGGTCCACGGGGAGGGCGCCGCCACCGCCAAGACCGCGCGCATGATCAACGCCCGACGGGCCGGCCTCGAGGAGGAGGCGATCTCCCGGACCGTCGAGCGCGAGGCCGGCGACAGCGTCGCCGTGGTCGGCGACGCCGGGACCGCCGCGGCGCTCGCGGACTCCGCCGACGTGACGCTGGTCGCCGACGGCCGGGAGTTCCACGACGCCGACGCCTCCCTGGAGGACGTCGAGATCGAGCGCGGGCGGGTCGTCGCCGTCGACGGGGAGTACGGCGGCTACGAACTGCTCGTGCGCTCGCGGGTCACCGAGGACTGCGTCTCGTGTATGAAGTGCGTCGAGGAGGGGCCCGACGGGATGGTCACGCGCCGCCCCGTCGACATCCATCCGGACGCGCCCGACGGGGAGTGGGCCGACTGCTGTCCCACCGACGCGATCGAGATGGACGGCGTCGAGCGGACCCTGGAGTTCGACCAGGTGCTCTACCCGGGCGCGGCGCCGGCCACGCGGGGCGGGCGACTGGGCTTCTACACCGGGACCATCGACAGCGCGAAGATCGCCGCCGTCGAGAGCCTGCTCGGCGGCGTCGAGAAGCCGAAGTTCCTCGACCTGGAGATGGAGGTCTGCGCCTCCGGGGAGTCCAGTCAGATGGGCTGTAACGCCTGCGTCGAGGCCTGCCCGCACGACGCCGTCGAGCGGCCGACCATCGACTCCGTCGAGTTCGACGAGGTCGCCTGCCAGAACTGCGGGGCCTGTACCAGCGACTGCCCGACCGGGGCGACGATGCTCCG
Organism: Halobacteriales archaeon QS_5_70_17; assembly: GCA_003021975.1. GTDB lineage: Archaea > Halobacteriota > Halobacteria > Halobacteriales > Haloarculaceae > Halomarina. Next base: position 11,215 of record PXRR01000031.1, on the reverse strand, counting down.
CGAGCCCTCCAATCGCCGGATCGCCCGCGAGGTCGAGGCGCTGCTCGATCCCACCGACGACTCCGGCGGCTGGCTGTTCGGCGGGCGGTCGGGCATCGAGACGCCCATCGTCGCGTTCGTCTGCTCGGAGCGGGCCGCCGACGCCCTGCGGGCCTACGGCCGGCAGTCCGCGGGCGGCGACGACGTGCGCTACCCGCCGATCCTCCCGGTCCGGGTCAACTGCACCGCCACCGTCGGCGAGGCCCACGCCATGCACGCGCTGGCGGCGGGCGCCGACGGCGTCGCCGTCGTCGGCTGTGGCGACGGTTGTCTCCACACCGGCCCCGACCCGCGGGCCGAACTGGTCGAGCGACTCAACCGGGCCAGCGGCGACCTCGGACTGGGCGAGCGCGTGCAGTTCTTCGCCCCCGACCCCGACGACACCGAGGGGTTCGTCGAGGACCTCAGGGCGTTCGAGGCCGGTCTCGACGCGACGCCGGTTCCCGAGGGCGACCACGAGGCCGAGGGAGTCGTCGACGGGGGCACCGGCCGTCCCGCGTTCAACAACCACGACTGGGCCCTGGAGAGCGTCCGGGCGATCATCGAGCATTCGACGCCCGAGCGCGACGTGATCCGCGGACTGGACAACTTCGGCCGGATGTCGGTCAGCGAGGCGTGCAACCTCACGCCGACCTGTTCGAGCATGTGCCCGACCGACGCCATCCGGCGGACCGACGGCGGCGACCTGCAGTTCAACCACGAGCGGTGTGTCAACTGCGGGCTCTGCGAGGAGGGCTGTCCCGAGACGGCGATCACGATGGAGGACGGCCTCGACCTGACGCGGCTCCCGGAGCGCCGGGACGGCGCGGCCTGGGAGACCGTCCACGACGGCGAGATGCTGGAGTGCGTCCGCTGCGGCGATCCCTTCACCAGCGCGGGGTCGGCCCAGAAGGTGATGGACGAGGTCGGCGACCGCGTCGAGGGGATCGCCCCCGACGCCGATCACAGCGTCTTCGAGTACTGTAACAACTGCCGTGCAGCGGTGCTGTTCGAAGGGGGTGGGCGCTGATGGACGACTACGCCGTCTACGAGGCGCGCATCGAGATCGTCGACTTCCTCATCGAGGCGTTCTGGGACGTCCCCGGCGAGGAGTTCGTCGCCGAACTGCTCGACGGCGACCTCCGGTTCCCGGAGGACGGCGTCAACGAGCACCTCGACGAGGGGTTCGACCGCCTCCGGACGTTCGTCGAAGAGAACCGGGCGCGCGATCCCGCCGCGGTCCAGGAGGAACTGGAGACGGAGTACACGACCGTGTTCGTCGGCCCGCGCCCGCCCGTGCTGGCCCACGAGACCTACTACCGCGAGGACACCGACTTCATCGGCGAGGGCCTCGCCGATGTCGAGGCCAGTTACGCCGCCGCCGGCTGGAACCCCCCGGAGGACTACGGCGAGGAGAACGACTTCATCGCCGTGGAACTCGCCTTCCTCCGGTACCTGATCGGTCTCCAGCGCGACGGCCACGAGGAGGCGTTCGGCTACGAGCGAGTCTTCATCGACGAGCACCTCTCGACCTGGGTCGAGGAGTTCCACGCGGACGTCAGCGACGAGACCGACGAGGATCTCTACCGCGCCGCGGCGTCGCTGTTCCTGGGGCTGGTGGAGTTCGAAGACGAGATCGTCGCCCAGATGGTCGCGGGATAGCGACGCGGCGAGAACGGCCCGGCGGCGGGACTGTCCTCCCCCGTCGCCGGTCAGTCGCCGGCGGCGTAGACCAGTCCGAAGGAGCTCACGATGGCCAGCCCCGTGAACCCCAGCGCGATGGGCGTCCCGGCACTGATGGCCTGTTCCATGCGGAAGTACCAGGTCCAGGTCTGGTAGGCCTCCGCGACGACGGCGACGACCGCGACCCCCGCGACGACGAGACAGAGACCGACGACCGACAGGATCGCCGTCCCCCGCAGGAGGTCCGGGAGGTCGAGGTCAACCATCGTGCCACCACTGGCCGACGAACAGCAGTCCCGTCAGCGGCACGAGCGCCGCGAGCAGGTAGTAGACGAACAGCCCCATGTAGCTGATCGTCGACTCGAGGTGGATCGCCCAGTGCCAGGTGCCCTTGACCTCGGCGATGACGGCGACGGTGCCGACGAGCAACAGCGAGAGGGCGACCAGCGACGCCAGCAGGTAGACGATCCGCCGGAGGTAGCCGATCAGGGTCGCGCCGGTCGACCGCCCCCCGTCGTCGGCGGCTCCGACCGTCGGCTCCTCAAGCGCCACGGCGACCCCTCCGGGGCGCGCGCCCGCTCTCGCTTCCGTCCTCCGCGGTCCCGATTCTGTTGCCCGTCCCGTTCATGTCGTGTCCTCCCCGTCGTACGCCCGGTACGCGTCGTACGCGACGATCCCCAGCACGAGCAGGCTGAACGCCATGACCAGGATCGCGACGTCGGTCGCCAGCGGGAGCTCCGTCCCCTCGTGCAGGGGGAGACGTTGCATAGTCGCCGTTGGACCAGCGAGGAAAAAACCGTTGTGGCTCGCGGGAAGCAACCCTTTTTTCCGCTCGTCCCGTTCGCTCGGACAGTTCCATGGTATCTCGACGGGGGTTGCTAGGGCGGCTCGCTGTCGCCGCGAGCAGCGCCGGATTTGCGGGGTGTAGCCGGATCCTGGCCCGGTCGGCGGGGGATCCGGGCGTAGAGGGGTTACCCGCCAATCCGCGGGCCGACGAACTCCCGGTCAGGCAGTACGCCCAGTCGGCGACCTTGACGACCGACGACGACGGCAACACGGTCCCGCCGCGCTACCGGCGGCTCCTCCTGCTCGACCTCGACGAGGAGCCGTCGCTGCAGGCCGAGCAGGTCGTCGAGCGGGCGATGCGAACCCTCGAGGCGGCCTACGACTGGTCGCCTGAGGGGCTCTTCCACGCGCTCGGATGGGGCACCGCCTACTTCGACCGACTGGGGGAGCTCTCGGCGGCGCCGATCAGCGAACCCGAGGTGCTCTCTCGAACCGACGATCCCGCGCTTCTGGGGTTCGACGCCGTCCTCGTGCTCGCCAGCGACGTCCCCTCGCACCTCTCGGCGGTCGAACACGCCATGTTCGGCGCCGGCGACGACCTGAACGGCGAGTCGATCGACGGCGACAACGCCCTCGGGGAGGTGTTCTCGGTCAGCGAGCGCCGGACGGGGTTCGTCGGCGAGGGACTGCCGGCCGAACACGCCGACGCCGAGGGCGTCCCGGGCGACGCCCTCTCGCCGGAGGACACCGAGTTCATGGGATTTTTCTCCGACCGGGACGGTACTCAGGCCTCCGAGGGCCGGGTCGCCGTCCGGGACGGGCAGTTCGCCGACGGCACGACGATGCACCTCAGCCACCTCCGCCTCGACCTCGAGACGTGGTACGACGCTTTCGACGAGGCCGGCCGCGTGGCCCGCATGTTCTCGCCGGAGTTCTCCCCCGAGGACGTCTCGGGGTTCGGAACGGAGGTCCCGTTCTCCGACGCGGTCCAGGAGCACGCCGCGGACTTCGACGTCGTCGGCCACCAGGAGAAGGTCGCCCAGACCCGCCGGGACGGCGAACCGGTCATCCTCCGGCGGGACTTCAACACCGTCGACGGCGGCCGTCCCGGCGTCCACTTCATGTCGTTCCAGCGGTCGCTCGCGGACTTCCGGAGCACGCGCAAGGCGATGAACGGCTGGTACGTTCGCGACGACAGCGAGGCGATCACCGACCGCGAGAACAACGGCATCCTCGACTTCGTCACCGTCACCTCCCGTGCGAACTTCTACGTTCCGCCCCGGAACCGCCGCTCGTTCCCGATGCGGTAGGCGGCGGTCGCGGTCACGGTCGACGAGGGACCTCGGTGAGAACTGCGGACCCGGCGAGAGCGCCGCGGGCCGGTCGCGCGGCGGGTCCATCGGAGAACCGGCTGGACCTGTCGTTTGACGGGGACGGTCTCGGCGGGAGAACGGAACCGGCGGGTTCAGTCGTCGTCCGCGTGGTCGTCGGCCTCCCCCTCGCAGTCGTGGTCCCGGCAGTTGACCTCGTCGGGGTGGACCCCGTGGTCCCAGACCTCGAAGCCGTTGTACGTCTCGGTGGCCCCCTCCGGCTGCCAACCGCTCTCGTGGTGCGACATGGTATGTCGCGGTATTGCTCCGAGGCCGGCTTAACCGTTTCGACGGGCGGGCGGCCCGGTCACTCCTCGGGCGGGGCGTTCGGCGGGCGCTTGGTGTCCTCCTCGAGGAACACCCGCGCGAAGAGGTCGACGTGGAGCTTCAGCAGCGCCGCCTCGTCGAGGCCGCTCTCCTCGGACTGGGCGGCGAGAAACGCCGACAGCTCGTCGCTCGGCTCGTGGGCGATCGTCGCCTCTCCGGTTTCCTGGTCGAGGTCGACGGCGAACGACACCTCGTGCGCCCCGGAGACGAGGTGTTCGATCTCGAGCAGCGCCTGCTCGGCTTTCGCCTCGAGCGCCTCCTCGGCGTCCATCAGGCGGGAATCCCCCCACTCCCGGGCGGCGTCGAGGAACCGGTCGCCGACGGTGAACTGAAGGGTCAAAACGAGATCCCCTCCCCTTCGGGTTCGAAGGCCGCCGTCCAGAGGGTCCGCTCCTCGCAGATCGGACACGGCGCCGTGAACGGGGCCTCCTCGGTGACGAACCGGCCCAGCTGTCCGCACTCGGTGCACTCGTACTGCATTATTTCTCCGGCGGCCAGGTGCTCGGTCCCGGCTCTGAGTGCCCGACCTCGCTGTAGAGCACGAGCAGCAGGACGAGCACTCCGAGCATGACCAGAACGCCCATCGCCCCGCCGATAGGGCTCGCGCCGATGTACTCGCCCGCGGCGCCGGGCTCCCAGCGCCTCGTCACGTCGACCCCGATCCGGAGTATCGTCACCAGCAGCCACACCATGAGGGTCAGCAGGACGAGCGTCAGCACCCGGGACTGCCGCATCGAATTTCTCAGGCTCATGCGTGTCTGTGTCAGGGTTCTCCCGACGAAGCCTTATAGCCGTCGGTCGGTCAGGCGTCGCCTTCGTCGGCGTCGGTCAGCTCCCAGCCGGCGGCCTCGGCGGCCTCGGCGAGGGGGACGAACTCCCAGCCGGCGACCTCGGCCATCCACGCCTCGTCCTCGAGGCCGACCAGCACCATCCGCTCGGCGTAGAACATGGAACTCGGGCCGATCTCCGCGAGGCGCTCGCCCGGCCCGGCCCCGGCGCCGTTGAAGAAGTCGACGTCGACCTGGTTCTCCCGCTGGAACTTGTTGATGACGTGGGCGGGGACGTCGCCGACGACGCCGACCCAGTCGCTCCAGGACTCCGCGTCGGCCAGCGCCGTGTGCAGGTGTTCGAGGCGCCTGAGCGACCGGTAGGTGAACGCCTGGGTCCGGTCGTCGACGCCGCCGCCGTGGGGGCCGGAAGCGGTTGCGGGCGCGTCGCCGCTCTCGCCGGCGTCGCCCGGTTCCGCCTCGGGGGTCCTCGGCGCGGTCGCGGCGGCGTCTCCACTCCCATTCCCGTTTCCATTCCCGCTCTCGCTCTCGACGTGGTCCGCGTCGGGGTCGAGGGTCCGCTCGCGGTCGCGCTCGCCGGCGCGGCGGGCGTCCGCGCCGCCGGCGCCCCCGCTCTCGACGGGGATGCCGACGGGCCGGTCCTCGTTCTCGCGGGGCACCCGCGGGATGGCGCCGCCGGCATCGCTCGCGTCGTCGCTCCCGTCGGCCTCGGCGTCCGCGTCCGCGTCTGTCTCGGTTTCCAGGCCGGGGCCGGTCGGTCCGGTCGGTCCGTCCGATCCGGGGCCGACGTCGCCGGTGTCGCCGGCGGGTTCGTCCTCGGGGTCGCCCTCGCCGCGCCAGAACCAGTCGCCACGGTTGCGGTCGTCTTCGGTCGGTTCCTCGCTCTCCGCCTCGATGTCGTCGAGGTCGATGCTGTCAGTCATCGGCAGTTTCGGGTGTCACGTTCGCCGTGCGGTCGTCAAGCGGGGTCGCGGCGTCCGGGAGGCCGGCGACGTCCAAGCGCGCTAGCGCTCGGCGGGTCGGCAGGCCGTTCGGCCCCCACCCCCGGGTCGCGTAGTAGGCGTCGAGCAGGCGCTGGAACGCCGCCGGGTCGATCCGCCCCTCGCCGGCGACCGCCGGCGGCAGTTCGTCGTCGCTCCGGTCGAACCCCTCGCGAGCGTTGAACAGGCGCACGAGCGTCCAGATCCGCTCGCCGGTCCGGGCCAGTTCCTCGTCGTCGTAGTCGAGTCCGACCGCCGCGAGCCACTCGGCGCCCAGGTCCGACAGCGCCTCGCCGACGAAGTCGTCGACGACGAGGCACCAGAGCACCGACCGCGCGGTCTGGGCGCCCGCGACGGCCCGCACCCGGTCGGCGAGGTTCCAGTCGGGGTCGAACGCCTCCTCCTCGATGGGCCGGGCCCGGCGGTGACAGCCACCGCGGTCGCTCGTGGCGTAGGCCAGCGCCATCGCCGGCGAGTCGCTCGGGTCGTAGGCCGGCAGCTCCATGGACTTCACCGTCGGCACGAGGTCGCGGCCGCCGTAGCGGTCGGCCGCGGCCGCGACGCCGTCGGCCAGCGCGTCGCCCAGTGGCGTCGACCGCGTCGCGATCTCCTCGATCAGCCGGCGGGCGCCGTCGGGGTCGCCGAAGGAGAACTCGCGGTCGATCAGGCCCCGGTCGCCGGCCCGGATCGCCCACGCGACCGCGCTGCCCGCGCTGATGACGTCCGTCCCGAGGCGGTCGCAGACCTCGCCGAGTTCCGCGACGGCGTCGAACTCGTCGATGCCCAGCCCCGCCCCGAGGCTCATCGGCGCGGCCCCCCGCGGGACGCTCTCGCCGTCGTCGGTCTCGATCCGGAACCCGCCCGGGATGTCGTCGCCGGCCGCCTCGCTGGCCGCCTCGATGCCGATCCCGTCGGCGCCCTCGAAGGTCGTCGCCTGCCAGCCCCGCGTGGCCAGCGCGCCGACCTCGTTGGCGAAGTCGACGCTCTCGATCGTCTCGCCGGCGGCCTGCCAGCGGCCGACGTCGCTCTCGGCGTACTCGCGGCCGTACCGCTCGCGGAGGTCCGCGAGCCCCTCGGGGGGGTCGCCGCGCGCGACCACCGCCTTCAGTCCCTTCGCGCCCATCACCGCGCCGGCGCCCCCGCGGCCGGCGTGGTGGTCGCCGCCGCCGGAGGCGATAGTGGCGTACTCCACGCCGTTCTCGCCGGCGGGGCCGACGCAGGCGACGCTCCCCTCGTGGGCCGCGCAGGTCGCGGCGACGTCCTCGCCCCAGGTCTCGGCCGGTTCGAGGCGCCCCTCGCCGTCCTCGACGACGAGGACGACCGGGCGCTCGCTCGCCCCGGTCACGAGCACGCCGAGGCCGCCGCCGGTCGGTGGGGTACCCGTCGAGTCTCCGTTCGCGTCCGCTCTCTCGCCGCGATCCGGTCTCGTCTCGCCGTCGGGGGGCGTCAGCGCGCCCGCCAACGCGTCTGGGAACGCACCGCCGCTGTAGGAGTCGAGGAACGCGCCCGTCAGCGGCGACTTCGTCACTGCGGCGTACCGGGACTCGCCGGGGAGGTACCCCGACAGCGGCCCGAGCATGAAGGCGAGCAGGTTCCCCGGGCCCAGGGGGTCCGTACCGGCGTCGAGTTCCTCGTAGAGGTAGCGCGCGCCCAGGCCCTTCCCCCCGAGGTACTTCCGGCGCCACTCGTCGGGGACGCGCTCGCGCTCGACGGTCCCCGCAGAGAGGTCGACCCGGAGTACGGCGTCCCGTTGGCGGTCGCTCATCCGACTCCGGGTTGGGCGCTCGCGTTGATAAGCGTATCACTACGGGAAACGGCTATGTCCCGTCCGCCGGACGGATCGATCTATGAGCGTACCGCCGGTGACAGTCCTCGACCGCGGCCGGGTCGGCATCGACGCCAACCGCGTGGTCGAGGGACTGCGGACCGCAACCGCGAGCGACCGCGACCCCGAGACGCTGTACGCCGAGGGGCCGGTCTACGCCCTCCTGATCGACCACCCCGAGGCGACGGTGCTGTGGGACACGGGGATGCACCCCGACGCCGCCGAGCGCTGGCCCGCGGCCACCCGGGAGGCGTTCGCGCCGCTCGAAACCCCGTCGCTCGCGGCGAGTCTCGAGGCGGTCGGCCGCGGCGTCGGCGAGGTGGACCTGGTGGTCGCCACGCACCTCCACGTCGACCACGCGGGCGGTCTCGCGGCCTTCGACGGGACGGACGTGCCGGTGTACGTCCACCGCGAGGAACTCGGTCATGCCCGCGCCCGGACCGCTCCCGGGCGAGCCCCCGCCGACGGCGCGCTCGCGTACGCCCGCAGCGACTTCGACCGCGACCTGAACTGGCAGGTGGTCCACGGGGAGCGAACGCGCCTGCTCGACGGGATCGACCTGCTCCACCTGCCGGGCCACACGCCCGGCCTGCTCGGCACGCTGCTCGGCGCGGACGCTGACGCCACGGCGACCGGCGCGCCCCGGTCTCCGGACGCGACCGCCTCCGGGAGCGACCCCGGAGGGGGTGAGGGGGAGCGGACCGGGAGCGACGACCGCCCGATCCTGCTGACCGGCGACCAGGCCTACGTCGCGGCCAACTACGAGGCCGGGCAGCCGCTGGGCGCGGGGCTGCTCTGGAGCCGGACCGACTGGCGGCGGAGCCTGCGGCGCTGCCGGGAGGTGGAGCGGCGGACCGGCGCGCGGGTGGTCTACGGCCACGACCCCGAGCAGGCCGCCCGGTTCGACGAGCTGTTCCCGTCGTAGCGCCGGCTCAGTCGTCGTAGAGGTCGCTGAGGCTGATGCCGTCCTCGACGATGCGGGCGTTGCGCTCGCGGTCGAGGCGCTCGGCGAGCTCCTCGTGCTCGTAGAGCTGGGCGATGAGGTCGGCCTGCAGGTTGCGCCACGCGATGGCGTAGATGGGCGACTGCCCCCACGCCCGGAGTTCGGGGACGAACTCGTCGTAGCGCTGGGCGCGGTTCTCGAGGTGCTCGATGACGTCCAGCGCGAAGCTCGCGGCCTCCGGGTCGTCGTCGGCGCCCCTGATCTCCTGGTTGAGCCGGGACTCGATGTTCTCGACCGCCCGTTGCATGTCGCTGGCGGCGGTGTCGTCCTCGTTCGGGAGCGAGTCGATGATCGGCTGGGGAACGCCCAGCGAGATTTCCTCCATGCGCCGGGGTTCGGACGGGAGGGGCAAAACCGTGCTGTACCGCTTCCCCTTTCGTGTCGTCCCCGCGTTCCCCCGCCGGTCAGTCCCCGGCGGCGGCCGCGACGGCCTCCCGGATCGCCTCGAGGTCGGGGAAGACCTGCGGTTCGGTGACCAGCCAGTCGTACCGGACGGTCCCCTCGGGATCGATCACGAAGACGGCGCGCTCGGCGATTCCCCGCAGCAGGCCTTCCTCGCGGCGCACGCCGTAGTCGGCGACGACGCCGGTGTTGAACCCGCTGATCAGCGGGATGGGGACGTCGTACGAGTCGAGGAAGGCCAGTTGCGGGAAGGGGGGATCGACGCTGACGCCGTAGACCGACGCCGGGAGGCCGCCCAGGTCGTCCCACCAGTCGCCCATCCGGCAGAGCTCCTCGGTACAGGTCCGGGAGAACACGCCCGGGAAGAAGGCGAGCACGACCGGGCCGTCCGCGAGCGCGTCCGCGAGCGCGAACTCCTCGACGTCGTCGGCGGTGTACTCGCCGCGCTTCCCGGCGGCGGCCGCGGGGGTAGCCATCGGTGCCTCGATCGCGGGGGCGGTGTCGCCGGCCTCGATCATACTGCCCGTGGGGAGCGACTCGTCAAGAAGCTACCCACCGGTCGCGGGCGATCCACCCGAGGACGACCGCGGCGACGGCCGCGAGCGTCCCCGCGAGCGCCCGCGGCGGGAGGATCCCGAACACGAGCAGTCCGAAGGCGATGAAGACGGCCGCGGCGGCGCCCTCGATCAGGCCGACGGGGAGGTGCGCCCCGACGCGCTCGCCGACGACCGCGTCGACGCCAGTCTGGAGGCCGAGGGCGGCGACGACGCCGGCGAACACCGACAGCGGCGCGTCCGGGAAGCCGATGGCGAGGTTGACCGTCAGCGCCTGGGTCTCGTCGCCGAACTCGGCGAACAGGACGCGGACGAAGCTCGTGAGGACGCCCCCGTAGGCGCCGACGCGGTCGCTCTCGACGTCCTGTCTGGGAGAAGGATTAGACGCGACTAAAGGCCGTCTTTGCCGGCGCCGATCACCGCTCCTCGCTGTGGCGGACGTCGACTGCGATCCCGCGGGCCGAGCGGGCCATCTCGTCGCCGTGCATCGCGGCCTTGCCGACCGCGAACGCCCGCGGCCCCTCGACGACCACCTCGTCGCCGACGCGGATCGACGGGTCCGCGTCGAGCACGCCCGGCGCGAGGACGCTCCCCTCGGGGACGAACCCGTCGATCCCTACGCGCTTGGCGGGGACCGGGCTCTCCAGCCAGCGGCGCCCGCCCGCCAGCGTCAGTGCCAGCGTCCCGTACTGGGGGACGAGCGTCGCGAGTTGCTCGTCGCCCTCGGTCACGCGCAGCGAGGGGTACCGGCCCTCGGTCCCGATCTCGCCGAGGAGGTCGTCGCCCGCGCCCCGGGCGTGGTCGCGTCCCGCACCGGCCCCGAACTGGTAGTCCGCGACGGCCCGCACCGTGTTGTGCTCGCGCTCGCGCTTCCGGTAGCGGGGCTCGCCGGCCAGCGTCTCCCGGAGCGCGGCCAGCGACTCGTCGGTCGTCGGGTGGTCGGCGACGGTGAACTCGAAGTCGACGCCCGCCTCGCTGGCGGCCCGCTCGACGATGTCGGCGTAGCCGCCGGGGGGGACGTGGGCGACGTGGCGCGGGTAGTCGGTCGCTGCCAGGTAGCGCGCGAGCACGCTCGCGACGAACTCGATCTCGGTCTCGGTCCACCGGCCGGTCACCACGGAGTCGTAGTGCTGGGCGGGGTAGGTCAGCTCCAGTTCCTGGGGGACGACGCCGATGGGCGAGGTCATCGACACCTTGTGCGCGCGGTAGTTGATCGCGTCGTGGAACTGGCCGTGGCTCTGGGACTCGGAGTAGGGCTTGCGCGCCGAGCAGGGGACGAGCACCAGCGGCGCGTCGAACCGGTTCCGGTAGCGCTCCGTGACGCGCTCGGCGAACCGCTGGATCTCGACGCGGCGCAGCGAGTCGTCGCTGGCAGCGAGCAGTTCGTCCCGCCGCGAGATCGGCGTGCGCTCCTCGAGGTAGCCGTACTGCTGATCGAGGCGGCGGAACGTCGCCGTCAGCCACGCCTCGTGGCGGGCC